>JARLGS010000385.1 GCA_031292695.1 Mycobacterium sp. | reverse complement strand
CGCCGCGTCGGCCCGCAGGGTGTGCACCGCGCTGAGCAGGTGGGCGATCTCGGTCTCCAGCCGCGCGGCAGATTCAGCGCTCGACTCGTCCGCACTCGGCCCGGTGCTGCGCCAGACGATGCCGGAGAACGGCATGCCGCGCTCGCGAGCCTGTGCCAACAGCTGTCCCAGGTCCTCTGAAATAGAGGCCCGGTCACAAGAAATGCAGCCCGGCAGGTCGGCCGCCAGTTCATCGAATCCGGCGATCAGCCAGGTGCCGATCGCGTTCCCGGCTTCCCCGCTCGATGCCGGCAGCGGCACCTCGTGCCAGCCGAGGGTATACAGCAGCCGGGTGGCATCGCCGCCGAGCCCGCGCAACAACGCCTCTCGGGGCGCGCGTTTGACCGTGAACTCGCGGATCCCGCCCAGGCGGCGGCCATCCCGATCGACGAAATCGAGATCGAAGACTTGGGTTTCGTTGTCGAGGTCGCTGGTGTGCCACCTCGCGCGGCAGTAAAACCGCCGAGGCATCCTCTCCCGCAGCTCTACCTGTCCGTACCGCAACGGCAAGAACAGATCGTTCACCCCTTGCTCGGCCGCCAGAAGCGCCGGGAACGCCGGGAAGGCGACCCCCGTGCACAGGTCGAGCAGCACCGGATGGATCGGCTCGGTTCCGAGATGCTCGGCGAGTTCGTCGCCGACGGTGACATCGCCGATCGCCTCACCCTCGCCCAACCACAGCGATTTGAGAGAATTTGACCAGGCAGGCCCCCACGCCAGCTCCATATCGGCGAAGGTCTCGAACAGCTGCTGCGGACGAGTGCGGCCCATCCCCTCGATTGCCGCGTCGATGGAGTCACCCGGATCCGCTACCGACTCGTCATCGAGACCAGTGATGGCGGTGCCGTCGGCGTTCAACGACCATTCAGCATCACGGACGCCGTATGGGCGGCTGTGCACCCGGAAGCTCCAGCCGCCGCCGTCCTCGAGCGGATGCAAAGTCAGCTGCACCTCGCGAGAACTCTTCTCGGGCAGGATGATCGGCTCATAGAAAAAGACGTCTTGCACCCGCGCCGGCGGCCCAACGGCGGCGAGGGCCATCGCCGCGTACGTCGCACCCGGGACCACCACGTTGCCATAGATGACGTGATCGGAAAGCCACGGCTGCGACTTGACCGACAGCCGACTGGTGTAGACGGAGTCGCCGGAGGCGAGATCTTTTGCACTGCCGAGGATTCCGGATACGGCAGCGCCCAGTCCGTCGAGGCCGGCGATGCCGGAAGTCTTGGGCCAGAAGCGACGGCGCTGGAATGGATAGGTGGGCAGTTCGAGTCTGCGGCGAGGTTGACGATGCAGCGCCGCGAACTTGGGTCGATGGCCGCTGACGTAGGCCCCGGCCAGCGCTTCAGCGATCTGGCGCCGGTCGCCGACGCCCTTGCGCAAGGAAACGATCGCACGCGGCGCGGCCAGATGTTCCGGCCAGACCTGCACCGCAGCCCCGGTCAGAACCGGTTGCGGACCGATCTCCATCAACACCGAGCATCCCAGCGCCGCCACGGTGCGCACGCTTTCGGCGAACTGCACCGGCTGGCGGGCATGCCGCCGCCAATACTCTGCGTCCAGCGGGGTCTCCGCCGTGAGCACGGCGCCGGTGCGGTTGCAGACCAGCGGCAACGTCGGCAGAGCGAACTGCAATCGCGCTGCATACGACTCGAATTCACCGAGCACCGGCTCAAGCAACTCCGAATGGAAAGCGTGGCTGGTTTCCAGCCGGCTGCACCGGATCCCGTCATTGCCACACCCGGCGACGATCTGTTCCACATCCGCGCCCGGACCCGACAGCACCGTGTTGGGGCCGTTGTAGGCCGCGACCGACACTTGCGGGAACCCGTTGGCGATCTCCTCGACGTACGTGGCGTCGGCGAACACCGCAACCATTCGCCCACCGTCGGGCAGGGTGCCAAACAGCCGGCCCCGCTCGGCCATCAGCCGTGCTCCGTCCTCGAGGCTGAAAACCCCGGCCACGCACGCCGCCGCGTACTGGCCCACGCTGTGCCCCAGCACCACGTCGGGCCCGACGCCCCACGACTGCCACAGCCGGGCCAGGCCCATCTCGACGGCGAAAAGCGCGGGCTGGGCAAACGACGTGTGCCGCAGTGTTTCTCCGGGCTCACCGCCGGTGTCGCGGTCGGTGGCGAACAGCGCCTCCAGCAACGGGCGGGGCAGCATCCCGTTGATCGCGTCCGCGCAGCGTGCCACTGTGTCTGCGAAAACCGGCTCAGCGTCGAACAACTCGCGCGCCATCCCCGGGTACTGGCTACCTTGCCCGGTGAACAACCACGCCGTCGTCGGCGGGTCCGTGCACTCGCCGCGTACCACTCCCGGTCGCATCCGGTTCTCGGCCAACTCGCCCAGCGCCTCGCGGGCGCTTTGAACCGAGTCCACGACCAGCGCGGCCCGGTGTTCGAAATGCGAACGCCCCGCCCCGGCCGTGAAGCACACATCGGCGATGTCGACCGTTGGGTGGGTGTTCAGCCATTCCCCATATCGCTGCGCCAACGCCACCAGCGCCCGCGGTGACCGCGCGGACAGCGGCAGCACGTCGACCGGCTCATCTTGAGCGTCCGACTCCGATGCCATGTCGCCTGTCGAGTATTCGTCGGGTGTCGCCGACAGTGGTGGCGCCTCCTCGATCAGCACGTGTGCGTTCGTGCCGGTGAACCCGAAGGAACTGATGCCGGCGCGTCGCAACCTGCCGTTGGCCTGCCATGGGATCGCCTCGTGCACGACCCGCACCGGCAGCGAATCCCACGGGATATGTGGCGATGGCTTCTCGAAGTGCAGGCTCTGCGGCAGCACTTCGTGCTGCAGCGACAACACGACCTTGATCAGACCGGCGACCCCTGATGCCGACTCGAGGTGGCCGATGTTGGTCTTCACCGATCCGATCAGCAACGGCCGGTCCGCGTCACGGGCGGCACCATAGACGGCCCCGGCCGCCTGCACCTCGATCGGATCACCCAGCGGGGTGCCCGTCCCGTGCGCCTCGAGGTAGTCAACATCCCCGCCGGCAAGACCGGCGCGAGCCAGCGCCGCGCTGATAAGCCGTTGCTGTGCGCCGCCATTGGGGACCGTCAAACCACTGGAGGCGCCGTCTTGATTGACCGCAGTGCTCGCGATGACCGCGCAAACCCGATCGCCGTCGCGCACCGCATCGCTCAGCCTTTTGAGCACCAGAATCCCGCAGCCTTCACTGCGCACATAGCCGTCGGCCGAGGCGTCGAAGGTCTTGCATCGCCCGACGGGGGAAAGCATCCTGGCGCGTGACGCGGCGATGATGGATACCGCACTCAGCAAGACGTTCACACCACCGGCCAACGCCAAATCGCAGTCACCGGAATGCAATGCCTGGCGCGCCTGATGGACGGCCACCAATGACGAGCTGCACGCGGTATCGACCGCGACCGCCGGTCCTTCTAGTCCGAGTGCGAACGCAACCCGACCCGAGACGGCATTGAGCGCATTGCCGGTGATGAAGTGGGGCTCGATCTTCTCGACCGAGTCGGCGCACAGCAGATGCGAATATTCGTTGGCACCCACCCCCACGAAGATGCCGGTTCGGCTGCCGCGCAACGCCCCCGGGGAATACCCGGCACGTTCCAAACCCTCCCACGCAGTTTCCAGCATCAGCCGCTGCTGCGGATCGATCCAAACAGCCTCGCGCGGGGAGATGCCGAAGAATTCCGGATCGAATCCGTCGATTTCGTCCAGGAATCCACCGAAGCGGCTGTAGACCTTGCCCGGAGTCTCTGGATCCGGGTCGTAGAACTCGTCGATGTCGAATCGGTCCTCCGGGACTTCCCGGATCGCATCGACACCGCCGGACAGCACCTCCCAGAAGGCTTCGGGATTGGGCGCGCCGGGAAAACGGCACGCCACCGCGACGATCGCGATCGGCTCATCCGTGCGCCCCATTGCTGGTGAGGTCACTACCGAGGCCAGCTGGGGCCCTGAGTCTGCCGATGCCTGCTCGCTGAGTCCGAGCACGTCGGCGAGCAGGTAATCCACTACGTCGGCCAGTCGTGGGTGGTCCATCGCCAGGGTAGCCGGCACCTCCTTGCCCACTGCCTGCTCGATGCGGTGCCGCAATTCCACGGCCATCAGCGAATCCATGCCGAGATCGAAGAATCCGGCGTCCTCGCGGATCTCCGCGGCGTCGACTCGCGTCACCTCCGCCACCGCGTCGCGCAGGTAATCGGCGAGAAGCCTCTTGCGCTGCTGCACCGGAGCGTTGGTGAGTTGCTCGACCAGTCGAGTCTTACCAGACGGCGTTGGCGCCGGCGCTGAATCGGGCAGCTCACGCTCCAGCTCCGCCAGGAATGACCGCCTCCCCGCCTGCTGGTAGAGCGGCAGGAAGCGGGCCCAGTCGATCCGGGCCACAATGCCTTGTACGGGGCCGTGTCCCGCCCTCTGCGCGGAAGAAGCCGCCACGACATCGGCCATACCTGCTAAGGCATCGGCAGGCGACAATGTCCGGACCCCGCGCTGATCCAGTCGGGCGCGAGCCTCCTCGTCGGCCATGCCCGCCGACCAGGGACCGAAATTAACGCTGATCCCAGGAACGCCCTGCTCGCGCAGCCGCCAGGCCAGCCCGTCGAGGAAGGCGTTGGCCGCGCCATAGGCGGTCTGACCGAACCCGCCCCATACTGAGGCGATCGAGGAGGTGCAAAGGAAGAAGTCCAGCTGCAAGTCCGCGGCTGCTTCGCTCAAATGCCAAGCACCCCAGACCTTCCCAGCGAACACCCGATCCACCTCGGCGTCGTCTAGGGCGCGCAGCGGGGTGGTACCGATCTCGCCTGCGGCATGAACGATGCCGGCCACCGGCGGTAGTTCGGCCTGTAGGGTGGCGAACAGGCGCGCGACGTCGTGTGCTTCGGCGACATCGGCCGCGATGACCCGGACTTCGCAGCCGTACTGTTCGCGGATGGCATCGATGCGCTCTTGCGCGGCATCGCCGGGCGCGCGTCGGCCGATCAGCACCAGATGCCGGGCGCCGTGCGCGGCCAGGTAGCCAGATATTTCCAGTCCGACCGAACCCAGCCCTCCGGTCACCAGATACGTTGCGTCATCACGCAGTGCCAGCGGTGTCGCGATCGGCTGCCCAACCCGTCGAACCAGGCGGGGAACATAGACCGCTTGATCGCGCAGCGCGACTTGGTCTTCCCTAGAGGCCGAGCCGCGCTGTGCCGCCACCACCTGGTTGATCAACCGCGAGCATTCGTCGGCAGTGCCTTCGGCCAGATCCGCCAGTCCGCCCCACACTTGCGGATGCTCGAGCGAGGCGGCACGACCGAATCCCCACAGGCAACTCTGATCCGGTGACACGGTGTCCGCGTCAGTGACTCGCTGCGCGCCGCGGGTCACCACCCAGATGGGTCTGCGCAGTTCAGCGGCGACCGCCGCGCGGAAGAGTCGCCGTGTTCCGCCCAGGACTCGGTGTTGCATCCGCAGCAGCGACCCCATCGACGGTGCGGTGTCGCAGTCGAGCCCCGCGACATGGAGGATACGTAGCGTCGGTACGTCTGCCACCGCGGCGCGCAACGTGACCTCGAGTTGTTCCTCGTCCGCGTCGGACACCGGCAACCCGAGAATCCGATGCCGGTGCCCATGCGCGGTCAGCGCGTCGACCAATGGCTGAACTGCCTCGGCATCATCGCCGATGAGGAGCCAGGCAGCTCCCTCGCCGGCTTCGGCATCTGAGACCCCTGCGACCCCAGCGGTGGATTTTTCCCAGCGAATCTCGTAGCGCGCGTCCGCGATCGACCGAGTTTTGCGGTGCTGGTTGTGTTGTGCGGCAAGCTTCGTCAGCACGTTCAGGGTCTGCTGATCGCCGCCAGCACCGTCGAGTAGGGCCGCGAGTTCCTCGATCCGGCCGTCCTCGAGAAGACGGACGGCTTCGGTACGCGCGGCATCGTTCTGTTGTTGGTTGGGGCGGACCCGATTGTCTCGATACCAGTACTGGCGATGCTGGAACGGATAGGTCGGCAGGTCGAGCTTTCGCGCCTGTCCTATGACTTCGCCGAAGTCGGGCAGGTGGCCCAGCACGTACGCGTCAGCAAGGGCTTCGGTGATCTGGCGGTGGTCGGCGGTGTTTCGACGCAGTGACGCGATCGCCCGCGGTGCGGTGGCCGGATCAGGCCATGCCCGCAGGGCTGCGGCGGTGAGCACCGGTTGCGGGCCGACCTCCAGCAACACTTTGCAACCCAGATCGGCAAGGGTGCGCACGCTCTTGGCGAATTCCACCGGTTGGCGCGCGTGGCGACGCCAATAGGCGCCATCGAGTTTCACGCTCCTGCCAAGCGCGGCGCCGGTGCGGTTGCACACTAGAATCCGTTGTGGCGAAAGGAAATTGAAACGGCTCGCATACGACTCGAACTCGTCGAGGATCGGATCGAGCAGCCCCGAGTGGAACGCGTGGCTGGTGTCTAGCCAGTCACACCGGACGCCGTCGGCTGTCAAAGCGGCCACCGCCCGGTCCAGGTCGTGCGCGGGTCCCGACAGTACGGTATTAGCACCGTTGTAGGCGGCGACCGACATACTTGGGAGCTCATCGATGAGGCTCTCGACGCGCTCGGCGGCGGTGAAGGCCGCGACCATCCGACCGCCCGCAGGCAAAGTGCCGAAAAGGCGGCCGCGCTCGGCCATCAGCAGCGCGCCATCCTCGAGGCTGAACACGCCGGCGACGCAGCCCGCCGAATACTGGCCGACGCTGTGGCCCAGCACCACATCGGGTTCGAAGCCCCATGACTGCCAGAGGCGGGCCAGGCCCATCTCCACCGCGAACAAGGCGGGCTGGGCGTAGCAAGTCTGCCGTAGCGTCTCTTCGTTACCCGGGCCATCCGCATCGAAAATGACATCCAGCAGTGGCTTTTCGAGAACGTCAGCGACCACTGCTGCGCAGCGGGTCAGCGTCTGGGCGAACACCGGCTCG
>JARLGS010000384.1 GCA_031292695.1 Mycobacterium sp. | reverse complement strand
TGCTGAGTCCGGGCTCGGTAGATGTTCCTGTACGCGCGGCACGATCACCTGCCCCGACTCGCAGGCTCGCTGGATTCCGGCGGAGTCATTGTTGGCCGCAGCGGCGGCGATGTTGTTCCGCACAACAAGCAGCGCGTCGAGTGGCGCTTCAACTTGCGCAAGCCAGACATACAACTGTTGCGCCGTCGACGCGGATTTCAACTGTGCCCTAGGAGGAGCACTTGGCGCTGCCGCAGACGTGTCGGGCAAAACCAGGCGGACAAGCGCAAAGCCGTGAAACATCCAGCCAACGAGTGCCGCGACAACGATCAACGCCGCAGCTACCGCCAGAACAGTCCGCCCTTGGCGATCATTCTTTGCCGGATTGCCCGGCACGCCGGCATCGACGTCCTGAGCAGCACGCGCTTGCGCGTCCGCCTCGTTGAGTACGACCATCGGAGTCCTCCCTGCAGGTCAAGCGATTCAGTCGGGCGTCGAAATTCCCCGTCGCACCAACGTGCTTGGAGTTCAGATCTGTCCAGAGACCGCCCCGACCGGGTGGGCTGAACCGTTTCGTTGGACCGGCTCAACCGCCGCGGCACTCCGGACAGATCATCCATGAATAATGCGCCGGTCCGGTGACGACTACACGGGTCAAAGGTCCTCTGGCACATGGCCGGATGGCTCCGGGGTGATTCGATTCGATGACCATCTCGGACCTCACCACCGCACCCGGACAGCGGGCCGCGCAGGGTTTTGACCTAAAGGCACCAGTGTGATCTCAAATATCGCAGGCAACCTCCATATGGAACCAATTGAGAGACAATGACTATCGTGAGCCGCTCTATGACTTGGCCACCCATTGTCGCGCAGCTGCGGTCATATCGGTTCAGCTGGCTGCGTGGCGACCTCGTCGCGGGTGTCACGGTAACCGCATATTTGGTGCCCCAGGTGATGGCTTGCGCGATGCTGGCGGGAATGCCCCCACTGACTGCATTATGGGCGGCCGCGACAGCTCAGGTCGTATATGTGTTGTTTGGCTCGTCTGGCCGAGTATCCGTTGGGCCGGAATCTTCTACCGCGTTACTGACTGGAGCCGTACTAATCCCTGTTGCAGCCGGTGACGCTGCGCTTCATCAAATGCTGGCAGCAGTTCTGGCCGGCATCGTCGGCGCTGTGTGCTTGGTCGCTTCGTTGGCCCGGCTGGGATTCTTGGCCAACTTGTTTTCCCGTCCAATTCTGATCGGATACATCACCGGGATCGGGATCGTGATGATCGTCAGCCAGATCGGCGCTGTCGCCGATGTGCCGCTGCCGGATGGACCGATTATCGCGGTCGCCCAAGCGATTCCAGAGGTAGTACGTGATCTGCACATGCGTACTCTCATCATGGCGGCGTCGGCCCTCGCACTATTGTTCGCGTTCGATCGGTGGGCACCGAAATTGCCGGGACCGGCTATCGCGGTCCTAGCCGCTACCGCAGTCGTAACCTGGCAACCGCTCTGGTTTCGCGGCACCAAGATTCTCGGAGCCATTCCTGAGCCGACGCAAGCGGTCGGCTTTCCACACGTCACAGCAGCCCAACTGTCGGCACTGACGCTTCCCGCGGTCGGCATCTCCATCGTGGCATTCTGTGACGCTGTGCTGACCGCACGAGCCTTCGCAGCGCCTGGAGATGACGACATCCGCCCGGACTCCGATCTGCGTGCGCTCGGCATAGCCAATATCGCCACCGGCCTGATACATGCGTTTCCAGTGAGCGCCAGCGGATCCCGCACCGCGTTGGCTCGTGCCGTCGGCGGTAAGACCCAGCTGCATTCCGCCGTCGTGGTGCTCTTGGTGTCAGTAGTTGCATTGTGGGGCCGACACGCGTTGTCGCACATCCCGGTAGCGGCACTCGGAGCACTCATCATCTATGCCGCGATACGCATGATCGACGTTGCCGAATACCGAAGGCTGGCACGTTTTCGGCGTAGTGAGCTGGTCCTGGCATGCGCGACCACGGTGGCGGTACTCGGCCTCGGCGTGCTCAACGGGGTACTAGTAGCTGTCGGCCTATCGATCTTGGACTTGTTGCGCCGCATAGCGCATGCACACGACAGCGTGCTCGGCTTCGTTCCCGGAGTCGCCGGGATGCATGACATCGAAGATTATCCGGATGCAGCGCCGCTGCCCGGTCTGCTCATCTACCGCTACGACGCACCGCTTTGCTTCGCGAATGCTCAGGACTTCCGGAGTCGCGCGCTGGCGGCAGTAGACGAAACCGGCGGCCACGTCGAATGGTTCGTTCTGAACGCCGAAGCGAACGTGGAAGTTGATCTGACAGCACTCGAAGCACTCGACCAACTCCGCGAAGAACTATCGCAGCGCGGAATCGTATTTGCCATCGCGCGGGTCAAACAGGACCTGCGCGACGCTCTCGCCGCGGCGGGCCTACTCGCAAAGATCGGTGACGACAGAATCTTTCTGACGCTGCCGACAGCGGTCGATGCTTTCAAGAACCGCTGATTCAGAGTCCGGTCGGATACGTTTCCGGCGTTTCACCTTCGTGCCAGACGCTGGTCGGTTCCAGTGGTTCGAGGGCCCGAGTCCGGTCGATATGGATCATCGCGTCGTATTGATCAGCGGGGCGTACGTGGTAGTAGTGGCTCTGCCGTTCGGTTGCGGGCAGGTAGATGACGCCGATGGCACGGCCGAGGCGCACCACCGACAGCGGCTCGGCGGCCGCACTGGTGATCAACGGCGAGACGAAGAACGACGCCCTGCCCGCTTCGTGCAAGAGCTCCTCAACGCTGCCGTTGAGCGCCGGGCGGACTGCCTTGCGTTCGGCGATGCCGCCCCATTCACTGGCGGCGGTGACAGTGCCCGCGTAGGTGCTGAAGCCGATCAGGCGGCAGTCGCTGCCGTAGCGTTCCCGGACCAGCTGGCCGAGAGTGAGCTGCCCGTCGTTCCCCACCTCTGTCGCACGGGCATCGCCGACATGCGAATTATGCGCCCACACAACGATTTTTGGCGCCTGGGTGCCTTGGTGACCCAGATGATCCAACAGCGCGGTCAAGGTGTGCGCCATGTGCTTGTCGCGCAAATTCCATGACGAAACGCGTCCGCCGAACATCGCTCGGTAATACACCTCGGCATCGCGGACCGTCTGGGCATTTTGTTCGGCGTAGAAAGCCTCGTCTTCAGAAAGAAGGCCGTCCCGCCGCGCAACATCGACCGCATTCCGCTGCATTTCGACGAGTTGCTCGATTGCCTGGCGCTCACACGATATTCCCGCACCGAAGGCCGCCGCGAAGCCGTATGCCTGGCCGTCATTGGCCGATGAGACATGGTCGAAGCAGGCGTAGCGTTCTCGCGCCCGGGCAGCCGCACGCGGATCCGCCTTGTCCAGATAGGCGATGACTTCACCCATCGAACGGTGCAGGCTGTACAGATCCAGACCGTAGAAGCCAGTCAACCTCTCGTTTCGAACCGCGCATTCGGCATTGTGCCGGCGCAGCCAGTCGACGAAATCCCTGACCACCACGTTTCGCCACATCCATGCCGGGAATCGCTCGAAGCCGCCCAACGCTTGGTCTGCGGATTCGTCATGACCGATACCACGCACATACCTGTTCACCCGATAGGCGTCCGGCCAATCTGCCTCTGCGGCGACGGCACAGAAACCCTTCTCGCGGATAAGCCATTTCGTGATGGCAGCACGCGCGGCGTAGAACTCGTGCGTACCGTGTGACGCCTCTCCGATGAGGACGATCTGCGCGTCTCCGATCAGTTCCTCCAGCACCTCAGTGGGCGGCATCCCATCGGGCGCGTCGATCGCCGCGGCGTTGATGACCTCGGCCGGAGTTTTCGCCCGCAGCCGGGTCCCGACAACTGGCCTCACCGTAGGCGTAGCCAATAGCTCGCGCACTTCGGAATCACTGACTTGGCTGAAATCCCAGAAGGACTCACCGACCGCCCGAAACGGTGCCGGCATGCTCGCACACACAACGTCATCGGCAAGGCCGGCGAACTGCCGGCAGCTCGACTCAGAAGCCGCGGGTACTGCGACCACTATCTCCTTCGGATCCGCCTCGCGCAGTGCCTGCACAGCGGCGAACATGCTGGCGCCGGTGGCAAGTCCGTCATCGACAACGATCACGGTCTTGCCGGTAACGTCGACCGGCGGGCGGCCGTCACGATAAGCAATTTCCCGCCGCTGCAGTTCACGGCCTTCCTGCTCGGCGATTTCGGAAAGCCGCTGCGGCGAAACCCGCAGTGCCCGAACCACATCATCGTTGATGACGACGCGACCTCCACTCGCCAGTGCACCCATGGCGAACTCTTCATGACCCGGTGCACCCAGTTTTCGGACGACGAACGCGTCCAGCGGAGCACCGAGCGCAGCGGCGACCTCCCATGCAACGGGAATTCCACCTCTCGCCAAGCCGAGGACCACGACATCCGCTTTGTCGCGGTATGCCGTCAGCAGCTCAGCCAAGGCACGCCCCGCTTCTCTGCGGTCGCGGAAGACACGCCGGGGTGTACGGTGCGTCAAATTTCGAGATGACATCGATCGACTCCTATTCCATCGATCCGGTTTCCGCGCCAAATAGTCCTGCCTCGGCAGTACTTATCGAAATCGCATCGCAGCTGGTTGCCGACAATTCCGACGATATGGCGTCGTCAACCGGCGGCTGCGTACCAGCAGTCAGTTCCGCAGTCTGACTGCGGTGCGTCATACCCCTGATGTTCACCGGCCGGGGTGGTCGCCGACAAGGGCCACATGCCCCGGGCCGAAGGGACTTCGGTCCATGGCGCCGGCCGCCATTCGCTGCTGGGGCCGAAGGTCCCTCGGACTGCGTCCGATCAGCCCTGCCTTTGCGGCGCGATGAGGCTCAGCATCATTCGACGGGCGCCGCACCTCATGCGCGCGGCGCCGTGCCGATGGGAGATTCTGTGGACACCACACCGTTCCGTCCGCTGCTCGGCCATGACGGGCCGTTTGCGTCGGTCTACTTCGATATCGCGCTCAAGGTGCCCGACGGTCAGGAGCGCATCGACGCGACCTGGCAGGACCTCCACCGTGCACTGGTCGGCCAGGGCGCCGACGACGAGCTAATCGCCGTGCTGGAACCGGCTGTGCGGCAACATCTACCGGCCGCCGGGCCGCGCGGGCTGATAGCCACCGCTGACGGCGTGCTCATCGCTGCCGCCGCAAGCTATCCACAGTCCGGGCTACCCATGACCCGGGTGTCTCAGCTGCCCTTTGTGCTGCCGCTGATCAACGGAGATCTTTGGCACCCCAGCTATCTGTTCGTCGCGGCCGACCGGGAAGGCGCCGAACTAACCGTGCACCATCACCACACGATTCGAACCGAAACGCTGCACGGGGACGGCTTTCCGGTCCACAAAGCGGCAACCGCCGGCTGGAACGGCTACGGCGACTTCCAGCACAACGTGGAAGAGGCGGTCCGAATCAACGTCCGCGCTGTCGCCGCCCGGGTCACCGAACTCGCCGACCAGATCGGCGCCGCGGAGATTTTTGTGTCGGGACAGGTGCGCGCCCGCAGCGAATTGGTGGCCGAACTGCCCAAGCGGCTCGCAGCCTCGGTGGTCGCACTGCCTGCCGGGGCGTCGGGGCGTCGGCTGTCCGACCATGAAGCTCACGAGTTCGTCGAAGAAGTGCTCCGAAAGCGGCATGACACTGAGATGCGCAAGCTGACAGACGCTTTCACCCAGGAACGTGGCAATCAATCGGGGCGGGCCGTCGACGGGCTGGCGGCGGTGTGCGCCGGCTTGCGTGACGGCAATGTGGAGACCCTGCTGATCGGCGAGCTCGGCGCCGCCGCCGTACTGCTCGGAGCCGACGCGACCACGGTCGCACCAGACGCCGACGCCCTCTCAGATCTGGGTCAAGCCCCCAGCGCTGTTATCCGAGCCGACGAAGCACTGCCGTTTGCGGCCATCGCCGGCCGATCCGCCATCGCGTATGCAGCTCGCGACGTGGCGCTCACCGATGGCATCGGCGCACTCCTTCGGCATCGCTCCGCGGAGTACCAACTCACAAACCCGCGCAGCGCTCATACGCCGATTGGCGAGCAAGCTCTGGAAGGAAGCCGGTGAACGACGACCGACTGACCGTTCTCGACGCCGGTTTCCTGCAAGCGGAGGATTCCGACAGTCACGCCAGCCTTGCGGTAGCGGTGTTGGCCGTCATGGAAGGTCCCGCCCCGGAATTTCGTGAACTCCAAGCGGCGCTTGACGAACGGTCCGCAGGCATTCCGCGCTGCCGTCAGGTGTTGCACTCATATCCGCTCGACCTCAGCGCACCAGAATGGGTACCCGCAGACAGTTTCGATATCACCCACCATGTCCGCAGGCTCACCGTGACAGCGCCAGGTGACGACACTGCGGTCTATCGCGCGGTCGCTGACGTGATGGAACGCCGGCTCGACAGGTCTCGTCCGTTGTGGGAATCCTGGGTGCTTGAAGGACTGGTTGATGGTCGCTGGGCGATCCTCGTCAAACTGCACCACTGCATCGCCGACGGTGTCTCGGCGACGGCAATGCTCGCCGGCCTCTGCGATGACCAACCGGTCACCCACGACGAACAACCCAGCACCACTTCACAATCGGGCGGCCGCTCGCTCCACGGCTTCAACCCCATCGCACTCGGCACTGACGCTTGGCGGATGGTGACATCGACCGCCCGCGCCGGTGTGCGGGTGGCATTTGGGGCCGCTCAGCTCGTCGCCGGTGTACTCGCCACGTCCGCGCAACCGCTCAATGGACAACTCAGCGATCTACGTCGGTTCAGCGCCGCCGAGGTCTCCTTGCGTGACGTGCGATTGATCAGCGAGCGGTTCGGCGTCACGGTCAACGACGTCGCGCTCGCAGCCATCACCGACGGATTCCGATCGGCGATGCTACGGCACGACATCGAGCCTTCGGCTGGTCCGATCCGCACCCTGGTACCGGTTTCCGTCCGGCCCACCGAGTTGCTACACGTACCCGACAATCGGGTTTCTCTTCTACTACCGGACTTGCCCGTCGATCGGTCGGATCCGCTCGAACAGCTCCGGCTGGTCCACAAGCGACTGAGTACTGCAAAGCGCAGCGGGCAACGGCAAGCCGGCTCCTGGGTGGTTGCGGCGGCCAACCTGGTGCCGTTTCCGATCATGGCGTCCGCCGTGCGGTTGCTGGGCCGACTCCCGCAACGCGGCGTGGTTGCCGTCACCACCAACGTCCCGGGTCCAACGCAGCGAATGCACATGTTGGGCCGCCAGATTGTCGACCTTGTGCCGGTGCCGCCCATTGCGATCGGAATGCGCACCGGCATCGCGATGATGAGCTATGCCGACCGCCTCACGTTCGGCGTCATCGGCGACTACGACGCCGAGCTCGATGCCGACGAATTGGCCCGCGGCATCGAGCACGGGATTGCTCGCCTGGTCACTGTCGCATCCGCCGCCGCACATACCCGCCGTTCGGGCAACCTGATGTTGCTCGTTGGGTGAACGACGGATACCGAACAGTCCTATTGCTAACCAAGACGCCCCGCCGGCTATGGCCGATCGTCGTCATACTCGGGCATCGGATAACTCTGCTCGAGCACATCACCGGCATCGGCATTCCATTGCTGGCCAATGCCAACCGCCCATGATTCGTCGGCATCATCCGCCTCGTCTCCAACGGCCTGATCCTGCTCGACGATATCGGCGTCGTCGCCGCGGGGAATGGACTCGGTGATGAGAGTTCTCCGGTTGTCTTGCTGCTCGGGCATTTACCCATGCTGCACGGGTCCAGCCCGGCAACCACAGAGTCCTTGGTCATCTCGCTGCCGTAGATGGGAGCCGAATCTGCAACCCCTATGACCGTCCCGTAGGCCGTGTCAAACCCTGACAGCGTCGACATTCAGCCCCTGATCGGCCCCACGGCCGATCGTCAGTCATGATTCGAGCACCAGGGGGACGGTCCAACACACATGGGTGCCGCCAGCTGCCGGGGTGAAGACGTCGCAGGTGCCACCGAGTAGCTCTGCTCTACGGCTCATGTTATCCAGGCCGCTGCGCCGCTGATTGTCGGCGGGAATACCACGGCCATTGTCGATGACATCGACAACAAGCTCATCGGCCACGGTGACCTCAAGGGTCAGGCTGCGCGCCTCGGAATGGCGCACCGCGTTACTGAGTGCTTCTGCGATAACCGCATGAGCTTGCTCGACAAGTTCCGCACTCACCACAGTCAACGGGCCCCGAATGCACACAGTGGTGGCCAGCTGACAGTGTTCGGTCAATTCGGCCACTGTGGCCTGGATCCGTTCCCGGAAGCTGGTGGCGCCGCCGGACGCCGACTGCAGGTGGAAGATGGCGGTGCGAATGTCGGTAATGGTCGACTGCAGTTCGTCGATGGTGCCGGTAAGGCGGGCGATGATCTGCGGTGATCGGATTCGTGCGACGGTGCCTTGCAGATCCATGCCGGCGGCAAAAAGTCGCTGGATGACGTGATCGTGTAGATCGTGCGCGATGCGTTCGCGGTCAGCCAAAATCGTCAGGTCGCGGGCTTGCTCTCCGGCATCGGCCAGGGTCAGCGCCAGTACGGCGTGGTTGGCGAAGTCGACCAACCAGCTCAGATCGTCCGAAGTGAACCGGGGTTGATCGATCCCGCGCGCCACCGCAAGAACTCCGGTCACGCTGTCACGGGCGCCCAGCGGCACCACGATCGCCTGGCATTCGCCCATATCCGCAAAGGATGGAATCGGATAGCGGAAGTTCTCGGTGATCAACGGGGTTCCGGTGCGGAATACCTGACCGCTGGTAGACCCGTCAATTGACACCTGGCATCCGATCGGCAGGCTGGCACTGTGACGCCCCACGGTGGAAACAACAGACAACGTGTCGGCGGACTCGCCGAACTGATCCGCCGCGCTGGGGATCAGCACGATGACCTGTTCCGCGTCGGCCAGTTCGTAGACATGCTCGGCGATCGTCTGCAGTGATTGCTCCGAGGATGCCGACGACAGCAGAGTTGAGGTGATATCCCGGCCTGCAGCCATCCAGCGGGCCGAAGCCCGCTGCCGCTCGAATAAACGGGCGTTGTCGATGGCCACCCCGGCCGCCGAAGCTAGTGCCCGGATGGCGTTCTCGTCGGATTCGGTGAATACGTGCCCAGACCGGTCGTCGGTGACGTAGAGGCTGCCGTACACCTCACCTCGGATGGTGATCGGCATGCCGAGAAACGCACGCATCGGCGGGTGGTGTTCGGGAAATCCGACCGCCTCAGCATGCTGGGTCAGATCGTCAACACGCAGCGGCTCGGCGCGGTCCAGCAGCACTCCCAGCACGCCTTTACCAACCGGCAGACGCCCGATGCGCGCCTGCAACTCGGCGTCGATCCCCTCGAACAAAAACGCATCGAGCATGCCATCAGGTGCGCGCACACCCAGCGCACCGTAGCGTGCGCCGGTCAACTCGATCGCAGCATCGATGATCCTGTGCAGGGTGGTGTTCGGATCCAGATCCGCACCGATGTCCACGATCACTCGCAGCAACGACTCCATCTGATCACGTCCTGCGAGGAGCTCATCGAGTTGCTCATGCATCTCGCCGAAGAGTCCCCTCCGGCTCAGCCGCGAAAACACCGAACCGGTTCCGTCACCGGTACTGCTCATTACCCGGCACCTCCGCACGTCCGCAGATCTACTGTACGCCGCTGCCGCTTGCGTTGTCGCCCGTAGCCAGGATTATTCACGGGGCTGTCACGGCGCCAGTGAGTCCGCCGCCCCACTGCCCGACAGGCGGTCGGCCTGCGCAATGGCCCAAAGGACCGGCGGACGGAGCCGAAGCCCTATGCGCTGGTGACTTTGTCCCGTTACCGCGCGGCACATCTCGGCCGATGATGATGGTCCATCATCTCTTCAGGAGCAGCCATGATTGACCAACAATGGGACGCAGCCAACTCGATTCTGACAGTTCGCCCCGAATCGCCTTTGGATACCAGCGATTTCGCTGCGCTCGCAAATGCCGGATAAAGTCGGCGGCGACCAGTGGCCTGCGGCGGACCCATGGGTACCGTAGCCTCCCCCGGACGTCGAGAATTAGCAGTGGACGCGTACCGGGTCTGCGCTGCCATCGCGGTAGTGGTCGGGCACTGGCTCGCGGCAGCTGTGGTATTTCGAGACGGCCACATTGTCCGGTCGAACATCCTGGTAGAAGCTCCATGGACCCAGTGGCTAACGTGGATCTTTCAGGTCGTCCCGGTGTTCTTTCTCGTCGCCGGCTACGCGAGCGCGGTGTCATGGACCGGTCGGGGTGCGACATCTGCACGAGATTGGCTGGGCCGCCGAGTCCGAACTGTCCTCGGCCCTACCACGGCATACGTTGTCGCCATGCTGGCGGCGGTGGCAGTGTCGGTGCTCGCCGGCGTTGACAACTCGACGCTCGACCTGGGCGCGTGGGCGGTGGCCATGCACTTATGGTTCATTCCCGTCTACGTCGTACTGGTCGTCCTTACGCCAGCAGCCGTTGCGGCACATCGCCGATGGGGATTGTTCGCACCAATGGTGCTGGCGGCAGGCGTGATTGCGGTCGATACGATCGGGTTGGGCGCTGGCATACCCGAGATTCTGGTTGCCAACAATCTGTTGTGTTGGGCCGCGATATTTCAGCTTGGGGTGGCCTGGGCCGCCGGGTCTGTAGACCGGAGGAACTCGGCCGTTCTCCTGGTCCTGGCAGTGGCCACCCTGGTCATCGCACTAGTTGTGGGGCCGTACCCGATAAGCTTGATCGGCGTACCCGGTCAGGTGGTACAGAACAGTTCACCTCCGAGCGTGGTCATGCTCGCTTTCGCTACAGCGCAATCAGCAGCGCTGATCATGGTCGCCCCCGCAGTCACTGCGCGGCTGCAGGGAGCCCGTGTGCGGTCGTGGCTGCGTGCAGCCAACAGGCGCGTGATGGTGTTGTATCTGTGGCACATGGTCGCCGTCGTGCCTTTCGTCATGATCGTCTACCCAGCGGGATGGTTCCCGCAGCCCGCAGTGAACAGCGCGCAATGGTGGTGGACGAGGTTGCTGTGGATTGCGGCATTGTCAGTGCTGACCGCAGTTGTCCTCGCTATTGTCGCCTGGGCCAAATCACTGATGGTCACCGATCTCCCCACCGTCCCAGTGTCTTTGCCCGTCAACGCCAGTACCGTAATTCTCATCCTGGGGACCGCCTTCGCAGTGACTGCATTACGCAACTTCTCTGCAAGCGGGTTTGCCCCAGATGGGCGATTTCCGGTGTCAACCGCACTGTGTTATCTGTTTGGTGTGGCGATCGTCGCCCTACGCCCGGTACAGCGAACGCCAGCAGGTTTACGCGACCAGTCGCGCGCTGATGACGGATGACAATGTGGCCGCGCTGCTGGTTCCGGCTGTGGAGAAAGAACGGCGAATATGACCCAACCGGAACCGCATTCAGCTACGAAACATGAAGCAAGTCCTTGACACTCTTGACCCCGGGTACCGCCCACGCAGCGTGGCGCGCAGCTGCCGCGTCGGACTCCGACCGCACCGTGCCGCTCAAGGTCACCGTGCCATCGCCGGTTTCGACGTCGATGTTGTTGACTTCCTGATTGATCGTGCGTACCAACTCCATCCTGATCCGATCGCGCACATCGGAAACCTTGGGCGCCTCGTTGAGGTCAATCTGGTTGCGCACGCTCGTCACACCGCGAATGTGCTTGATGGCATTGACTGCAGCCATGCGTTGGAAGTGCCAATCCACCTTGCCGGTCAACGTGACATTCCCATCGCGAACCGTCGCATCGATCGTCTCGGGCAAGTCGCTGTGTGACCGCAAGACAGCCGCCGCTGCCGCGGCGATGTCCGTGTCGTTGCGAACATGCGTACCAGGCACCTCCACCCGGATGTCATCAGCGAGAGCGCGAACTCCGAGGACGCGCCAAACCGCTTGTGCTGACTCAACTTTCTGCCAGTAGGTGGGTACAGTTCCCGTCAACGTGACCACTCCGTTGTCCGCAGTGACGGCAACACGAGAAGATTCGATTGCCGGGTCGACCTTCAACTCCTCCACAACGTCCTCGATGAGCGCTGTGTCGTCTTTCCTGAACATCGTCACTCTTTTCCGTTCGAATCGTGATTGACTCGCGCGTGCCGACTATGCCCACCGTCGTCACACCACTAACCGCGTCGACCACGCGCCGCGACCGCATTCTCCAGATCTACCAGCGCACTCTCGGTCAACGCTACGACCGACTCGATGTCGGGCATCACTTGCCGTCCGGAAATGTAGCCGAACATCACCCGGTCGGCGTAGGAACATGTCGTCACGTTCAGTGCCTGACCACTGATAGCCGTCGATACAGGGTAGATCTCCTCGAGATGAGCCCCGTTCCAATACATCTCGGTCTTCGGTCCGGGAACGTGAGAGATCGACACGTTGTAGCCGCGGCGCACCCACGACGCGAACGGAATCAGCGGCAATAAGACGGTGGGCCCGATACTGGGCGCGAGAAGAAGCAACGTCACATTTACTCCCCGTTGCGCCACTTGGGATTTCGCCCAGCTCATCGCGCGATGGATGCGAGTCAGCCGGTCGGCTGGATCCGCGATGTCGGTGCCCAGCGGGCATAACTCCAGGCCGAACAGGTTGCCGTGGCTGTCCTCGCCCAACCGTTCGCGGTCGCCGCGGCCCCGCGCCGTGACCGGGCAGATCGCCACCAGAGACTTATCCGGCAGCTCGGCGCGTGCCGCGAGCCACTCGCGCAGCACGCCGGCTATCACCGCGGTCAGTACGTCGTTGGAGGTCACCCCGGCTGCATCCCGTACCGCCCGGATGCGCGATTTTGGCAGACTGACCCCGACAAAGGCCCGGTCTCGGCCGAGTCGACCGTTGAGTCTTGTGTACGGGGCATCGAACGGCAGTACGGTCGTCCCCGCCCCGATACTCGCGACCGCCGTTGATATTTCGCCGAATGCAAGTTGCCGGACGAAACCCAGGCCTGAGCTGACACCGTTCACCGCCGCGCGTGCGAGCGACAGCGGATTGGCGAGCATTCGGTGTGAGACAGCGCGATGCGCATCGGAAGGGGTCCGTCCTATGGCATAGAACGGCAGTGCAGACCGGCCATCGGGATCGGCGCTCAGCGCATGACCGATCATCTTCATTCCAGCGACACCGTCGATCAGGGTGTGATGCACCTTGATGTACAACGCGAATCGATCGCCCTCCAGACCGTCGATGAGATATGCGGACCACATCGGACGCGACCGGACCAGCGGTTCACTGTGCAGCTCGCTGACCAACTTCCACAACGCCTCCCGACCCGCGCCCGCGGGTAAGGTTCGGCACTCCAGGTGATCTCGCATGTCGATGCCGTCATCGATGCGCCATACCCACAGGCCCGCGGTATCGAAGCCGACATGTGGATGCCGGCGAAAGCGCGGGTCCATTTCAGTGGTGTCAGTCAGGGCCCGCTCGAACAGCTCATTGATATATCCCGGCCCGGCCGTCGCAGGCGGCGCCAGAATCAGCACCGCACCGACATGCAGCGGGTCGGAGAGCAACTCCGCCGTCATCATTGCCGCGTCCAGCGGCTCCAGCGGATTCATCAGACCAGTTCCCAACTCCTCCAATTGCTATGAATCAGAGCATCGTCACCAGGTCACAATACCGTTGCCCCACCATTATTTTCGTCGAAATGGCAATCCGCCGCCTCAAGCGGGACCTAAGTCCCTAGGAGGCCCGACAGGCGTCGAACTACGGTCGTCGACATGGCAGCACCGGGGCACGACGCCGACCCAGGAGGGGTCCCAACTCGTCTGCCCTCGCGCGGTCTTACCGCGTTGGACCACGTCATCCGGCCGTTTCGGCGAACCGGCCGTTATTACGCTCGATCCTGGCAGGACTATCTCGGTCATCAACCCGAGCATCAACCCGATGTGCTGCCGTTGGCGCGACCCACACTCGCACTTGCCGCACAAGCGTTCCGAGACGAAGTTGTAATCACCGGCATCCGGATTCTTCAGCCCCTCGGCGACCCGCAACTGTTCGAGCGGATCAACGGTGAAGTACGAGCCGGAATCGAATTCTATAGCCACCAAGGCTATTTGGATAATCCCGAAGAATTCTTCGAGACCCCACCCCCGCTGACCGACGTCACCGTCCGGCCGGTGGAAATGCGTGGTCGATTCTTCGAACGCATCGTATTCGAAAGCGGATACGAACCGAAGGTCGGCGAGCCGGGCCGTGAACGATGGCTGAGCTACGCCGCCAACGACCGCGGGTACGCATTGTTACTGCGGCACCGAGAGCCACGCCCGTGGCTGGTGTGTGTGCATGGTGCCATGATGGGCCGCGGCCGGCTTGACCTCGCGCTGTTCCGGGCCTGGCATCTCCATGAGGATCTCGGCCTGAATCTTGTCCTGCCCGTTCTTCCCATGCACGGCCCGCGGGCGCGCGGCCTTCCCGCCGGCGCCGTGTTCCCCGGCCAGGACGTGCTGGATAACGTCCACGCCACCGCTCAGGCGGTGTGGGACGTGCGTCGGGTGCTGTCCTGGATCCGCACGCAGGAACCTGATTCGCCGATCGGGATGAACAGCATCTCCCTCGGCGGCTACATCACATCACTGGTAGCCAGCCTTGAGGAAGGCCTCACCTGCGCAATTCTCGGTGTCCCCGTCGCTGATATGACCGAGCTGCTCGGGCGCCACGCCGGGATGAAGCGCAACGACCCCCGCCGCGAGACCGTGACCCTGGCCGAACCGCTGGGCCGGATGGTCTCGCCGTTGTCGTTGACACCTCGGGTTCCCGTCCGGGGCCGCTTCATCTACGCCGGGCTTGCCGACCAACTCGTGCATCCGCGCAAGCAGGTTGTTCGCCTCTGGGAACACTGGGGCAGGCCCGAAATCGTCTGGTTCGAGGGCGGACACACCGGCTTCTTCCAATCACGGCCGGTACAGCGGTTCGTTGACGCCGCCCTCATGCAGTCGGGACTCGTCAACTCATCAACAGACGAGCGGTCGGCACCCAACCGCGACTAACGAACATGGCGAATTGTCAACGCAGCCGGGGGCCGTCTGTTTCGCCCGTCTCGATGGTGCGGCCGGGTAGTCTCAGGTGCGGCCCCGCCACCCGGTTGAGCCAGGTGAGAACAGCGGAATGAGTCGCGGTGAACAACGAACGCGCTTCGCGAGTGTGGACCGCCATCGCTATGCGCGCGCACCGCGACGGCGCATCGATGTCGGCGCGCCACGCATGTTTGGCCTGTGTTGAAGCGCTCGCGCTGAGCGGCGCCGGGCTGGCGCTGACGACTAAAATGAATGGGTTGGAACCGGAGTACAGCACCGATTCACGCTCCGATGAGGTTGAGGAATTGCAGGCGACCGTGGGCCAAGGCCCTGGAATGGACGCGCTCGCGTCGGGCCAGTCGGTCCTCGTGGAGGACCTGACCGCGCCGGCGTATGCGCGGCGTTGGCCGATGTTTACGCCCGAAGCCTGTCGTCTCGGGGTGCGGTCTATATCAAGCCTTCCGCTGGCGCTCGGAGCTATCCGCGTCGGCGTTCTTGACCTGTACAACGACACCCCCCATCAGCTCGACCCTGACCAATTGGTGGAAGCCCTGGTCTACGCCGACACCGCTTTATTACTGACCCTCGATGCCCGCAGCGGCATCGAGACATCGGCCAACGGTGACCGGCCCGACAAGCACGCCCCGACACTCTGGCATTCCGAGGTACATCAAGCGGCCGGCATGGTCTCAGTCCAACTTGCCATCCCCGTGCTGGACGCGCTGGTACGGCTGCGTGCCCACGCCTACGGCCACGACCAACGGCTCACCGACGTCGCCCGCGCCGTGGTCGAGCGCCGATTGCGCTTACCTCCCGATTCCGCACAGCCCGCAACAGACCACGGGAAGGATTCCCGATCATGACCAGCTCACAGACTGCGATCGCCCAAACTTTCGCCGAATTGGCAGATTCCCTCGTCACCGACTTCGACCTGGTTGATTTCTTGCACACCGTCGTAGTGCGTAGCCAGCAAACCCTCGGGGTTGACGCGGTCGGGTTGCTACTGGCCGATAACCACGGTGGCCTCAACGTCATTGCCGCCTCCAGCGACCAGGCTCAAGTACTCGAACTGTTCCAGCTGCAAAATTCCGAGGGCCCCTGCCCGGACTGCTATCGAAGCGGGAGTCCCGTCCATTGCCCGGATCTTGAAGCTGAGATCGTTCGCTGGCCACATTTTGTGCCGCAGGCCATCGACGCCGGATTCGTCGCCGTGCACGCATTGCCCATGCGCTTGCGCGACACCGTCGTGGGCGGCATGAATCTGTTCAATACAACACCGGGCGGCTTGGACCGCGAGCTACTGTCCGTCGCGCAAGCGCTGACCGACGTCGCGACCATCGCGCTGCTGCAGGAACGGGCAATCCGCGAGCGTGACCTGCTGACCGAACAACTGCAGACCACGCTCAACAATCGACTGGCGATCGAGCAGGCCAAAGGAATCGTGGCCGAACGCGCTAATGTCAACGTCAGCAACGCATTCGAGCTACTGCGCGCCTACGCCCATCTGCACAATCGAAAACTGGCCGATCTGGCCAACTCAGTCGTCCGCAATGACCCAGCCGTCGCCGATCTCACCGCGCCCCCAGCAGACCAGCGGTAACGTGCCGGCTCGCGGCAGGACAGGGCAGTACCATGCCTCGATCCGGTTGAACGACGCCCGCAGCCCTTAGGAGGCTGTGGATTCGTCGTCAGGTTCGGAGCCAAACACGAATCGGCGCCCGGTGAGGCTTAGCGGGCGGATCCGCACATAGTGCCGCTTCAAGGTAGCCGGCCACGGAATCAGCTCTGCTCGTTCTGCCTCGTCGGTCTCTTCGGCGGTGCGTAGTGTTTGTGCCATTCCCTTGAGAATCACACTCCAGCCTTCGGCAACGTTATGGTCATCGGCTTCGAACAACACTTTGTTGTTGATGACCGCGCTCACCAGCTTGGTGCCCTCCGCAGTGCGAAACAGCACAGTTCGGCGCTGAACGACAAAGTTGACGGGGAATATCTCCGGCTGACCGTCGACGACCGTGACCAGCCGCCCTAACGCAACACTGCGCAGAAAACTCCAGCACTCCGTCTCCGACAAGATCGAGATCGGTTGAGTTAGTTGGGACATGGCCATAACGCTACCGAGCGGTGCGGGGAAATAATGTGGCCGAAAGTCCCACCAATGGCCAACCAACGACATAAAGCAGCGGCTCGATGTCCTTATTCTCTAGTGTCCCGCGATGGCCTCGTCGAGAGTTGACCACAAACCCCTAGCCTGCAACGAAACGAGGACGGCATGATGGACGCCTCAACCGAACTGCCCATTGTTGTCGGTATCGACGGCTCGAACGCCGCGATCAACGCTGCGCTGTGGGCGATCGACGAAGCCCTTGTGCGAAATGTCCCATTACGACTGGTGACCGCGATACCGCCAGCCGACCAACGAGAATCGCCCGGGACCCTCAGCCCGGAGAGGAAACGCGCCGAGACGGCGTTGCGGGCAGCCAAAGCTGCGGTATTGGCAACCGGCAAGCCGGTGAAGGTCGAAACAGCAGTGGGGTTTTCGGCGCCTCAGGACTTGCTCATTGCCGAATCCCATTCGGCCACCATGACCTGCGTGGGCTCGGTCGGTATCAGGCGGTTCGCCGCGAAGGTACTGGGTTCGACGGCGGAGGCGGTCGCAAGCGGAGCTCACTGTCCAGTGGCGATTATCCGGTCACACCTCGAGAGGCCCGAATGTCCCAACTGCCTTCCGGTTTGCAATGGCTGGATTGCATTGGCAATCAATGAGTTACCCGACAGCGACGATGTCGCAGGGCTGGGATTCGGTGAGGCCGCACTGCGCAACGCCGGCGTGATCGCGGTTGTCACGCGGTCGCGGGCCGAGGACGCAGAACACGATTCCCTGGTGGACCAAACCGTCGACAAATGGTCGGCCCGCTACCCTGCCGTTCCGGTGCAGACCTGGATGGCCTCCAGATCTCTGGCCCAATTCATTGCGGGCAGTGAGGATCCCGTTCAGTTGGTTGTGGTCGGACGGGCTGACCTCCACCACATCACTCAGCTCGTCGGTCCCGTTGGCGGCCTGTCCCATTTTGAGCACACCGAATGTTCGGTCCTCGTGTCCAGGTAGGCGACGACGCCGGTTCGGGAAGGTGGCGGTGCATCAGTGCAAGGAAGTTACGGGCTGGTGGGTGCTGGCTTCGATGTCGTGGCCGGTCGCGGCGAGCAGCTGACCGGCTAGGTCGCGAAGTGCGCGCGCGACAGCGAGTTCGTCGCCGATGTCGCTGATGTCTCGGTCGGCAGGGTTGCAGCGGGCCGCGCCGAAACCCACCGATTCCTTGTCTCGCCAACACAGCCGTGCTTTGGCGCGGGTGTGGCCGTCGCGTTCATCAATGGAGACGGTCACGGTCCAATGCTTCAGCGTGTCGGGCCGCTCAAGGTCCATGAGAGTGTCCTCTCGTACTCAGCTGTTCGTGATCCCGAGTCTCGGGGACCCGGGACCACGGCACAGGTCACTTGGCAGACTCGACCGCTACGTGCTTCTCGGCCGGCTTGGCTTCGCTGACCGGCACCGTCACAGTGAGAATTCCTTTGTCGTAGCCGGCTTTGATGCCATCTTCGTCGGCGCCGGACGGCAGCGTCACCGACCGCACGAACGAGCCGTAACTGAACTCGGAGCGTCCGTTTGATTCCTTCTTCTCGCTGCGTTCGGCCTTGATGGTCAAGACGCCGTCGCGCACCGTGATATCGACATCTTTGTCCGGATCGATGCCCGGCAACTCAGCGCGAACCTGGTAGTTGCCCTCGGTCATCTCGTCCTCGACCCGGATGATGTGGTTATCGAAGACCGGATGCATGCTTGGCCAGGCCGGCAGGCCGGCGAACAATTCGTTGAAGTCCGGCCAGAAGGACCGCGGACGGTGTTGGACGGGCAGTTTGGTCATGGCGACTCCTCGGGATCCGGATGTTGGCTTTCGTACATCGGATCACCGACGCGGAGCTCCGCGGTAGGGACCGAAGGCCCGGTTCTTCGTGCCGTTCGTCGCCGGTAGGGACCCAATGAGAGGACGCAAGGCCCTAGTTGCGAGGGTCGACCCGAGTGCAGGGTCGTCGCATGACGAGGATGCACGTAGTACCAGCTGCGGCAGGTGCGGCACTGCTGTACGCAGCGCGACAGTACTACCGCAATTGGGGTACGACGAAGCAGGAATGCCAACAGAAGTTCCCGGGTGACAAACTGGTCCGCTCGCCCGCGCTCCAGTCGACCGAGGGTGTCTTGATCGACGCACCGGTGGATGCGGTCTGGCCATGGCTGCTGCAGATGGGCCAGGACCGCGCCGGGTTCTACACGTTCGAAGCCATGGAGAGCCTGCTCGGCCTCGACTACCACGGCGACGACACGATTCATCCGGAATGGCAGCGACTCGCGCCGGGCGACCCGATACGCCTGGCCCCGCCCGGCTGGCTCGGCCGACGAGACGGGCTACTGCTGCGGGTCGCGCAGATCGTCGAGAAGCAGTCGATCGTGCTGACTGGGGCCCCTCCCGAATTCCCCTGGACCGCCGTATGGTCCTTCCACCTTGAGCCGCATTGGGAAAACCAGTGCCGCTTACTGGTGCGCACCCGGGCGGGGCTCCGCCACCCTGGTCAGTTGTTCGTCACCGAATTAGCCAGTCCGGTGGTAGCGCTGACTGTGCGCGGAATGCTGCTAGGAATCAGGGACCGGGCGGAAGCCGCGGTACCGGCCGGCCACAGTAATCAATTTGCTGGGCAATGAATCTCGCGGCAGCTACGGGGGTTGCCACCGCGACAGCCGAGGAATCCGACACCAGCCCTGGCATTGATGACCTTCGTCACTATCGCCGCCTGCTCGCCGCCGCAAAGAATGAGTGCATTCGTGCGATCGAAAGGAATCCGATGCCGCGCCCTGATCACCTCGAACTGACCAGCGACATACTCGATGCGATCTCCTGGAAGTTCCTGGGTTCCGAGTTCACGGGACGGAGCTATCTCGACTGGCCGATCGAACAGCGCCTCGACCGGTATCTCGTCCACCAAGGGCTGACCGACTTGGTCAACGACGGGTCTACCTACAACGCACTGCTGGATCGCGTCATGGCGAACATCGGCCCGGCATTCCGCAGCGGCGTTCTTGCGGTGCCGACAGGTTAGGAATTCCCGTGGCCGTCATCCACAAGACTGCTCGCGACTGGAGTATCCCACCCAATTTGCGGGACTACGCACAGACTCGTACCAATTTCGACTGGTCCGATGTACCGAACCTGTGCGAGGGCATGGGGCCAGGGGGATGCAATATCGCATACGCGGCACTCGACCGGCATGCCCAGGGGCCGGCGGCGACGCGGACGGCGCTTCGGTTCGTTTCAGATGCAGGCTCGGATGGTGCGTTGGTCAGCCGTAATGTGAGCTACGGCGAGCTTGGACAGCTCTCGAGGCGATTCACCAATGTGCTTCGCGCACTGGGCATCTGCAAAGGCCACCGAGTATTCACCTTGATGGGCCGATGCCCGGAGCTGTACGCCACCGTCTTGGGCGCGCTGCGCAATGGCTGCGTGGTGAGCCCGATGTTCTCGGCGTTTGGACCGGAACCCCTCGCCACCCGGATCAACCTCGGCGACGCCGACGTGCTCGTCACCACCGCACTCATCTATCAGCGCAAGATCGCCGCGATCCGCGACCGGCTCCCGTCGGTGAAACACATCCTCATTGTGGGCATCGACCAAATCACCGAAATCCCTGGAACGCGGGACTTCTGGAGCCTGATGGCTGCGGTCGACGACAATGCGCCGATCTGCCCCACCACCGCAGACGACCCAGCGTTGCTTCACTTCACCAGCGGCACCACGGGAACGCCCAAGGGGGCGATACATGTGCACGGTGCCGTCACCATGCACTTTGTGACCGGGCTGTACGCGCTCGACCTGCACCCCGATGATGTGTATTGGTGCACCGCCGACCCAGGCTGGGTAACCGGTATGTCCTACGGGGTGATTGCCCCGCTGCTGCACGGTGTCACGTCGATTGTCGACGAGGCCGAGTTCGACGCCGAGCGTTGGTACCGCGTCCTGCACGACAACGAGGTGACGGTCTGGTACACCGCACCGACCGCGATACGCATGCTGATCAAGGCCGGGCCTGAACTCGCCACGCAGTACCGATTTCCACGATTACGGTTCATCGCCAGCGTCGGCGAGCCGCTGAATCCCGAAGCCGTGTGGTGGGCAAAACGCGTGCTGGGGTTACCGATTCACGACAACTGGTGGCAGACCGAGACCGGCGGCATCATGATCGCGAATACGCCGGCCTTCGATATCAAGCCAGGCTCGATGGGCCGCCCACTGCCCGGAGTAGACGCATATGTGGTGCGCCGCAACGACGACGGCACCATTTCGGTCATAGAGGAGCCGGACACGGAGGGCGAACTGGCACTCCGACCCGGCTGGCCGTCGATGTTCCGCGGCTACCTGCACGACGACGCCCGATACCAGCTGTGTTTCGCCGATGGCTTCTACCTGAGTGGCGACCTCGCCAAACGGGACTCCGACGGGTACTACTGGTTCGTCGGCCGCATCGACGATGTGATCAAGTCCGCGGGTCACCTGATCGGCCCGTTCGAAGTGGAAAGTGTGCTGACCGAACACGAAGCCGTCGCAGAGGCCGCGGTAATCGGCAAACCAGATCCAACCGTCGGCGAAGTGGTGAAGGCGTTCGTGACGCTGAAGGACGGCTTCTCTGGCGACGAGGCGCTACGACGAGAATTGCTCGGCCACGCCCGCAAACGCCTCGGCGCCGCCGTGGCGCCCAAGGAAATTGAGTTCGTCGACGCGCTGCCGCATACCCGCAGTGGCAAGATCATGCGCCGCCTGCTCAAAGCACGCGAACTGGGCCTCCCCGAGGGTGACACGTCGGCCGTCGAAGAGTCGCGTACCCGGCGGCACCAGGAGGTACAGCTGTGACAGTTCCTGCGATCGACCACGAACTCGCGCTCGGACTCCTCTCAGACATGGTCCGCGTGCGCCGCATGGAAGAACGTTGTGCGGAGCTGTACGGGGAGTCCAAAATTCGCGGGTTCCTGCACCTATACGTCGGCCAGGAGGCCGTTGCGACCGGATCGCTTCGCGCGTTGGGGCCAGATGATGCGGTAGTAGCCACCTATCGCGAGCACGCGCACGCGCTGCTGCGCGGCATTCCGATGACGGCGATCATGGCCGAGATGTTCGGCAAGCGCGAAGGGTGCTCACGCGGGCGCGGCGGGTCGATGCATCTATTCGACGCCACTACCCGCTTCTACGGGGGCAATGCGATCGTCGCTGCCGGCCTGCCGCTTGCGGTGGGCCTGGCATTGGCGGATGCCACCCAACACCGAAATCGGGTCACCGCATGCTATTTCGGCGACGGCGCGGTTGCCGAGGGTGCCTTTCACGAGTCGCTGAACATGGCCGCGTTGTGGCAGTTGCCGGTGTTGTTCTGTTGTGAGAACAACCTTTACGCGATGGGCACGGCCTTGTCCCGGGCGCAGTCGCAGACCGACCTGACCGCCAAGGCGGCGTCGTATCGGGTACCGACGTTGGCGGTCGACGGGATGGACGTCACCGCATGCCTTGATTCCGCCCGCGAGGCCACGGCTCATATCCGTAACGAAGGCGGCCCGTTCTTCATCGAGTTCCGCACCTACCGTTTCCGCGCGCATTCGATGTTCGACCCCGAGCTGTATCGCGACAAGGCAGAGGTCGAGCAATGGCGCACCCGTGATCCGATACACCAGTTCACCGCCAAGTCGCTACCCGTTGGCACGCTCACCAATGACGACATCGCCGCGATCGAGGCCTCCGCCAAAAGGGAGATCGACGACGCCGTCGCGTTCGCCGAAGCTGGAACCTGGGAAAACGTCGAAGATCTCGAACGCGATGTGCTGACTCCGGAGCCGGTTCGATGAAGACCGCGTACCGCACCGCCGTGCACGACGCCCTTCGGGACGCGCTGCGCGATGATCCCCGCGTCGTGTTGATGGGCGAAGACGTCGGCCGCTACGGCGGAACCTACGCTGCGTCAATGGGACTGCTCGATGAGTTCGGTCCCGAGCGCGTGCGCGATACCCCGTTGTCAGAGCTGGGTTTCGTCGGAGTTGGCATCGGTGCGGCCCTGGGCGGCCTGCGTCCGATCGTTGAAGTCATGACGGTGAATTTCAGCCTGCTCGCTCTGGACCAGATCGTCAATACTGCTGCGGCACTGCGGCATATGTCCGGCGGCCAATTCTCGGTCCCGCTGGTCGTCCGGATGGCCACCGGCGCGGGACGTCAACTCGCGGCTCAGCACTCGCACAGCCTGGAGTGCTGGTATGCCCACATTCCGGGCATCAAGGTGCTGGCACCGGCGACCGTGCCCGACGCCTACGGCATGCTGGGCACGGCGCTGGCCGACCCGGATCCGGTGGTGATCTTCGAGCACGTCCAGCTCTACAACACCTCGACCGATGTCGATGGGCTGGGCCCCACCAACATTTCCCGGGCCGCGATCCGCCGCACCGGATCTGACGTCACGGTGATCGCCTACGGCGGATCACTGCCGAAGGCCCTCGACGCGGCCGACGCGCTGTCATTGGACGGTGTCGATTGTGAGGTAATCGATTTGCGAGTCCTACGGCCGCTTGATACCGACACAATCGTGGAGTCTGTTCGCAAGACGAATCGAGCGGTAGTGGTCGACGAAGCCTGGCGCAGCGGTAGTTTGGCTGCAGAGATCAGCGCACGCATCATGGAGAACGCCTTTTTCGATCTCGACGCACCAGTCGCCCGAGTATGCAGTGCCGAGGTGCCCGTCCCCTACGCCAAACACCTCGAGCGCGCGACGTTGCCGCAGGCGGACTCGGTCGTCGCTGCGGTGAAGAACCTCTTCGGTAAATAACGATGATCGAGTTCACGATGCCGTCGCTGGGCTCCGATATGGATGAAGGCACCCTGAACGAATGGCTGGTCAAACCCGGAGACAAGGTCACCCGCGGCCAGGTGGTAGCAATCGTGGAAACCACCAAGGCCGCCGTAGAAATCGAGTGCTGGCATGAGGGCACAGTCGGAGAACTGTTGGTTCCCGTCGGCCAAACCGTCCACATCGATGCGCCGTTGGCGACATTGCTGACGGCCGACGAAGCAACCGGGACGGCACCGCGGCCATCATCACCCATACCAACCGGCGAGACGACGGCCGCCGGACCACCACCGGCGGCCGTCGCACCCCACCGGCGCCGGTGGGTGACTCCAGCTGCCCGCCGCCTGGCGGGGACGAAAGGCGTCGCCCTCGTCGCCTTAAAAGACACCGCACCGCCCCCATCCCTGTCCATGCGG
>JARLGS010000383.1 GCA_031292695.1 Mycobacterium sp. | reverse complement strand
CCGAAAGACGGCGTGTACCTCGTACCGCTGAAGGTCGCGCTGCGGCGGGCGCAGGGTATCGACGACGGGGACATGGTGTCCGTGCGGCTGTCGGTGACCGTCAGCCCTGCGTAGCCCCAAGGGCCGCAACCAGATTCATCAACCGGGTGATCGCGCCGGTGACCGGTCGGGCCGGCAGCGTCGGATCGACCGCACGCTGAATCCCCAGCCCGATACCGGCGCTGAGGAGAAGGTTGCCGATGTCGTCGAAGCTGTCCATCACGCCGACAGCGACCAATTGCTCTTCGTTGAGCCCCAAATCGACGGCCAGAGAACGCAATGCGTCGACGACCATCTGGGCCGCTTCGTTGCGCAGTGCGGTGATCATCTGGCCGAGTTCAGGATCGTTTCGCGACAGTACCGCGAACTCGAGTTCCAGCATCGTCCAGCCCACATCGCCTGCGGTGCGTTCCAACCAGGCATTCACCGCCTCGACCCGGCTTGGGATATCCGCGTCGGACATCGCCAGCTCGGACATCTCGGCGAACTTCTCGCGGTGGATGGCCTCCAGCACTTCCCGGCACAAGATGGGCTTACTGCCGAAATTGGAGTACACCGCGCCCTTGGTGTAGCCCGCGTCGTCGGCGATGTCCTCCAGGCTGGTGGACGCGTACCCGTGCCGGAGAAACCGGGCCTTCGCCGCGTCGAGTAGCTCGGCGCGCGTCTGCTCCTGACGCTGCACCCTGGTCAACCGCGGCATGTGTCGATATTAATGGTTGCGATACCGCAGGTACTAGATTTACCGCCAGGATTCGGATACCGTGAGTATTCGAACTGCCAACAAGGCTTCTACTAGCAGATTTGGGGTATTGCCATGCAGTTGATGCGACGCTCGGTATCTGTCGACGGTGCCGTGGTCATCGTCACCGGAGGCGCCAGGGGCATCGGTGCCAAGACTGCCGAGCTCTTCGCCGCTCACGGCGCCAACGTCTGGATCGGTGACATCGATGCCGACCTCGCAGCGGAGACCGCTGCCGGTATCCCTCGCTGTCGCAGCGCGCGGCTCGATGTCACCCGCCGCGACTCCTGGGACCAGTTTGCGGCTCAGGCCCTCGCCGAATCCGGACGCATCGACATCCTGGTGAACAACGCGGGCGTGATGCCGCTGGGCGCGTTCGAGTCCGAATCCGAGGCCACCACGGATCTGATCCTCGACGTCAACGTGCGCGGCGTGCTGCACGGCATGCGCGCGGTGATCCCGACGATGGTCGCTCGCGGCAGTGGTCACATCGTCAATGTGGCATCGATGGCGGGCATGATCCCGATTCCGGGCATGGTCACCTACAACGCCAGCAAGTTCGCCGCGGTCGGGGCCTCACTGGCCGCCCGTCGCGAATACGCCGGTACCGGCGTGACCGTGTGCGCCGTGCTGCCGTCAGCGGTCCGTACCGAGCTCTCGTCGGGCGTGCAGCTCGGCGGCGGCATGCCGACCGTGGACCCGCAGGACGTCGCACTAGCCGTGCTGAACACGTTGCGCACCAAGGCCGCCCGCACCTCGGTGCCGGGCTGGGTGGCACCGGGCTGGGCCCTGGTCGACGCGCTGATTCCGGAGTTCATCCAGCGCGGGGTACGGTCGATCGTCGACGACCGGCGCGCCCTGACGGCACTGGACCCGGTCGGCCGGTCGGCGTACCTGGAGCGGATCGAACGGCAATCCAAAGACCATGCCGCCGAACCGAATTCGGAGGCCCAAGGGTGAAGCGGGCGGTGGCCATCGGCTGCGGTGGCATGATCGGCGGCGCCTGGGCCGTGGCTGTGCTGCACGCGCTGCAGGAGCAGACCGGCTGGGCCCCGCGGGAAGCCGCGGTGTTGCAGGGCACCTCGGCGGGCGCCGCCCTCGAATCCGCCATGACCACTGCACCGGCGACGGTGCGTCGAGCTTGGGAGTCCTGATGAGCAACCGTGACGTCCGCATTGTCATCATCGGCGCCGGTATGGCCGGGATCGCCGCCGCCTACACCTTCCAGCAGGCCGGGTTCACCAACTTCACCATCCTGGAGAAGGGTTCGGACGTCGGCGGGGTCTGGCACTGGAACCGCTACCCGGGACTGACCTGCGATGTACCGTCGCACATCTATCAGTTCGCGTTCGCCCCGAAGCCCGACTGGAGCCATATCTGGGCCAGCGGCAAAGAGATTCAGCAATATCATCGCGACGTTGTCGAGCAATTCGAGCTCGACAAACAATTGCGCCTCAACACCGAAGTCACCGCGCTGCACTACGACCGGGACGCACACACCTGGACTGTCACCACCGAGAATGAAACCCTGACAGCCGATTTCGTCATCTGCGCCACCGGCGTGCTGCACCACCCCTTCACCCCGGACATCCCCGGCCTGGACACGTTCGAGGGACCCATCGTCCACACTGCCCGGTGGGACCCCGAGCTGGAGACTGCGGGCAAGCGCATCGCCGTCATCGGCACCGGATCCACCGGGGTCCAGGTGGTTTCGGCGCTGCAGCCGAACGCCGGCGCGCTGATGCACTTCGCCCGGTCGCCACAGTGGATGCTCTGGGCTCCCATGCGACTGCCTCAATTGGGCGCTGTCACCGCTCTGCTGCGTGCCGTGCCGCGGCTGCATCAGGCCATCGCCGCCCGCCTACCACTGTGGGGCTCAAGCGTTCTGGTCGACATCGTCACCAAACCGACCTGGCGACGCAAGCTGGTGCAGGGGTATGCCCGGCTCAGTCTGCGGGCCCAGATCCGCGACCCGAAGGTGCGCGCCGAACTCACCCCCGACTATCAACCGCTGTGCAAGCGCCAGGTGCTGTCCGGCACCTACTACCGGGCGATCACCGCACCGAACGCCGAATTGGTCACCGATCGCATCACCGAATTCACCCCCACCGGCATCCGCACCGAGGACGGCGAGCACCATGACGTCGATATCGCCGTACTGGCCACCGGCTTTCAGGCGCACAACTACATGCGCCCGATACAGGTGGTTGGCCGCGACGGCCTCACCCTCGACGAGGCTTGGGTCAAGGGCCCGCGCGCTTACCGGATGACGGCGATTCCAGGCTTCCCGAACCTGTTCACCGTACTGGGACCCAACTCACCGACCGGGTCGATCTCCCTGCAGTACTCGGCCGAGCTCACCGCGCGGTACATCGTGCACTGGCTCAAGCGGTTTGAACGCGGCGAGGTCACCGAGGTCGAGGTGACCGAGCAAGCCACCGACGAGTTCAATGCGGCGGTCGCCGAAGCCATGGCGCCGACGGTGTGGAACACCGGATGCAATTCCTGGTACTTCAGCGAAGACGGCACTGTCGACCTATGGCCGTTCGACGTGGCCACGATCACCCGGATGCTCAGGGAGCCGGAGCCGGAGCACTACCGGGTCAGCTAGCCGTTCATATGGTGAGCAGCACCTTGATCGCCCGCCGCTCGTCCATGGCTTTGTATCCTTCGGCGGCCTCTTCGAGCGGAAGGGTGAGGTCGAATACCTTGCCCGGGTCGATCTTGCGGTCCCAAATCAACTGGATGAGCTCGGGGAGGAAGCGTCGCACCGGTGCCGGCCCGCCGTGCAGATGAACCAACGAGAAGAACAGCTCATCTCCGGGAAGTTCGACGTCGTGGGACACCCCGACATAGCCGATGTGGCCACCGGGGCGGGTGGCCCGCACGGCCTGCATCATCGACTCGTGAGTCCCGACTGCTTCGATGACACTGTGCACCCCGATCCCGTCGGTGAGTTCCTTGATCTTCGCCACACCCTCGTCGCCGCGCTCCTCGACGATATCGGTCGCACCATAGTAGCGAGCCAGTTCCTGTCGGTCAGCGTGGCGTGACATTGCGATGATCCGTTCGGCACCAAGCTGTTTGGCGGCGAGAACACTGGAGTACCGCCGGTCCGCGCCGGCCGACTGCTCAACCAGCTGGCCAAGCGAGCGATTACCGATGGGGTGCCCGCACCCGGAGTCCAACTCCCGACGGAGGGGCCACCATTCGTCGAGGTCGTCGAAGTTGACCACCCGCAAGCCCACATGGGCATGTCCACCGCAATCCAGGGCCCAGACTGCGCAGCGCGCCAAGTGGTTTGGGCTGACGTGCACGGCGTCTTGCCCTGGCATGCCGACTTCGATCACGGACGCACGATCCAGCCGGTGTTCGGAGTCAGAGCGGGCCGGCGTTGCGTACGAGCTACATCCTGGCCATGGCGGTCGCGGCATGTCGACCCAGAGATTCGGTGCCTGAGAGCATGCTGGAGCACTTCTCGGCGAATGAGAGCTCGGGCCTCAATTTTTGTCGTACCTCTCTGCTTTGATGGTGTTATGTCCACCGCGGCAGCAGCTTTCGATGCTGAGGTGTCTCCCTGTGAGCGCATTGAGGCATTGTTCGACGAGATCGGCGAACTGACCGGTCAACGCAACGCCATCGATGGTCGTCTGGTCGAAATCGTCGCCGAGATCGACGGCGACGGACTGTGGGGTGCCACCGGTGCCCGGTCGATCACGTCGCTCGTGGCGTGGAAGACCGGGGTGACACCGCGCAATGCGGAGATCATGGTGGCGGTCGCCCATCGGCTCGAGGAGTTTCCGCGGTGCGCCGACGGGATGCGCCAGGGCTGGCTGTCGTTGGATCAGGTCGGGGTGATCGCCGAACGCGCAGCCGACGGCTCCGACGAGCATTACGCGCAGTTCGCGGCCAGCGCGACCGTCACCCAACTGCGCAACGCCATCGAACTGGAACCACGACCTGACCCCGAGCCGCAGCCTGAACCCGAGCGGTCGATCACCAAAGCCGCCAACTCCGACGGGTCGATCACCTACAAGATCCGGCTACCGAAGCTCGAAGCTGCCAAGGTCGACGCCGCGATGGCCTCGCACCATGACGCGTTGGTGGCGGACTGGAAACGCGACCACGATAAGGAAGCCGCTGGCGAACAGCTGGCGGAACAAGCCTGCGAGCGGGTGCCGCCGTTCCCTAACGGCGTGGATGCGTTCATGAGCCTGGTCGACGCCGGCTGGGACACCGACGTCGCGCGTCGCCCGCACGGACAGCACACCACCGTCGTGGTGCACCTGGACATCGACCGCGATTCGGCGTCGCTGCATCTGGCTTCCGTGCTGACCGACGACGAACGCCGGCTGCTGTTGTGCGATTCCACCTGCGAAGTGTGGCTCGAAAAGCACGGCCAGCCGATCGGCGCCGGACGCAGCACCCGGCAAATCAGCCGCCACCTGCGCCGCGCCCTAGAACACCGGGATCGCTGCTGCGTCGTGCCGGGCTGCGGCGCCACTCGCGGCTTGCACGCCCACCACGTAATCCATTGGGAGGACGGCGGCCCCACCGAACTGAACAACCTGGTTCTGGTCTGCCCCTACCATCACCGGTTGCACCACAAAGGCGTCATCACCATCACCGGCCCCGCCGACCAACTCGTCGTCGCCGACGCAGCGGGTCGACAACTCAGTGGTGGATCTCTGGCACGCCGACCGACCACCCCACCACCTGATGTCCCGCCGTGCCCCGGACCCACCGGTGAGCGCGCGCAATGGTGGTGGTACCAACCCTTCCAACCACCACCGACACCGTCGACGAACTAGACGGAACACCCGGCGACACCGCGGATCGGATGAGGTTGGCCGCCAAGAGGATTCGCGACTCGGCTGCCAGAAGTGAGAACTACCCCACGCCCCGGTTGAGCCAGGTGACCTCACCATGCTCGGCGCCGCCGCCGCGGTAGGGCTCGAGAGCTTCGTCCCACGCGGTGCCCAACACCGAGTCGAGTTCGGTCGCCAGCATGTCGGCGCCCGACGACATCAGTGTCCGCAGCCGCTGTTCGCCGACCATGGTGTCCCCGTTTGCGCTCATCGAGCCGCTCCACAGCCCCAGGGTCGGGGTGTGGCACCAGCGATGGCCGTCGACACCCGCGCTCGGGTCCTCGGTCACCTCGAAGCGCAGCACAGACCACGAGCGCAGTGCGCTGGCCAGCTGGGCTCCGGTGCCCACCGGCCCCATCCAGTTGGTGACGGCACGCAGCTGCCCGGGCATGGCGGGCTGGGGCGTCCACTTCAGGTTCGCCCGCGCCGACAGGGTCGACGACAGTGCCCACTCCACGTGCGGGCAGACCGCCGCGGGAGAGGCATGGATATACACCACGCCCGTCGTCGCGTCGGCGAATTGGTTCGACGCACGCATCATCTGCTCCTTCAGCTCCACGAGGGACGTCTTCCCCAACGACCTGGTGTTGCCGAATTGTTGCAGTTGTTTGGTGCGTGTCTATTGTGCCGTGTGGGACCCCTGTTGCGCTAGTCTGTCCCGAATTCTCTCAGGGCAGCCTCAGAATCCTGCCGTCCGCCATCTATCTTCTAACCGTGACTGCCCTCGACCGGTTCTTCGAGATTTCCGCACGTGGTTCGACGGTTGCCGCCGAACTGCGCGGCGGCGTCGTGACCTTCATCGCGATGGCGTACATCATCGTGCTGAACCCCATCATCCTGTCCAGCACCGCTGACATCGCCGGGCACAAGCTCGCCTTCGGGCAGGTCTCCGCCGTGACGTCGCTGGCGGCCGGTGCCATGACGATCCTGTTCGGCGTCGTCGCCCGGTTGCCGTTCGCGTTCGCCGCCGGCCTGGGCATCAACTCGTTTCTGGCCAGTTCGGTAGTGGGCGTCCTGACCTGGCCGGAAGCCATGGGCCTGGTGGTCATCGAGGGCCTCATCATCGTCGCCATGGCGGTCACCGGATTGCGCCGGATGATCTTCGACGCCGTGCCGATGCCGCTGAAGCTGGCGATCACCGCCGGCATCGGGCTGTTCATCATGTTCATCGGACTGGTCGACGCCGGATTCGTCGCCTCGACGGGGCATCCGTCGCCGCCGCTGGGTCTCGGCGCCGGTGGCACCGGCTCGGTCCGGGCCGTGCCCACGCTGGTCTTCGTCTTCACGCTGCTCACCTCCGGTGTGCTGGTGGCCCGGAAGGTGCGCGGCGGCATCCTGATCGGGCTGATCAGCGGCACCGCGCTGGCCGCCATCATCGAAGCGATCTGGCACCTCGGTTCGGCCACCGAGCGGCCGGGTGGCTGGAGTCTGTCGGTCCCCACGCTGTCGGGCTCACCGTTCGCCGTCCCGAACCTGGCCCTGATCGGCCACGTCGATTTCGGCAGCTTCGGACGGATCGGCGCGCTG
>JARLGS010000382.1 GCA_031292695.1 Mycobacterium sp. | reverse complement strand
GCAATATCGAAGACAGCGGCCTCAAGAATGTAGATGGCCGAGCCGAGGCCAAAGTAGTGGATCGGTGTGTACCAAGCCAGAGCGTCCAAGACATCGGGCGGTGGAACGACGAAACCGCCATTGGCACGCTTGTGAACCTCGTCGAGGACAGAGGACGGTGCGTCCCTAGAGTCGAGCGGCGCATCAGTGGCTCGATCGGAGGGGTGGACCTGCGACCAGTCGGGCTCGTAAACATCGGAATCCTCGGGGTCTCCAGGCCACGGACCGTCGCTGTCCAGGTCGACAAGGTCCATGTCCACGAGGGTGTCGACTACCTCGGGAAGTGATAGTGGGTCAGCCACGCTGCGCATCCTGACATAGAGCGGTGACACTTCCGTGGGCAGGTGCTGGCGCGAGAACTCGGTCGGCAATTCCGGGCATCACGCGAACGACCGCGGCTAGCGTGGGGTCGCGTGGGGGTGTCACCGAAAGTAGAAGCCGACCACCTGTCGCCAGGGCAGCGGTCAACGATCCGCCGTACCGTGCAAGAGTCGATCGACGCGCACGGCCAAGAGTGGGCGATGCGCAACACCTGCACCGAGCTTCAAGAAAAGTACGGCATCTCCTACGACACCATCGATTACCTGCTCCACGACGAACTACCGGAGGCATTGCCCGAGGAGCTACTGACCTCGGGGCAGCGGAATCGAATTCGCAGAGAAGTCCGGGAAGCGACCGCTACCGCGAAACCGCACCAGCGAGACCAGTCCGTCGCCGCGGCAGTGGCACAGCTGTCCGAACACCTAGGCATTTCCGAGGACGCCATCCGCGCTGTTGTCGGTGCCGACAGCGATACTGTTCCCCCAACCGATGAGTCCGGAGGATCTGCTGTGCCTGTAGCTGCCCCATCCCTGCCAGAGCCCGGTCAGGTTGTGGAGGTGCGGGGTGCGACATGGGCGGTCACCGATGTTGCGGCGCAGGGTCTTCCGCGTAGTCCTGCCGATGACACGACAGCACAGCTCAACCATGTGGTCGATCTGCAGTCACTTGATGAGGACCGGCTCGGTGAGCAGTTGTCGGTGATCTGGGAGTTGGAGGTCGGTCAGACGGTCACCCCGGCCCAAGGGTTGCCGGAGCACGTTAACCCGGAGGGTTTCGACGCCCCGGTCACGTTGGCCGGTTTTATCGATGCGATGCGCTGGGGTGCGGTCACTTCGGCGGACCCGAACCGTCTCCAGGCGCCGTTCCGGTCTGGTGTCGTGGTGGAGGCCTATCAGTTGGAGCCTTTGCAACGTGCGCTGAACAGTCCGCGGACCAACCTGCTGCTGGCCGATGACGTCGGGCTGGGTAAGACCATCGAGGCTGGCTTGGTCTTGCAGGAGCTGTTCCTGCGGCATCGGGCCCGGACCGCGGTGATCGTGTGCCCGCCGAGTCTGGCGTTGAAGTGGCAGGACGAGATGCGCTACAAGTTCGGTCTGCAGTTCGTCATCGTCAACAGCGAGCTGATGGCGCAGGTGCGCCGAACCCACGGCTTGCACGCCAACCCGTTCCAGCTCTACCCGCGGGTGGTCGTGTCCATGGCGTGGCTGCCCCAGGTGCGCTGCCAACGGCTGCTGCGCGACGTGTATGCGCAGGCCAGTAATCCGAAGGTGGGCAAGCGGTTTGCCTTCGATGTCCTCATCGTCGACGAAGCCCACCACGTCGCACCGTCGAGCCCCTCGGCGGTGGCCGGCGGCCGCGGCTACTCGGTGGACACTCAGCGCACCGTGGCCGCACGCCAGCTCGCCGACAAGTGCGAGCACCGCCTGTTCCTCAGCGCCACCCCGCACAATGGGCATCCCGAGTCGTTCACCGCGCTGATGGAAATGATCGATCCGCGCCGGTTCTCCCGCGGCGCACTCCTGGACCCCGACGCATTGAAGGACGTGACGGTCCGCCGGCTCAAACGCGATTTGACTGGCAAGGGGTTCAAGGACCGCGAGGTCAAGATTCTGGACTTCACCCCCGATGACAGCGAGCAGGAGATGTTCTCCCTGCTCGATGACGTCGTGACCCGCAGCGCGAAACAGAACGGCACCAAACCGGGCGGTGACATCGTCACCATGCTGCTCAAGAAACGATTCCTGTCCAGCCCCTTCGCCTTTGGCATGACCATCAGCCACTACCTGGATGCCCGGACCGGCCGGGGCTTGCGCGACGACGACTACGACGACATCTTCGGCGACGGCCAGGCCGACGAGGAAGAAGGCCTCTGGGAGCAGGACGAGGCTGAACGGCTGCGCGAGTCGAAGACGTCCGACCCGCTCAGCGCTGCTGAACCGGGGCAGCTGGAAAAGCTCGCCGAGTGGGGATTGAGCTACGAGAGCCGGCCGGACTCTCGGCTGGAACGGCTGATCACTTTCCTGGATGCGGTGTGTCGCCCCGACGGCAAGCACTGGTCCAACGAGCGAGTGGTGGTATTCACCGAATACGCTCACACCCTGGGCTGGTTGCAGCGGGTCTTGGCCCAGCACGGCTACGCCGACCGGTTGGCGGTCATTGAAGGCCAAACACCCACCG
>JARLGS010000381.1 GCA_031292695.1 Mycobacterium sp. | reverse complement strand
TGGTCCCACCACTGCGCATGCTGGTCCCACTCGTCGAAATCCAGCATCACGTTGTTGCCGGCCACCGCACACCTCCCATTGAACTGGCTATTTGCTCAGCCTAACAACGGCTCAGCGGCCTACGCATCGGTCGAAACGGCTTAAAAATCGATGGTCCGCCGATACTCGTCGACGTCGGTCAAACTTGGCCAGCCTGGCGTCGTCGGCAGCGCAGCGCCGGTCTCATCAATGATGCGCATGCGTTGCTCGGCGCGAGCCCGCATCAATGCCAGCCGGTGCAGCCGCATAATCCGGTCGGCCAGCAGGTCAGCGGTCCATGATCGGGTGACCTCCGGCTCGAGCTGGACACGCAAGCCCTGCCCCTGCCAGTCCAGCTCGACCATCAATGCGCCATCGGCTGACCATTCAACGACAGTGGGAATTACTTCCTGCTGCTGCTCGTCGGTCACCGCGACTCCCGCATCGTTGGCCCACATTTAGCTACCGCTGGTATTCGTCGTCGTCGGCTGACCGGTCGGTCCAGCGGTGCCCGGCGATGGCCAGGCAGATGTCGTACCGGCCAGCTGAGGCGGATCGACCCAGCCCAAAAAATCACCTGTAGGCAGTGCACTTTGCGATTGCAGCTGTCCATCAAGCCAGATTTTGCCATTACCCATATACATCACCGGGTCACGACTCTTGAATTGCGCGATTTGACCGGGCACCAAATGGCTGGGATCAGCGGGCGCGGTCACCGGAGTACCGGGCGGCGGCAACTCCACATGGGCCTGCTTCCACCCATCGGTGACCGTCGACCCGTTCAACACCGCCCGCACCGCCGCGGCGTGCTGGGCCGTCGTTGCAGTCACCGGAGAACCATCGGGCATCTGTACCACCCGGCTCGGGTCACCGCCGGCACTGGCCGGCACAGCAGCCGGCGGCGCCGGCTGTGTGCCCGGCTGTGGTTGAGTCGTACCCGCCGGCTGCGTCGGCGCGTTCTTATCGCCCTTACCGCCGGTGTCGTCCTTGCCGGATGTCGCATCGCTGTTCTTGCCGCCATCGCCGCCACCCTTGCCATGCGACCCGTCTTCGAAATCGTCGGACTTGCCGTGGTCGTGGGCGTCGCTGTCTTTAAACCCCCCACCGCCGCCCTGGCCGGCCAACTCACTCGCCAGCGGGCCCATCGCGCCGAGGGCATCC
>JARLGS010000380.1 GCA_031292695.1 Mycobacterium sp. | reverse complement strand
TGTGTGCAGTTACTCCTAGGAGCGCGATCATGACAAGCACTGAGAAAAAGACTGTGGTGGAACGAGCGGCGGGTGTGTCTGACGAGGTGCTCGAATCGGTTGAAGCTGGACGGCGGGCCGCGATCGAGGCGGTGCGCAAGTAAGTTGACAATGTTGATGAGGTGATTCCCGCGCTGGTCGACGCGTCGCGGCGCAAGTCGATCGTCGACGCCGCTGTGGATTTGGCCGACTCGCTGGTCACGACGCGGGTGGAGTTTCTGCGCAGCGTCGTGCGCAGCGCGAGCGAGGCGGTAAGCAGCAAGCCGGGTGCCACCAAGGAGTAAACGGCCGCAGCTGTAACCCCTTTCGGTTGCCGGCACGCTGAGCGATATGAAGCCGACGGGCCAATTACATGGCACACAAGTTCGGCACTTGGAGAGACCGCCTATCCGTATGGATGTACGGGATATGCGGGATAGGTATAGCAGTGTCGCGGGTTCTGGTAGGTGCCGTACGGGGTGGTGCAGGCACCGTCATCATTCATCAATTGGCCCCCAAATGAGGAGGTCCTCCATTCCGTTGTTTAACGCGACGGCGGTCGGCGGTGGACCCGTGACGTCGAAGTAGATTTTGCCGGTCGATTCTTGGCCTTGGGCGATAGTGGCCCCGCTAATGCCGTTCGGGGCGTTGGTTTGCCACAGGGCCTGGTAGTTGGTGCCGTCGTCGGCGAAGGCATTCAACTGCGGAATGGCGGGGGTGACGCTGCCTTGGATGGCTTTGACGGTGGCGGTGGCTTCCCAGAATTTGCCGGCTAGCCGATAGCCCGGGATCGTGTCGGTGCTAGGTTTGAGGTCGCTAACCGTCCAGGAAAGCACCACTTGGCCGACGGCGTCGACCATCGTTAGCTCGCTACCAAATTTGCCGACGGTGGGATCAGCCGACGCGATCGGTGCGCTGGTGATGCCGATCGTTGCCATGACCACGGTTGCGACTGCCGTCATGGTTATCGTGGTGATCTTCACTGGTGCTCTCCCAAACTCGTGGGATGCCTGAAGCCGTTAGGCGAAGACGTCGTTGAGGGTGACGGGTTGTAGGTTGCGGCTGTGGATGAGGCCGAGCAGCTGGGGGAAGCAATGGGTGACGGTGGGTAAGTTGGCGTGGCCGATCACGATCTGCTGGGGCTGAAACGATTTACTCGCCGCAGCGATGAGGCTGCTTTCGTTCTCGGGCACCGAATCGCCGATGTCACCACTCCACATGGTGATGGTGGTGTATCCGAGGTCGGCGGCCACCCGGTCGATGTCGGCGTTGTGCACCCCGTAGGGGGGACGCCAATACGGGGTGCCGTCCACCCCGTAGGTGCTTTTCAGGAAACCGGCATTGCGGCTAAGCTGATCGGCCACCGCGCTGAGCCCAATGCGGTTCAGGTAGGGGTGCGACCAGGTGTGGTTGCCCATCTGGATCTGCCCCGAATCGACCATGGGCCGCAGCGCCGGGGCGTTGACCGACCATGAACTGTTGACGCCGTTGACGAAGAACGTCAGCCGGGTGCCGCTATCCTGGCAAAACTGGGCGAACGCTCCCACTACCGCCACGCTCATGCCGTCATCGATGGTCAGCGCCAACTGATTACCGTTGCCGGGCAGCCGGGTGAGCACACCCACCGGGGCCGCTGGCTTCTGGCTCCGGGCAAGCGGAGAGCAGCTTGCCGCCGCCAACGCGGCGACCGCCATGCCAAACAACAGCGTGCGCCGATTCATGTCCTGCATCACTCAACGCTACGCACCTGCGACCGTGAGAGGAAGAAGGCCGCTTTCATTGTGCGCCTTTAGGTCCGGCTCACCAGACGACCACGGCAGAAGCCGAAAAACGGCTATGTGTGTCCTGGGAGGCTCGCTGTGGGGGACGCGTTGTGATCACAGCAACGTCGTGGCAGTGAAGCGGACTGGACGGCAGTCGGGATGACCGGATCATGCGCCTACTGTCGTCAAGAACCTCCGAGGCCCTTTCCTGGAATAATGGAAAGGGCCTCTGGTGCCCATCGGACCCCTGACGATGGAGGTGGGGTTCAACATCATCTGCTCAGCTACCACGGATCCATCGATTTCGGCTTCGCCAGCATCCCGGAGGTCGCCGACGATATCGACGAACTCGCCGACGCTATTGAGCCCGCCCTCACGCAATTGGAAGAAGCTAGTTGATCAGGCATGACCGGCGATCATAGCCAGCCCGGGTCGAGCCCCTATCAGGATTGAACTCATTTCATGACCGCAGGTCAGGGTGCCGAAAGCTGCCTTAGCTGCAAACTGCTGGGTGTCATTGGGGTTGACCGTCACCCAGGCTGGGCCGTTGTCGACCTGGATGAAGGCAATGGACCTCGGAAATCGTGCTTACCGATCGTCCACTTTGACGGTGACAGTCACCCGGCCCCGATCGTCGCGGGTCGCGACGGCGTGCCCGGTTCGGTCGGTGCCGTTGAGCCGCAGCGTAATCGGGCCTCCGCCGCCCAGGAAGTTTCGCCACCAGCTCTTGGCGCCGGGAAGTCCGACACGGATGACAACCTCGTCACCGATCCACCGGTAATTCACCGGCGTGGTGAACGTCTTGCCTGAGCGACGGCCGACGTAGGAAATCATCACCAGGTTTCGGCCCACAACCTTGCCCAACAGGGGCACATCAACCAGCTTGGCCGCGACAGCGTTGAAGGCGGGCACTATCGGGGTACCGAAAATTCCGCGGCGCATCACAATCTCCTTGGGCCGAGCGATGCTCGCCGGCCTAATGGGAATCGATCAGCGAGTCTTTGACGGGTTATGACCGGGTCCAAGGGAGGCTGATCACCGAGCCACCGGCCGGTGAGCACTTTGTCAGCCTGGAGTGATGGTCGATTCCTACGGCTAGATCGTGCCCCGGCCGG
>JARLGS010000379.1 GCA_031292695.1 Mycobacterium sp. | reverse complement strand
TCGGCAAATAGCTGTTCCCCGCCGCCAGCGCATCGCTGCGATTGCAACTTACCGGCGCGGGCGTCACCGTGCAGGTCCACCCGGATCCGGAAGCCGCTGTGGCCGTCAGCCCCGTTGGCACCGGATCGGTAACCGTCACCGTACCGCTGGTCGGTCCGGTCCCCGAATTGGTGACGGTAATGGTGTAAGTGGCCCCGACCTGTCCCTGCGTGAAATTGCCGGTATGAGTCTTGGCGATCGTCAGGTCCGGTGTAGCCGGCGGGTTGATACTGGTGGGGTTGCTGGCGGTATCGTTGCTGGTGTTGGTCTCCCCGCCGCCCGCCACCGTGGCCGTGTTGGTCAGGTTGGTGGCGTTGGCAGCCACCGTCACCGTGAGAGTGATCGGTAAATAGCTGCTCCCCGCGGCCAGCGCGTCGCTGCGATTGCAGCTCACCGGCGCCGGCGTGATCGTGCAACTCCACCCGGATCCCGACGCCGCCGTGGCCGTCAGACCCGTTGGCACCGGGTCGGTAACCGTCACCGTACCCGTGGTCGGTCCCGTCCCCGAGTTGGTCACCGTAATGGTATAGGTGGCTCCCACCTGTCCCTGCGTGAAATTGCCGGTATGAGTCTTGGCAATGGTCAGGTCCGGTGTAGCAGGCGGGTTGATGGTGGTGGGGTTGCTGGCGGTATCGTTGCTGGTGTTGGTCTCCCCGCCGCCCGCAACCGTGGCAGTGTTGGTCAAGCTCGTGGCGTTGGCAGCCACCGTCACCGTCAGGGTGATCGGCAAATAGCTGTTCCCTGCCGCCAGCGCGTCGCTGCGATTGCAACTCACCGGCGCCGGCGTCACCGTGCAGGTCCACCCGGATCCGGATGCCGCCGTGGCCGTCAGCCCCGCTGGCATCGGGTCTGTAACGGTCACCGTACCGCTGGTCGGTCCCGTCCCCGAGTTGCTGACGGTAATGGTATAGGTGGCCCCTACCTGCCCCTGCGTGAAGTTGCCGGTATGGCTCTTGGCGATGGTCAGGTCTGGTGTGGCGGCCGCCGCGCTTACGATGACATCGTCAACCAGCCACCCTTTGAAGTTGTTGGCGTACTGGTCCACGGTGTTGAAGGTGAATTGAATCTGAATGGTCTGTCCGGCGAACTGCGCCAGCGAAATCCCCGTCACTGTGTGCCAGGACGTATCGTTGGTGGTCAGAGTCTGCAACGCGGTCGGCACTCCACCTGCGATCACGTAGACGGTGGCCGTATCGTATCCCGGCGTTCCTTCCGTCCCCAGATAGTAGCTGAAACCCAGCGTGGATTGCGCCGTAATACCCGTGATCGAAGGTGAGGTCAGCGTGCCAGTGTTCGGCGAGTTGCCCGTCGCGTAGTCGCACGTCGCGTCCTGCCCGTAGTAGAACGC
>JARLGS010000005.1 GCA_031292695.1 Mycobacterium sp. | reverse complement strand
GGGGTGACGTTGACCGGCCGGTTGTCGCTGGCGGATCAACCGTGGTTGGCCGATCACGCGATCGGCGGGGCGGTGCTCTTTCCCGGGGCGGGTTTCGTGGAGTTGGTCATCCGCGCCGGTGATGAAGTGGGTTGTGCGGTCATCGAGGAGTTGGTGCTGGCCGCACCGCTGGTGATGCACCCGGATATGGGGGTGCAGGTGCAGGTGGTCGTGGGGAACGCCGATGAGTCGGGGCACCGGGCGGTGTCGGTGTATTCCCGAGATGATCAATCCGAGGGCTGGTTGCTGAATGCCGAAGGCAAGCTTGGGGTGAACGCTTCAGCGGCTTCGGCGGACTTGTCGGTGTGGCCGCCTGCGGGCGCGGAGAGTGTGGATATCTCGGACTGCTATGCGCAGTTGGCGGCGCGCGGTTATGCCTACGGCCCGGCGTTTCAGGGGTTGGTCGCGATCTGGCGGCGCGAGTCGGAGCTCTTCGTCGAGGTGGCCGCTCCTACCGGGGCCGGTGTAGCGGTCGACGGGATGGGACTGCATCCGGCGGTGTTGGACTCCGTGCTGCATGCCCTGGGGCTGGCTCTTGAGACCACCGAGACGAGGCTGCCCTTCTGCTGGCGGGGCGTGTCGTTGCATGCCGCGGGTGCCGGGCGGGTGCGGGCCCGCCTCACCTCGGCGGGGGCGGATGCGATCTCCATCGACGTGGCCGATGCCGCGGGATTGCCGGTGCTGACGGTGGACTCGCTGGTCACCCGACCGATCAGCGCCGAGCAGCTGGGCGCCGCGGTTGCAGCGGCCGGTGGTTCACCCGATCAGGGGCCGCTGGAAGTGATGTGGTCACCAATGGCATTGAGCCACAATGATATTGATGAGACAGATCTGCCCGACGTGGTCTCCTGGGAGGACTTGAGCGTCGGCGGTGACGCCGGTGTCGTGGTGTGGGAATGCAGGTCTGCCGGTTCGGATGCGGTGGGCTCGGTGTATGCGGCCACCCACGCCGCCCTCGACGTGCTGCAGTCCTGGTTGGGCCAGGATCGAGCGGCCACTCTGGTGGTGTTGACCCATGGTGGCGTTGGGTTGCCCGGCGAGGACGTCACCGACCTGGCCGCCGCGGCGGTATGGGGCATGGTGCGGTCGGCGCAGGGCGAAAGTGATGGCCGGATCGTGTTGATCGACACCGACACGGCGGTGGACGTGGCGTTGCTTGCGGACGTCGGCGAACCTCAACTGTTGGTGCGCGGCAGCACAGTTCATGCCGCCCGACTGTCCCCGACCCCGCCGCTGCTGGCGCTGCCGGCGGGGGATTCGGCGTGGCGGTTGGCCGCCGGTGGCGGCGGGACGTTGGAGGATCTGGTGTTCCAGCCCTGCCCGGAGGTGCATGCACCGCTGCAGCCGGGGCACGTGCGGGTGGCGGTGTCAGCCGTGGGGGTCAACTTCCGCGACGTGGTGGCCGCCCTGGGGATGTATCCCGGCCAAGCTCCCCCGCTGGGTGCCGAAGGTGCCGGGGTGGTGATCGAGATCGGTCCGGAGGTCACCGGTGTGACCGTCGGTGACGCGGTGATGGGATTCCTGGGCGGCGCGGGCCCGCTGGCTGTGGTGCATCAGGAACTGATTACCCGGACGCCGCAGGGCTGGACGCCGGCCGAAGCCGCCGCCGTGCCGGTGGTGTTCTTGACGGCCCTGTTCGGGTTGGCCGATCTGGCCGGGATTCGCGCCGGGGAATCGCTGCTCATCCATGCCGGGACGGGTGGCGTGGGCATGGC
>JARLGS010000378.1 GCA_031292695.1 Mycobacterium sp. | reverse complement strand
GCAGCGGGTGTGGCGGTCCCGTCCATGGGCGCGTCGGCCTGCACCGCGCCGACTGCCCACTGCTGCGACGCGAGCCCCGAGCGTTGTTCCTGCCGACGCGCCGCCAGTGGGTTCTGCCCGGCCCCATTTGGCGCTCTTGGACGGGTTCAACCCGATTGCGTCATGACGTAAGCGTCATCGTCCACGGCCCGTAGCGTCATCGCGTCGGCATCTGGAAGCGACGGAATCGGTCTATGTGCAACGGGATTCGTTACCTAGGGTCGAGTTTTCTGGACTCCTAGCTGTCTTGATGCGCGGTCTAACGTTGGCGGCATGGAACCAGCCGAAGTGACCGACGTGACTAAAGCCCGTTCCGGGCATCTCCGACTCCGTTACGATTCCCCAGTGATTCACAGATGCCTACGATCGGTAGTTGCCGGTGGGTGAACGGTGGCCGTCTATGGGTGGATCGAAGTTGAGGCGCATCATCGAGCGCCATTGCGGGGAGTACATCCGCAGAGACGGAAGCCACCGCCGTTACAGGGGAAAGCACAAGGACTTCACGTTCTCGTACAGTGACACTGATCAAGTCAACGGGAACACCGTGAAGAGTATCTTGATGAATGACGTCGGCCTCACTGAGGCAGAGTTTCGAAAAGAGGTGAGACGATGACGAACTCTTCCGACCAGTCCGTGGTCTATCGCTTCAACGCGACTCTGGAGCCGGCCTGGCAGTACTATTCGATGCCGGAAAGCGCAGTTGGCGGTGGCACGACACTAGATGACGCCCGCGTCCATTACCGCGATGCTCTGAAGTTCTCGCTCGAAACCGATGACCTGCCAACGATCCATGAATACGTGGAACGTGAGATTGGGGACAGCGGTATCTGGCTTCGGTTGCCGATCGAACATCCCAGCTTCGATGTGGCCCTTGAGCAGGCTGGAACCCAGATAGCGATGCATCCCGACGATCGTGGTTGGTACTTCGCGAATACGACCGGCGGCGGCGACCCGGTCGTTCTAAATGTCCCGAACGACACGCCCCTGCGCGACGTACTGGGGCAGATGACCATCTACGACACGTTGATTCTGTGGATGCTTTACAACTCACCTGACGGCACTCTGAAGAACGCGTGGTTGGCGCTTTCTGGGGCTGAGACCGCGCCTGACGACCAACCACTAATCGGCTTTGGGGAAATGGGCCTCACGGCGGACTCGCCCATGAGCGATCTACTCAAGGCAGCGGTCGAGCATAGGGTGAATAGGATCAGCGCACTAGTTCCCTGCTGACACGCTAAGCATGGCTAGGCCGGGGAGTGGTCGACCAATTGCTGTACGAACTGCTGTGCCTCGTCCAGCGTTTCAAAGTCCACGTACCGACCGTATTCCTGTTCGCGACGTTCAGGATCGGTCGCGGGAATGCTGAACAGTGTGACAGTCCACGGTTTGGTCCGTGTCAGGTCTTTTGAAACAACGTATCGATTCACACCCCGTTTCGTCTCAAACTCCGATTCGGATTGCTGGCGATCGTCGAGCTGGACGACGGCACACCGGCATACGCGATGATGAAGTTCGGGAAGAAGGGTGACAAGCCGCCCCCAGTCGACGCTGAGGAATTTGTCGAGAACCGACCGCATCTAGCTGCGGGCATCGTCTTGTTCGACGCCTGGATTCTCAATGGAGATCGGCATGCGGGAAACCTCGCCTGGTATCCGGGCAAGAACGATGCGGCCAGTATTTTTGATCACGGTCATGCACTCTTTGGAACTCGCGAGGGCAAGGGCATCGACCATCTCCACGGATTGTTAAACGCCCCCTGTTTGGGCTACGGCTGTCTCATCGAACAGCTGGCCGTGGCGCAAGGACGTCGAGTCCTGGATTGCCAAGATTGAAGCGGTCCGCGACTCAACGATCGAAGAGATTTGCCGGCCACTCCCCTCCCTGAACGTGTGTAGCAAGGAGGAAAGGGCCAAACTGGAAGAGACGCTGGTCAGCCGGCGCAAGATGTTGCGGACGTTCGTCAAGGACGAACGAGACAAGTTCACGAAGATCGATGACCTGGATTGGGGGCTGAACCTATGACCACATCTTGGTATGTCTGCAAATATGTCTCAGATCTGATGCGCGACGAACCCAGAAACCTCGGAGTGATCGTTCACGACGACGCTGGTGAACTGCGATTCCGGTTCGTTGGTGAGCGAGCGGACGGCGTCGTTGACGGTCGACGTGCCCAGTCGTGGGTCAACTCGATCGACACATACAAGCTTTGGGTGAAGCACTGGAAGAAACTCGCCTGTGTCGACGGGGCGCTCAAGGTTGAGCCTCGTCGCATCGACGACAACTACTACTTATCGCACCGCATGGCGTCAGTCATGGACGCTGATTCAAATTTGCCGATAGACGACTTGGCCAACCAACTGTTTGCCTCACTTGTTTCTGGCCATCAGGAGCTTGTGGAGACCCTCAAGGACCAGGTGCAAGTCGCATTCCAGCGCCTTGACGTAGTGGATCGGATCAAGACCGACACCGATGTGATCGTCAAGGTCGGCGATGTGCTCGACACCTTGAGGTTCGACTATCAGTACAAGAGCGAATCGACGACCGCGCTGATGGAGCGGATCAATCTGGCGTCCGCCGACCAGCGGTCCTGGAACAACGTCCACGCTGCGAGCTGGATGTTCACCGCCGCTGAGAAGGACGAACGCCACCAGTCCGATTCAAGGATTGCGCTCGTCCGCACTGGTGCCTCGGACCGCAAGGCGCAGCTCGATCAGATGCGCGTGCTTGGACGTGTGTGCGAGGTGGTCGATTTCTCGGACAGCAAGGCAGAGCGGCGGTTGGCGGAGTTGCTCGCGGCCTAAGTGCGCCGCCGTCCGCAGCGCGCCCGAGCAGAACATCTTGATCGGCGCGACCAGTTTCGAATGCTGGCAGTAGTCATCCAGTCGGACTCGCAGTGCGGGTCGAGGCGACGCGAACCCTTCAAGGGGGGCCAGAAAATAGCGTCGGGAAGGCAGGCGATGACTGCATACGATGGCTTACATGGCCGAGACACTCCGGGTCGATCCTTTAGCCCTACACAAGGCGGGCGGCGACGTTCTCGACGCAATGGATGAATCGACGCGCGCGCATGCTCAGCATCACGAAGCCTTGGAATCCGCAATGCCGGGCCTGCCCACCGAGTCTGCCGGCGCGTTGCAGGGGCTGATCGCCGCGTGGACCGAACAGCGTGAGGACCTTCACCGGGCGATTGGTAATCACGGGATCAACATGCAGGACGCCGCCGTGAAGTATCACCAAGCCGACCAGAGCCAGGGCGAGCACATCAACGCGAAGGCCATGGACCTCGGGCTGTGACGACCACTGACGACCTCGACCATTGGAGTCTGCACAAGCTCGAAATGGTCATGGGCGCGACTCAGGACGCCAACCAGTCCCTAAAGAAGCTCGGTGACACCCTCGACGGCTCACGGTCTAGTTTGTGGAACTGGGGTGGTGAAGCGGCCGACACCTGGCGTGCGCAGCACGGCAAGATTCGCACCGACATTGATGCTCAGGGCCACCAGTCGCAGAAAGTGCACGATGAGCTGGCCAAGGTGTACCCCGAGGTCAAAGCCGTCAAAGATGACTACGACAACTTCAAACAGTCAGCGGCTTCGAGCGGCCTGACTGTCTCATCGCCTGGGGTCGTGTCGAGTGACGACCCCAACCGCAAGGCCGATGTTGAGGCTGCGCAAACCAAGCTCAACTCCATCCTGCAGCGCGCCACGAAGGTTGACGGCGAGCTTGCTGATGCGATCAAGACCGCGACGATGCCGCAGGCGCAAACCCCACCCAAAAACACGCCAGCACCAACCCCTGCTCCGGCTCCCGAGCCGCCTAAGCCTGATGCCGGCAAAACCACGCCCGCCGACCAACTGCCGTTGCCGACCAAGGGAGGTCACGCACCGTTCCCGACCGAATCGACCAAGGACAACGGCCCCGACGTGAGTCATCATCTCGCCGATAACCCACATCCGTCCCCCTTGCTCGCTGGACTGTCCGCTGACCAGTGGCGCGAGCGCCTATCGCACTTCCAGCCCGGTGACCCCCTGCCAGACCCCCGCACGCCCACCGGAGACAAGGCCATCGACGCGCTGGCCAACGCTGCGGGACAACAGAACACCACCTATGCATGGGGTGGCAACAAGTCGAAAGACGGTCCGTCGCAAGGCCAGGGTGACGACGGCCATGGCGCTAATCAGAATGCAGACTGGGACCGCTACGGCTACGACTGCGGCGGCCTGGTCCGGTACTCAGTTCAGCAGGGTGCGGGATTCGACGTCGGGATGGGCACCAACTCGATCGATCGGAATCCGGGCTTCAGCCATCCCGCCGGAGGTTTGAGCAGCCAGGCCGCCGCTGCGCAGGCACAGGCCGGAGATGTCCTGGTGTTCGGCGGTTCCGGCGCATACCAGGGCAACACCGACCACACCGGTATCTGTATCGGCAATGGCTACATGATCAACGCGCCGGAATCAGGCGAGCCCGTCCGAGTCGATAAGGTCGGAACTGGACGCGGAAACACCGACATCTTGAGGGTGCCAACATCATGAGACTTGCAGTCGCACTTGCCCTAGCGGTACCACTCGTCTCCGTCCTGGCGTGCAGTTCACCGGGCAAACCAGCGAAAGCAGAACCCACAGTGGACAACCAGCAGCAGATCGTGAGCCGCCTGACCAACGACATCTGGCCTGCGGTCAGCGCCTACAACCTGCAGCCCACCCAGGTCAGCGCCGGGGCCAAGCAGTTCCGCGCCATCATGGACCCAGGATTGCAATCAGCCACCGCAGGAAACGCATATGACGCACTCCGGGACGCAGTTCAAAAGCTGGGCCAGCAGGGTCAATACGACTCCGCCACTCAGACCACCCACTCGAACGATGGACTGGCAGTTGCCCGCGCGGACGTTCAGTCGGTGCAGGACAACGCGGCGACGCTGAGTGTCTGCTACACGTACGACCACTCGTGGTACGTGAACATTCAGAACACCCAGTACGCGCCCGGAGCATCAGAGGCCACCGTCCAGCTGGTTAACGCCAACAACACCTGGTATCTACACGGCATCACGAATGACCATGTCGTTCCAAGCTGCGGAACAGTTAACAGCTGAGAGCCACCCGAAGAGTTCGTGGTCCAGTCGAACATGAAGACCAGCTGACCGCCCTCCTCGCTCGCCTGCGGGCTGCCGTTGCTCCTGCTCTACTGCGGCTGGCCAGGTGTACCGTGCGCGCATGCCCGACATGACGCACGAAGAAGGCTACGAGATGTTGCGTCAGCATGTCTTTCAGTCCACCCGCAATCTGGAGGCAATCAAGACGGAGACGGGTTCGCCGGTCTGGCTCGAAAACACCTTCTTGGCTGAGATTCGCGTCGTCTACTCGCTGCTTGCCAAGCAACCTCTGGGGTACGCGCTTGACCATCTGAACCTTGTCGTGGAGTCACTGCAAGGCCGCGATGAGCCGCACCCATACGCGGAGGCGACCTTGATCCGCACTGCGATCACCGCGTCGTCCTGGTCGCTGTGGTTGCTTACCGCTGAGCGACGCCTCCGAGCCCTGCAATTCTGTTTCAAAGACATTGACGGCTTCATCGGCTTCATGGGATCGCAGAGGCTCGATCCGCTGCTCACCGTCGAACAGCGCGAGCGGTGCGACGAGGTCATCGAGGGGATGAAGGGCCGTCAGCACTGGGTCATTGACCAAGTGGACGGCCGCGCCACCACGACGAAGTACCACACCCGCGAAAAGTTCAGAGGCAAGCTGCCGAAAGACACGGCAGTGGTGCAAGCGGCTGCATGGGCGCTGCCCGAACCTACGACCGCGTTTGACGCGCGTCAGCGACTTGTTGAGGCGTGGCGGTTCATGAGCGGATACGCCCACGGGTTGCCTTGGGCGTCGGCTGGTGACCGTGTCCCGGTCGGTGAGCCCGATCCTGAAACGGGACAGATTCCGGTCCAGATTCGAGGCAATCCGGACAACCTACTCACCGGCGCGTTCTGCGCGTGGGCTGTCATTGATGCGGCGACAGAGAGACTCAAGCAGCTAAGCCGCGCGGCTTGACCTCTCGAAGCCTAGAGCGTTCTTCGCCCAGTAGGTGGTGAAACCGGCACAGACACTTGAGATTCGACGGATGCGTCGGCCCAGCCGGGTACGGGATCGTGTGGTCGATGTCGCAGCGCTCGGCGGGCCGGTCACAGTCCGGGAAGCGGCAGGTCAGATCCCGGCAGCGGATGAATTCGGCCAGCGTGGCCGAGGGCCGGTACCGCGCCTCGGCGGCATCCGGCGGTGTGGCGACCTGCCGCACCGTGGCCCCGGCCGCGAGGGCCTGGACCTGGTCGGCGGGGATCTGCCCGAACCCCGGTAGGAACCCGGGCGCGTCACCGCCGAGTGCTGCGGGTGGGGCGATCACATGGATCACCGCACGCACACCCACCGCCGCGGACCCACCCGCGGTGGTGTTGTCGGGACCGGTGGCGGGGCAGTCAGTGTGCCCGCAGGCGCAGCGCAGCGACCCGCCGGCGATCAGGGCGTCGATGGCCTCGGCCCGCCGCTGATCATGACTGCGCGGGTCGTTCTTGCAGACCTGCCCGGCGATCTGATCGAGCACCGCATCCAGGGCGGCGGCGCTCGCCGCGGTCAGGTTGGCGCTGACACTGGCTGTGCCCGGGCCCGACGAGCGCACCTCGACATAGCGGCTGTCGGTGGGCGGCCGAGGTCCGTGCACCCCGGCCGGGTCGGCGCCGGCGATGATCGCATCGATCCGGGCTTGCATCTTCGGTTTCGACAACCGACCCCACCGCACGATTTTCGCGGCGAGCTCCGCATCGACCCGACGGGCCACCTCATCATCGACAATCAGATCGGTGCGCGACACGATCATCGCCACCATCACCGCATCGATCAGCCCTTTCGCGTACACCTGCGCGACTTTCGGGAGCCGCTCCCGCAACGTGACCGCCCGCTCCACCTGGGCCCGAGCCCGACACCGCGACACCCCCAGCGCCGCGGCCACCTCCACCACCAGCCCGGTGAACCCGTCGATCACCCAGTTCAGCCGGTCCACGTCATACTCGGGTGCCCGCAGCGCGTACAGCTCCCCGATCGCCGCCAACCGCCGCGCCCCGGCCGCGTTCTCCTCCCGGGTGGCCAGCGCGATCGCATCCACCGCCGCCGCGGCAGGGTCCTGAATCCCCTTTGATTCGAACATATGTGCGATAGTACGCCGCCCTACCGACTCAAACTTCTTGGCAGGGTCGCGGGCTGTGGACATGGTGTAGTCGCGACCCCGTGGCGCGCTACGACGGCATTCGCGGCACCGGCATCGGATGCGCTTAGAGTGGCTAAGTGGCTGCGGCCCAACGTGACTGACTCGTAGTGCCGGGTGTGGAACCCGGGAAGGGGTACACGGCGCCACTGGCGCTGTCCGGATCGTCGCCGGACGGCGCGGGGTTCGATGGGTGATACGGAACGTCGATCGTCGCGGCGTCCATCGCATGCGCTTAGTCCGGCTAATCGCCTTCGGCCGCAGCGAGACCCCAAGGCGCCGACCCTGACTGTGAATGGGGGCCGGGTTGGATGGGTGGATCGTTACTCAGCCCACCTAAGCATCGACGACGCGGGGAAGTGCGATGTGCCAAACCGAAACCCCCGCGCCAGGCGAGCGCAACCCGGCCATAGGTCATCGGGTGTCGGTCGTTTCAGCCCTGAGCGAGTTCGGCTAACCCGGCACTAACCCACCCTTGAGCGCTAGCACTCGCGTGTATAGAGTGCTAGGTGGCATGCGGCCAACCCCGCTCCGGCACCCGCGACGACGGTGCGTGGTCAGGGCGCGTGCCGAACACCTGGCATCCGGGGATTGGCCCTGGATCGACACCCCAACTAAGTGGAGGGCTTCCATCGTGGCAGTCAACATCAAGCCACTCGAGGACAAGATCCTCGTTCAGGCCAACGAGGCCGAGACCACGACCGCTTCGGGTCTGGTCATTCCCGACACCGCCAAGGAAAAGCCGCAGGAAGGCACCGTCGTCGCAGTTGGCCCCGGCCGCTGGGATGAGGACGGCGAGAAGCGGATCCCCCTGGACGTTGCCGAGGGCGACACCGTCATCTACAGCAAGTACGGCGGCACCGAGATCAAGTACAACGGCGAGGAGTACCTGATCCTCTCCGCTCGTGACGTACTGGCTGTCGTCAACAAGTAAGCACCCGTGTCCCGCCCCGGTCATCCCGCGTATGCAGGTGATGGCCGGGGCGGTATGCGTTCTGCCCGACTGGAATTTCCCCGAGAAAGACATTTATGAGCAAGCAGATTGAATTCAACGAGACTGCGCGCCGGGCGATGGAGGCAGGCGTCGACAAGCTGGCCGACGCGGTCCGCGTCACCCTCGGCCCGCGCGGCCGTAATGTGGTGCTGGCCAAGGCCTTCGGCGGCCCCGTGGTGACCAACGACGGTGTGACCATCGCCCGCGAAATCGACCTGGAAGACCCGTTCGAGAACCTGGGCGCGCAGCTGGTCAAGTCGGTGGCCACCAAGACCAACGATGTGGCCGGCGACGGCACCACCACCGCGACCGTGCTGGCCCAGGCGATCATCAAGGCCGGCCTGCGCAACGTCGCGGCCGGTGCCAACCCGATCGCGCTCGGCGCCGGCATCTCGAAGGCTGCCGACGCGGTGTCCGAGGCGCTGCTGGCCGTGGCCACGCCGGTCTCGGACAAGACCGCCATCGCCCAGGTGGCGACGGTCTCCTCGCGCGACGAACTGATCGGCGAGCTGGTCGGTGAGGCCATGACCCGGGTGGGCGCGGACGGCGTCGTCACCGTCGAGGAGTCCTCGACGCTGAACACCGAGCTGGACGTCACCGAGGGCGTCGGCTTCGACAAGGGCTACCTGTCGGCGTACTTCGTCACCGACTTCGACGCCCAGGAAGCGGTGCTCGAGGACGCGCTGGTGCTGCTGCACCGCGACAAGGTCAGCTCGCTGCCCGACCTGCTGCCGCTGCTGGAGAAGGTGGCCCAAGCCGGCAAGCCGCTGCTGATCGTGGCCGAAGACATCGAGGGCGAGGCGCTGTCCACCCTGGTGGTCAATGCCATCCGCAAGACCCTCAAGGCCGTCGCGGTCAAGGCGCCGTTCTTCGGTGACCGTCGCAAGGCGTTCCTGGAGGACCTCGCGGTCGTCACCGGTGGTCAGGTCGTCAACCCTGACGTCGGCCTGCTGCTGCGAGACGCCGGCCTGGACGTGCTGGGTACCGCCCGCCGCGTCGTGGTCAGCAAGGACAGCACCGTGATCGTCGACGGTGGCGGCACCGCTGAGGCCATCGACGGCCGCAAGGCGCAGCTGCGTGGCGAGATCGAGGCCACCGACTCGGACTGGGACCGCGAGAAGCTCGAAGAGCGCCTCGCCAAGCTGTCCGGCGGCGTCGCCGTCATCAAGGTCGGCGCGGCCACCGAGACCGACCTGAAGAAGCGTAAGGAAGCCGTCGAGGACGCCGTCTCCGCCGCCAAGGCCGCGGTGGAGGAGGGCATCGTCACCGGTGGTGGCGCGGCGCTGGTCCAGGCCCGCAGCGCGCTGGATGGCCTGCGTGGTTCGCTGTCCGATGACGAGCTGCTCGGCCTGGAGGTCTTCTCCTCCGCGCTGTCAGCCCCGCTGTACTGGATCGCCACCAATGCCGGCCTGGACGGCTCCGTCGTGGTGAACAAGGTGTCCGAGCTGCCCGCCGGGCACGGCTTCAACGCCGCCACCCTCACCTACGGTGACCTGCTCGCCGAGGGCATCGTCGACCCGGCCAAGGTCACCCGGTCCGCGGTGCTCAACGCCGCCTCGGTGGCCCGGATGATCCTGACCACCGAAACGGCTGTCGTCGAGAAGCCGGCCGAGGCTGAGGATCACGGGCACGGCCACCACGGCCACGCCCACTAGGTAGTAGCAACAGAACACCCCGGTCCAGTTGGGCCGGGGTGTTCTGTTGTCGGTGTTGTCGCGCAGTCGTTGTCCGGTGGGCTGAATTCGGCTGCAAATAGCTGAATTGCATCGGCACGATGGAGGTATGCACGCACCTCCGTTTGATGCGCAGGAGCGCCTGGCGCTGTGCGATCTTCTGGATGAACTCGGACCCGATGTGCCGACGCTCCTCGATGGATGGACCGCACGCGATCTCGCCGCCCATATCGTTTTGCGCGAGTGCGATCGTGTCGCCGGCCCTTGTCTCGTCCTTCCCGGGTGGTTCGAACGGTTCGCCGAGCACCGCAGGGCGAAGTTGGCTCAGCGGCAAGACTTCGGGTGGTTGGTCACGCGGATTCGGTCGGGTCCGCCGCCCGGATTGTTCCGCATCGGATGGGTCCGCCGATTGGCGAACTTGAACGAGTTCTTCGTTCACCACGAGGACGTCCGCAGAGCCAACGGTATGGGGCCCCGCGACACTCTGCCGCCTGCCTTGGAGGCCGCCTTGTGGCGCAACGTACGGCGAGGTAGCCGCTACCTGAGCAGGAGGCTGCGCGGTGCCGGGCTTGAAGTCGTTTGGGCTGGCACCCAGGAGCGGATCACGGTTCGGGCGGCCGAGCCCGCCGCTCGACTCAGCGGTCCTCCCGGAGAACTCCTCTTGTACCTATTCGGGCGTAAAGCGGCAGCG
>JARLGS010000377.1 GCA_031292695.1 Mycobacterium sp. | reverse complement strand
TGCCCGTCGATCAGGGCCCGCAGCGCCGCCTCGCCGGCGGGCGGCGCGACCGCCGTCGCCACCGCCCCCAGCCGCTGGAAGGACAGCACCAGTTCACCACTCAACTCCCGGGTGGCGAGTACCACAACCGTCGTCCGGTCTACCAAGTCATCAACCCAATCTGATGTCGATATAGCACCACCGCCAGCTCTCCCCCGGCTCCACCGACCGCATCACGGCGTGGCCGGTGCGGCGGAAGTGCTCATTGGCGTGCTGGTGCGGACTGGAATCACAACAACCGACCTGCCCACAGGTGAGGCACATCCGCAGGTGCGCCCACGTATCCTCCCCGAGTGCCCCGCAGCCACCACAACGACCGGGCGTCAGCGGCTCCGGTTCGGGCTGATCGGCCGCATCGGCGAGATGCGCACAGGTTGTGGGCCCGGAATTCCCGGAATTGTCGTCACGCAGTCGTGTTCGCCCTAGTTTCCTGCGCATGCTGAACAAGGATAGGGCGGGCTGAACAAGGAGGTTTGAGGACGTGGGTGCCCCACTGCTGGCGGTGCTGGTGGCCTCGGTGTTACTGGCCGCGCTGGCCCGCCGATACGACATCTCGGCGCCGCTGGCGCTCGTGGTCGTGGGCCTGGCTGTCGGGCTGATTCCAGGCGTACCGAGCATCGAGATGCAGCCACAGCTGGTCATGTTCGTGCTGCTGCCGCCGCTACTGTGGTCGGCCGGACTGGACAGCAGCTACCTCGCGTTGCGCAAGAACGTCCGCACCATCGGGATGCTGGCCGTCGGTCTGCCACTGGCCACCACGCTCGTCGTCGGGCTGGTGGCCTTCCACACCGTTCCCGAGCTGACGCCCGCGGCGGCGCTCACCCTGGGCGCCATCGTGGCTCCGCCCGACGCGGTCTCGGCTGCGGCGATCGGCCGGCGGTTGGGTCTGCCCCGCCACATCATGACCCTGCTGGGCGGCGAGAGCCTGCTCAACGACGCCACCGCGCTGACCGCGTACAAGGTCGCGCTGGCTGCCGCCATCGGCACCGCCGCCACCTGGCAGGGTGCGCTGGGCACCTTCGCGCTCGCCGCGGCCGGCGGGGTGCTGATCGGCGGGCTGATCGGCATGCTGATCGAGTTCATCCGGACCTGGCTGGACGATCCGCTCGTCGAGAGTGCCATCGGGCTCGTCGCGCCGTACTTCATCTACTGGCTCGCCGAGGAGGCACACGGCTCCGGGGTGATCGCGGTCGTGGTGGCGGCGCTGCTGCTCGGGCAGCGGTCCACCCGCGCGACCTACGCCACCCGGCTGCAGGACGACGCGGTGTGGAAATCCGTCCAGCTGGTGCTGGAGTCGTTCGCATTCCTGATGATCGGTCTGCAGTTGCCGACGGTCATCGACGAGCTGACCGGGATTCGTGCGATGACCCTCGCGATGGCGTCGGCCGCTGTGCTGACGGCGGTGATCGTCGTGCGCATCGTCTGGGTGTACGTGGGCGCCTACACCCCACGACTGTTGTTCTCGGGCATCCGGGAACGGGAGCCCCGGCCGACGCCCTCCCAGGTGTTCATCGTGGCGTGGGCCGGGATGCGGGGCGTGGTGTCGCTGGCCGCCGCGTTCGGTGTGCCGATGGTCACGCTGGCCGGGACGCCGTTTCCCGGGCGGCCGCAGTTGGTGTTCCTGACCTTCGTGGTGGTGATCGGGACGCTGCTGCTGCACGGCCTGACGCTGCCGTGGCTGATCCGGATGCTCGACGTCCGCAGCGAGGCAGAGGCCCACCAGGACGCCCTCGACGAGGCCGCCGCCTCGACCCGCGCGGCTCAGGCCGCCGCCGACCGATTGGACGAACTGCTGGCCCGCGGTGCCAATTCCACCGTCCAGCAGCATGTCGGGGCGGTGTTGCAGAACTGGAACAACCGGCGCCGCAACGCGGTATGGGAGCGGCTGGGCCGCAGCGACGACGACATCGGCGAAAGCCCGGCGTCGGCCATGCGGCGGCTGCGGCTGGAGATGCTGGCCGCCGAACGCGCCACGTTCATCGCCGAACGCGACGCCGGCAACATCGACGACGAAGTGCTGCGGTCGGTGCTGCACGGGCTGGATCTCGAAGAAGCCGCACTGCACCGGGAATAGGGGCATGGCAGGGGCAGGGGTTGCCGTGCCCGTGCTGCTGGACTTTGCGTCCACGCACACAGCTACTCGAGCTATTGCGCCCTCAGTTCAAAGTCAACGACGTCGGTCCGTCGGTCCGGGTTGAGCCTGTAATGAGGGCGCACTCTACTCGCACAAGTGAGCCATAGACGCAGGCTCAACGCGTCTGCGCGCACCTGCGGTGTTGAGCCTGCGGAGACTGCGCTTCTACTCGAAGTCTTGTCCTCCGCCCGCACTTTCGGCGCGACCCGCGCTTGACCCAGCCGCCAGTGGCACCTAATCTACAACCAAATGGTTGTAGAAATGTTCACCGACGAGGAGATCGACCGGATCTTCCACGCGCTGGCTGACGCCACCCGCCGCGACATCGTCACCCGCACTATGCGCAGCGACCAGTCGGTCAGCGCGCTGGCCCGCGGCTACGACATGAGCTTCGCCGCGGTGCAGAAACACGTCGCGGTATTGACCGCCGCCGCACTGGTACGCAAGGAGCGCCGAGGTCGAGAACAACTCGTCCGGGCAGTCCCCGAAACACTGCGCCGCGCCGAACTGCTGTTGCAGCGCTATGAAGCCCTGTGGCGCGACCGCGCCACCGCCATCGAGGCCATCCTCGCCGAGGACGGATACCGCCCCAACGAACCGAGAGGACACCGATGACCGTCGTCAGCAGCGACATCGACGCACAGGCACTCACCATGACCTTCGTGGCCGAATTCGCCGCTCCGCCCGGACGGGTCTGGCAGGTGTGGGAAGACCCACGCCAGCTCGAACGTTGGTGGGGTCCGCCGACTTGGCCGGCCACTTTCACCCGGCACGAGCTCACTCCGGGCGGGCAGTCCCGCTATTACATGACCGGGCCGGAGGGGGAGAAGGCACTGGGCTGGTGGACCACCATCAAGACCGAACCACCCGTGCGCCTGGTTTTCGAAGACGGGTTCTCCGGACCCGACGGCGAACCCGATCCCGCGATGCCCACCATGCACCTCGAAGTTTCGTTCCAGGCCGTCGACGACGGCACCCGGATGACCATCCTCACTCGCTTCACCGACCTGCAGCAGCTCGAGAAGGTCACCGCGATGGGCATGGTCGAGGGCATGACCCAGGCGCTTGGCCAGATCGACGCGCTGCTGGCCCGGTAGCCGACGAGAACCCCTGCAACTCAAAGGAATCCAACACATGCCCCAAGCCATCCAGCCGTGCCTCTGGTTCAACGACCAGGCCCGCGAGGCCATGCAGTACTACGTCGAGGTGTTTCCGAACTCGCGCATCACCTCGATTGAGCACTACCCGGACGAAGCGCTCGACGAACATTTCGCCGGCATGTCCGGCAAGGTGCTCAACGGGCGATTCACCCTCAACGGAATCGACTTCATCTGCCTCGACGGCGGGCCGATGTTCACCTTCAACGAGTCGGTCTCGTTCGTCGTCGAATGCGCTGATCAGGACGAGATCGACAGGTACTGGTCCAAGCTCTCGCAGGTGCCCGAAGCCGAACAATGCGGCTGGTGCAAGGACCGTTTCGGGATCAGCTGGCAGATCATCCCATCGAACATGGACCAACTGCTGGGACGCCCAGCGCAGATCCAGACGATGATGCGGCAGAAGAAGATCGTGATCGCCGAGTTGGAGAGCGCCTGAAGCGGCACCGAAAGCAGGCCGACCCGCAGTCTTGGTGGTGACCAGGCTTTTCGCGGGCGCGAAGTCGACCGGCGGTACGCGAAGCTCGCAGTGGGTGCAACAGCAGCCGTGGAGGTAGAGAATGCCCTGCAGGGCCCACGGCGTGACAACCATCGGGACCACCGCATCCATTCAGCCAGGAGATGAGCATGGTTGCCGCCGAAGCGCTTCGCTATTCAAGAATTCCGCTTACCCACGGAACCGGTGCAATTCCGGCCGTCGGGTTTGGCACGCTGATTCCTGACCTAGGTCAAACCAAGCAAGCCACCAGGACTGCGTTGGAAGCGGGTTTCCGACATCTCGATGGCGCGGAACGCTACCGAAATGAAGAAGCGGTCGGCGACGCGATACACGAAGCGATCGTGGCGGGGACAGTCCAGCGGGAGGACCTGTTCGTCACCACCAAGCTGTGGAACACCAATCACCGTCCAGAGCGGGTCCGACCTGCATTCGACGCGAGTCGGCAACGGCTGCAGGTCGACTATGTCGATTGCTACCTCATCCATACCCCATTCGCCTTTCAGCCCGGGGATGACCAAGACCCTCGAGATGCCAGCGGTCAGTCGATCTATGACCCTGGGGTCACGCTCGCGGAGACCTGGGGCGCGTTGGAACAACTGGTGGATGACGGTCACTGCGGGGCGATCGGTTTATCGGATGTCACGTTGGAGAAGGTGCGCGAGATAGTCGAGGTTGCGCGGATCAAGCCGGCGGTTGTGCAGGTCGAATCGCATCCATATCTGCCCGAATGGGAGCTGCTCGACTTCTGCCGGGAGCATGGGATCGTGCTGCTGGCCTTTGCCGCGTTGGGGCATTCGATGAAACCGAATGTTCTGGAAGACCCGGTGATCACCGCTATCGCCGAGCGGGTGCACATGTCGCCGGCTCAGGTCGCTCTGTCCTGGGCGGCGCAGCGCGGGACCGCGTTCCTGACCACCTCGACCAAACCCCGACGCATCAAGGAAAACTTCGAGATTTCCGCCCTTCCCGAAGACGCCATGCAGCAGATTCGGGACCACATCACCACGAACATCAGGTTCAACACGGTGGTGAACACTGGCGTACCGGGATTCATCCCCAGCCTCAAGTGACTCGAATACCACAGCACGGGAAGCGAATTGACTGGAGCAACCGCACCACCTGTTGCCGTTATGGTGGTCGAGAATTCAAACGGGGGCAACATTTTCATTGCGGGGAGCGGTGCCTGACCGATGACCCTCTACGGACCGGACACCTCGAACAACAACTTCACCTCGGTCACCGCGGCCATTGCATTCGTCTCGCAACTGCCCGGACAGGGCTTCTCCTGGATCGAGCAGAAGGTCTCCGAAGGCAGCTACTACCGTGACCCGTACTGGCCGGTGATAGCCCAGTGGTGCCGGCAGAACAGCTTCCCCTGCATCGGCTACCACTACGTCACCACCGACGACCCGGCGGCGCAGGCCCAGGCCTGGCGCAGCAATCACGGCGGCGCGTACGCCATGCTCGACTTCGAGGCGAACTCCGGTGACATCAACAACTTCTGGGCCGTGGTCAACGCGTTCAACACCGCCGGGGTCCACATCTCGCTGTCCTACATACCGCACTGGTACTGGCAGCAGATCGGCTCGCCGGACCTGTCCCAGGTGCCCGGCCTGATTGCGTCGAACTACGTCAGCGGCACCGGCTATGCGTCAAACCTCTACCCCGGCAACGACAATCAGAATTACTGGTTCCCGTACGGCGGCGCCACGCCACAGCTACTGCAATTCACCGATGCGGCCCTCATCGGGAATCTGTCGGTGGACTGCAATGCATTTCAGGGCACCCTGGACCAACTCATCGCACTCTTGCAGGGAGGCACCGTGACTCAACCCGATCCCACCACCGCGACGCTCAATCAGATTCTGGCGATCGTGCAGGACATCCAGACCCAGCTGCGCGGGCCGAACCTGGCCGGCTGGCCGCAGCTCGGCCGGAACGCCGCCGGCCACAACCTGACTCTCGTGGACGCCGTCGCCGCCCTGATCACCGACGTGAACGCGCTCAAGACCACGCCGTGATCGGCTCAATCGCGGGTGCCCGATTCTTCGCGGAACGCCTGCATGGCACCGGCGAGCGCGACAAAAACCCGGTGCGCGGCCTCCAGGTCCGCATCGGGCAGGTCGGCCAATGCCTGACTGCTGAGGCGGGCCAGCGGGCTGAAGAACTTCCGGCCCACGGCCAGCCCGATGTCGTCGTACCGCAAGATGACCTTGCGACGGTCGGCGGGATCGACGTCGCGACGCAGATGCCCGGAGCTGATCATCCGCTCCACCAGGTAGGTAATCGCCGCACCCGAAGTGCCCATCAACTTACGCAACTCGCCCGCGGTCAACGGCGTCCCCGCGGATTCGGCGACCATGATGTGCAATAACGCCCGAAAATCGTTGGCGCCCAAATCATTCTGGACTGCGAATGTTCTGCCGATCTGGTCGGATTCGGCCGTCAGCGCCCGCACGTCGACGGAGATCTGCGCCTCCAGGTCGGCACGGTCGGGCGGTCGTGGCATGCGGGGAGCATAACGCCCATAAAGTTCATTTGATTAATAGTTAAGTATCTGAAACATTCGGGGAGTGTCCACTCGTGTCGCATGGGCTTTGGCCCTCCTCGTCGTGGTGATTTCCGGCGCATCGATGGCCTTTCTCGGCACCGGAGACTCGGCGTCGCGGTCGCCGGTGGCAGTGCCGGCCAGTGCCGAATCGGCCCGCGCCGACACGCTGCGCACCCAGTTCCCCGGCGGCGAGACCGTGCCGGCGATCATCGTGGTGACCCGCACCGACGGCGCTCCTTTGACCGCGGCCGATATCACCGCCGCAGGACCGGGCGCGCGAGTGTCAGCGGACGGCCGAGCCACGTTGCGGGTGGCACCGCTGGCGGCGGATTTATCCGGCTTCCGCCTCAGTGACGCGGTGCACGACCTACGGTCCCAGGTATCGAAGTCGTTACCCGAGGGATTGCGGGCGCAGGTCACCGGCGGGCCGGCGTTTGGCGCCGACATCGCGAATTCCTTTGCCGGCGCGAACATCACGCTGCTGGCGGTGACCGCCTCAGTGGTAGCACTACTGCTGATCGTCACGTACCGATCCCCGGTGCTCTGGCTGATTCCGCTGTTGGTGATCGGGTTCGCCGATCAGGTGGGTGCGGTGGCGGGCACCGCGGTGGCCGCTGCGGCGGGGCTGAACCCCGACGGTTCGACGGCGGGCATCACCAGCGTGCTGGTGTTCGGTGCGGGTACCAACTACGCGCTGTTGCTCATTTCGCGGTATCGCGAGGAATTGGCGCTGCGGAGCGACCATCGGGACGCACTGCGCGTGGCGTGGCGCGCCGCAGCCCCGGCGATCGTGGCAAGTAACGCCACCGTGGTGCTGGCCCTGCTGACCCTGTTACTGGCGTCGGCGCCGAGCAACCGCAGTCTCGGCGTGCAGGCCGCGGCCGGCCTGGTCGTTGCGGCGACGTTCGTGTTGCTGGTGCTGCCCCCGCTGCTGGGGTTGTTCGGCCGCCGACTGTTCTGGCCTTTCATCCCCCGAACCGGTTCGCACGCCAGGCCCCTTACCGAGAGCGGTTTCTGGCACCGTATCGCGGACGGGGTGGCCCGTCGGCCCGGCCGGATCGCCACGGCGGCGTTGGCCGGCCTGGCCGTGTTGTGCGCCGGGTTGGTGAGCCTGCCCGTCGGGCTGTCCCAGACTCAGCAGTTCCGGGTACAGGCCGAGTCGGTGGCCGGCTACAACACCCTCGCCGCGCACTTCCCCAGTGGCCTGACCAACCCCACCACCGTCATCGCATCCGGCCCAGAGGTGGGTCCAGCCATCACCCGCACCCCCGGCGTGGTCTCGGTTACCCCGGCCGGGCAGTCGGCGTCGGGCCTGACGCAATGGTCGGTGGTCCTGGCCGCCGCGCCGGCATCCCCTGAGGCGTTCGAAACCATTGACGCCCTTCGTGATTCAGTGCACCACGTCGATGCCGACGCAGTGGTCGGCGGACCCGATGCGCAGGCCCGCGATGCCGCGGTAGCAGCTCAGCGCGACCGGCGGATCGTGATCCCCGCGATCCTGCTGGCCGTCCTGGCGGTGTTGTTCGTGTTGCTGCGCTCTGCTCTGGCACCGGTGGTCCTGGTGGCAGTGACAGTGCTCAGCGCGCTGGCAGCGCTGGGGGTAGGCGGCTGGGCCAGCGTGCACCTGTTCGGATTCCCCGCGCTGGACAACGGAACTCCGCTGTTCGCATTCCTGTTCCTGGTCGCACTCGGAGTGGACTACACCATTTTCCTGGTGACCCGGGCCCGGGAGGAGACCCCGGAATTCGGCAACCGGCAGGGCATCGTCCGGGCAGTCTCAGCGACGGGCGCGGTGATCACCAGCGCCGGCATCGTGCTGGCAGCCGTGTTCTGCGTACTGGGCGTGCTACCGCTGATCGTGCTCACCCAACTGGGCATCATCGTCGGACTCGGCATCCTGCTGGACACCTTCGTGGTGCGCACCGTCATCATCCCGGCGCTGTTCACCGTGATCGGCCCGCGCATCTGGTGGCCGGGGCTACGCGCGGAGCGCTAAGGCTGACCACGCAGCAGGCTGACCATCAGACCGTTGGATTCGGCCAGCAGATTGCCCTCTGGGTCGAACAGTTCGGCCGCCACAAAGGTCTTCCGGCCGTCGACCTCGGTGACCCGGCCCTTGGCGGTCAGCGCGGTGTCGATCGGGGTGACCTTGCGATAGTCGACATGCAGATACGCGGTCCGGCTGACCGGGCGACCGGACGCATGGATCACCATGCCGAACACCGAATCGAACAATAACGGCAGCACGCCGCCATGCACCGCGTAGTTGCCGCCGACGTGATAGCGACTGAACGACACCTGCAATTCCACGCCCTCGGCATCGAACTTGTCGACAGACCACGGCGGCATGAGCAGACTGCCGCCGCCCGGCATGGACGGCACCCGGTTCGCGGGCCCGACGCCTTCGGGCGCCTGGAATGGTCCGAGCAGCTTGACCAATTCCTCGACCCGGTCTGCAGCCTCATCCCAGGCATCGCTGTCCGGATTGGCCGAGACCGCAAGGTCCTGCAGCCGCCTCATCCCTTCGATGAACCGACCAAAACCCGGGCCGGGGTCGGCAGGTTCGAATATCGGGAATCCACCGACGGCATCCAACAGTCCGCCAGCCATCAGCGGGCCGCCAAGATGTCCCGGCGCACGATCGTCTCGTCCCGGCCGGGCCCGACACCGATGCACGAGACGTGCGCTCCGGCCAGCTCTTCCAGCCGCAGCACGTAATCACGGGCCTTGGCCGGCAGCTCCTCGAAGGTCCGGCACTCGCTGATGTCCTCCCACCAGCCCGGCAGCTCCTCGTAGATCGGCTCGGCGCGGGCAATGTCGGCCTGCGTCATCGGCATCTCGCTGGTGCGCTTGCCGTCGACGGTGTAGCCGACACAGACCGGCACCGTCTCCAGGCTGGACAGCACGTCGAGCTTGGTCAGGAAGTAGTCCGTGATGCCGTTGACCCGAGTGGCGTAGCGCGCGATCACCGCGTCGAACCAGCCGCAGCGCCGCGGGCGGCCGGTTGTCACGCCGACCTCGCCGCCGGTCTTGGCCAGATAGGCCCCGTGCTCGTCGAACAGCTCGGTCGGGAACGGGCCCGAGCCCACGCGGGTGGTGTACGCCTTCAGGATGCCCAGCACCGTGGTGATCCGGGTCGGTCCGATACCTGAGCCCACCGCCGCGCCACCGGCCGTCGGGTTGGACGACGTGACGAACGGGTAGGTGCCGTGGTCGACGTCGAGCAGGGTGCCCTGGGAACCCTCGAGCAGCACGGTCTCACCGCGCTCCAAGGCCTCGTTGAGCAGCAGCCGGGCGTCGGCGATGCGGTGCTTGAAGCCCTCGGCCTGCTCCAGCAGATTCTCGACCACCTCGGCCGGCACCAGCGCCTTGCGGTTGTAGATCTTGACCAGCACCTGGTTCTTGAATTCCAGGGCCGCCTCGATCTTGTTGGCCAGTTGGTCGGGGTCGAGCACGTCCGCGACGCGGATCCCGATGCGGGCGATCTTGTCCTGGTAGCAGGGACCGATGCCGCGACCGGTGGTGCCGATCTTCTTGCTGCCCATGTACCGCTCGGTGACCTTGTCGATGGCCACGTGGTACGGCATGAGCAGGTGCGCGTCGGCCGAGATCAGCAGGCCGGACGTGTCCACACCGCGGTCCTCGAGCCCGGACAGCTCCGTGAGCAGCACCCCCGGGTCGACCACCACACCGTTGCCGATGACGTTGGTGACCCCGGGCGTCAGGATGCCCGAGGGGATGAGATGGAGGGCAAAATTCTCGCCCGTGGGCAGCACCACCGTGTGACCGGCGTTGTTGCCGCCCTGGTAGCGAACCACCCATTGCACGCGGCCACCGAGTAGGTCGGTGGCCTTTCCTTTGCCCTCGTCGCCCCACTGGGCCCCGATGAGCACGATTGCCGGCATCGTATTGTCTCCCGCATTACCTGCCTAAATACTGTGGCAGCCGGTGAGCAACCTTATCCCAGCGAGCCCAGAGGAGAGGCCTTGACCGCCAGACAGGTCGCCGGCGATGTCGTGGTGCTGGTGTTCGGCGACCGCCGCACACCCCGCCAACTCGCCGACCTGACGCGGGTGCCAGTGCCCGCACCGGACGATCTCGCGGTCCCCGACGGAGCGGCCCGGGTGATCGTCGTCGGCGGTCATGCCGACCTGTCCGCCACCCTGGCCCGGCTGCTGCGCGACGACCGGCTCGACGTTGAAGTCGGCTTCGTACCGCCCTGGCGGCCGACCCGATGGGATGCCGCGCGACGGGCCAAAAACGGTGTCGCCCAACGTGTTCCACTGATTCGAGACGAGACCGGCGCAGTGATCGTCCGGTCCGCGCGCTGGCTGCCGTCGGGCGCCGACACCATCACCGGCGAGGCCGTCGTCGATGACACCGTGCTGTTCGACGGCCGGTGCGCCGGGGTGTTGATCGAGCCGCTGCCCGGCGTACCGGGGCTGCGCGCGCGGGCGCTCGGGGCCGGTCGCTCTGGACTGGGCCGGGGCTGGGTCGCGGGCCGGGCCGCGCAACTCGGCAGCACCGGAGTATTGGTGGAGCGCGACGGCGTGGCGGCCGCCCGTCCGGCGCGCCGATCGGCGTTCTACCGCCACATCCAAGGTTGGCTGCGGGTCGGCTAGTTTGCTTTTGTGAACATGCCAATGCGGCACGGCGTCCGACCCAGTCCGATCTTCGGGGGAATCGTCGCTCTGACCGCGGTCGGGGCCGGGGTGGCGTGGGCCACCGGCTCCGAGGTGCGGCCGTTGGCGTACGCCGGCGTCTTCATCTTCGTCATCGCAGGCTGGACCGTCTCGCTGTGTCTGCACGAATTCGGCCACGCGTACACCGCCTGGCGCTTCGGTGACCGCGATGTGGAACTGCGCGGCTACCTGACGCTGAACCCGCTGAAGTACGCCAACCCGCTGCTGTCGCTGGGGCTGCCGGCGCTGTTCATCGCCCTCGGCGGCATCGGCCTGCCGGGCGGGGCGGTCTACGTGCGGACGGAGTACATGACGCCGCGGCAGCGCACGCTGGTCAGCCTGGCCGGGCCGTTCGCGAACCTGGTCCTGGCGGTGACGCTGCTCGTCACGACCGCGGTGCTGTTCGACTCCAACCACGCAGTGTTCTGGTCCGGCGTCGCCTTCCTGGGGTTCCTCCAGATCACCGCGCTACTGCTGAACCTGCTGCCGATACCCGGCCTGGACGGCTACAGCGCGCTGGAGCCGCATCTGAGCCCCGAAACCCAGCGCGCCCTACTGCCGGCCCGACAGTGGGGATTCCTGCTGCTGATGCTGCTGTTGATCGTGCCGGAGCTGAACCGGTTGTTCTTCAACCTGGTGTATTTCTTCGTCGACCTGGCCGGAGTGCCGCCCCGCCTGGCGATGATCGGCAGCGCGCTGACCCGCTTCTGGTCCGCCTGGTAGCGCTCCGCGCCCACCCCGGGCTTGCAACATATGCATAGTTCTGCATATATTTCTGGCATGGGTGCCGGACACGATCACAGCCACGGTGCGACGACGCGCGTAAGCCGAATGGTCATGGCGTCGGTCGTGCTGTGCGTCTTCTTCGTCATCGAACTCACCACCGCGCTGATGATCAATTCGATCGCACTGCTGGCCGACGCCGGCCACATGCTCACCGACCTGGTCGCGATGTTCATGGGCCTAGGCGCCGTCGTACTGGCCCGCCGCGGTTCGACCTCGGCGGCACGCACGTACGGCTGGCACCGGGCCGAAGTCTTCACCGCGGTGGCCAACGCTGTGCTGTTGATGGGCGTCGCGGCGTTCATCTTCTACGAAGCCGTCGAACGCCTCGGCGACGCACCGCAGATCCCAGGCGTGCCGATGATCGTCGTCGCCCTGGCCGGACTGCTCGCCAACCTCGTCGTCGTACTGCTGCTGCGCTCCGACGCCGACAGCAGCCTGGCGGTCAAGGGCGCCTACATGGAGGTCGTCGCGGACACCGTCGGCAGCCTCGGCGTCCTGGTCGCCGGCATCGTCACCGTCACCACCGGCTGGCCCTACGCCGACGTCGTCGTCGCAGTGCTGGTCGCCCTGTGGGTGCTGCCGCGGGCCATCGCGCTGGCCCGCGCCGCGCTGCGCATCCTGTCCGAGTCCTCACCCCGCCACATCGACGTGGACGAGCTGCGGACCGCACTGGCCGCCGTGGACGGCGTCACCGACGTGCACGACTTGCACGTGTGGACGCTGGTCCCCGGCAAGGACATGGCCACCGCACACCTGACGTCCACCGCAGATTCGGCGCAGGTTCTCGAGTCCGCACGCGCTGTGCTGGCCGCGCGCGGAGTGGACCACGCCACCGTTCAGGTGGAACCGCCGGCGGACAACGCCGACGGCTGCCACTGCGAGATGGACTAGGTCGCCGCTAGATCGTCGTGCGACTGAGCTACAGCCCCAGTTCTTTGCGGGCCGCCGGATCGCAATCGTCCAGCAGGTCCAGGCAGCGCAGGTACTCGTCGTGCTCGCCGATCGAGTCCGCAGCCCGGGCCAGTGCCCCGACACACCGCAGGAAGCCCTGGTTCGGCTCGTGGGCGAACGGCACCGGGCCGAAACCCTTCCAGCCGTTGCGCCGCAACTGATCCAGGCCACGGTGGTAACCGGTGCGGGCGTAGGCGTAAGCGGCGACCGGCTGGCCGTCGGCCAGCGCCCCCTCGGCCAGTGCGGCCCAGGCCACCGACGCCGACGGATGCGCCGCGGCCACGGCGGTCGCGTCCTTGCCGGCGTCCAGATCGTCCTCGGCCTCGTGGTTCGCCGGCAGCAGCACCGGGTCCGGCCCCAGCAGATCGCCCATTCGTGTCATGGCCGCCATTGTGCCGTGCAGCCGATCGCTGAGATACCGCAGGCGGGTGATTAAGCTCCAGGCAGGACGTCGCGGCCTTCATCGATGCATCGGCCCCAGTGCGCGACGATGATCGGGAGGACAATCACCCCCATGTCGAACCCAGCCGCCATGTCGAACCCGACCGGGCCGGACCACCGCCATGCGGCAGGCGACATCAACCATGACGCGGCCTCGACCACCGACGCCGTCCGTACCGACGCGGCCGACCCCGACGCCTCGGCAGCGACCGAGATCTTCGCGCCCGCGGACCCGGCCACCGACCCGACCATCCCGGTCCGGCGGTTCACCGCGCCGTCGAGCTTCGACGGCAAGACCCAGATCATCGCCCCGCTGTCCGACCCGGAAACCGAGCTGATGCCGCCAGCCGGACCGCAGCTGATCCCCGGGAACGTGAAACCTCCGCGGGACCGGCGCAGCTGGGGCTGGGTCATCGCACTGGTGCTGGTGATCGCCGCCATAGCAGCCGTCGCCGTCCTGGGCACGGTGCTGCTGACCCACAACCACTCGAGCATGCACCAGCACGCCGAATGGCCAGTTACGACACAGAATTTCGCAATTTCCGTGTCGTAAGTGGCCAGTCGGCAACTCGCTTAGCTGCCGGAGACGCTCCGGCTGGTGCTGTGCAGGTCGTTACACGCCTCGATGACGCGCTCGGTCATCGACGCCTCTGCCTTCTTGAGGTAGCTGCGCGGATCGTAGAACTTCTTGTTGCCGACCTCGCCGTCGATCTTCAGCTCGCCGTCGTTGTTGGCGAACATGTGCCCGGCCACTGGAGGGGTGAAGGCTTTCTGGGTGTCGGTGTCGACGTTCATCTTCACCACGCCGTAGCGCAGGGAATCCTCGATCTCGGACTTCAGCGAGCCCGACCCACCGTGGAACACGAAGTCGAAAGGCTTTGCGCCATCCGGCAATCCGAGCTTGGCGGCGGCCACCTTCTGTCCCTCGGCCAGCACCTCGGGCTTGAGCTTGACGTTGCCCTGCTTGTACACGCCGTGCACGTTGCCGAACGTCGCGGCCAGCAGGTACTTGCCGTGCTCACCGGAGCCCAGCGCGTCGATCGTCTTCTCGAAGTCCTCGGGGGTGGTGTAGAGCTTCTCGTTGATCTCCGCCTCGACCCCGTCTTCCTCGCCACCGACGACGCCGATCTCGACCTCGAGGATGATCTTCGCGGCCGCGCTCAGCTTCAGCAGCTCCTGCGCGATCTGCAGGTTCTCGCCGATCGGCACCGCCGAGCCGTCCCACATGTGCGACTGGAACAGCGGGTTCTGGCCCTTGGCCACCCGTTCCGCGGAAATGGCCAGCAGCGGGCGCACATAGGTGTCGAGCTTGTCCTTGGGACAGTGGTCGGTGTGCAGCGCAACGGTGATGTCGTACTTGGCAGCCACGACATGCGCGAACTCGGCCAGCGCCACGGCACCTGTCACCATGTCCTTGATGCCCAGACCGGACGCGAATTCGGCACCGCCGGTAGAGAATTGGATGATGCCGTCGCTACCGGCGTCGGCGAACCCCTTGATGGCGGCGTTGATGCTCTCCGAACCGACACAGTTGATCGCCGGGAACGCGAACGAGTGTTCCTTGGCGCGGGCCAGCATCTCGGCGTAGACCTCGGGTGTGGCGATGGGCATGGTATTTCCTCTCGGCGAACCGGCAGTCTCGGCCAGTATGTCAATCCCAGGTGAAGGTTCAAGCCCGGGGCTACCCGGCAGCTGGGGAGGTCAAACGGTCAGGACCACCCGGTAATGCGCGTGGCCGCTGTTCATGCGCTCGAAGGCCTCCGCGGCCTGCGCGAGAGGTCGTTCCTCGACGACGGCCCGCACGCCCGTCAGCGCGGCAAAGTGCAACGTTTCCTCGACGTCGCGCGACGTGCCCGACGGATGCCCGGTGACCGAGAGGCCGCCGTTGATGAGGTCGAGCGGGCTGATCGGCAGGGGCTCGGGGGTGACGCCGACGGTCACGAGTTCGCCCTCAGGTCCGAGCCCCGCGACGGTGGCGGCCATCGCCTTCGAGCTCGCCGCGGTCGCGAGCACGACCGCCGCCCCGCCGAGACGCTGCAGTTCGGCGGCGACATCCGAGGCGTTCGAATCGATGTAGTGATGGGCACCGAGTTCCTTGGCGGCAGCCTCCCGCTCCGGACCGCGAGCGATCGCGACTGTCTCAAAGCCCATCGCTCGAGAGAACTGCACCCCGAGGTGACCGAGTCCGCCGATCCCGATCACCGCGACCAGATCACCGGCCTTGGCGCGCGTCTTGCGCAACCCGTTGAACGTCGTCACGCCCGCACACCCCATCGGGGCAGCCTCGGCGAACGAGAATCCATCCGGAATCCGAGCCAGCGCAGTTGCGGGCGCGGTGACCGATTCGGCGTAGCCGCCCGGGTAATGCCAGCTCGGCACCTCCATGCGGACGCACTGCATGAAGTGGCCCCGGCGGCACGGCACACAGCGGTTGCAATTGCCGCCGAACCAGCCGACCGCCACGCGATCGCCGACGGCGAAGTCCTCGACCCCCTCGCCGAGTTCGGCGACGGTGCCCGCGATCTCGTGACCGAGGGTGATCGGCCACGAAAGTCCGGGGAAGTGCCCCGCGTAGAACTCACGGTCAGTGCCGCACACCCCGCAGGCGGCGACGGCGATGCGGACGTGATTGCGCGGCGGCGAAACGGTGTCGACCTCGACGAGCGTGAGCGGTGCGTTGGCTTGCGCGACGTGAACTGCCTTGTGGGTAGCCATAGGCCTGACCCTAGGCCGGTATCCGGCCGTTAGCTGAGTAGTAAGCAAACCCCGGTATCTTTGGGCCTCATGACGACCACCATCTCCGCCATGCCAGGCTTCCTGGACCCGATGACGCTGATCGGCTACTTCGGCACCTGGGCATTGGTCGGGCTGCTGGTGGTCATCTTCATCGAGTCCGGAATCCTGTTCCCGGTACTGCCGGGCGACACCCTGCTGTTCGTGGCCGGCATGCTGGCCGCCGGCACCGCGCAACAGGCGCACAGCGACGCCAACGCCCACTTCAACATCTGGCTGCTACTGATCACCATCCCGATCGCCGCGATCCTGGGCGGCCAGATCGGCTACGTCATCGGTCGGTTCATCGGCGTCGAGATGTTCAAGCCCGATGCCCGGTTCCTCAAGCAGAAGTACCTGGATGAGGCCCACGCATTCTTTGAGCAGCGCGGTCCGGTCGCGATCTTGCTGGCCCGCTTCGTGCCGATCGTCCGGACCCTGGCGCCCATCAGCGCCGGCGCTGCCAAGATGGGTCACAGCGCCTTCACCCTCTACAACGTGATCGGCGCGATCGTCTGGGGCTGCGGGATCACCCTGCTGGGCTACTGGCTGGGGCAGTTCACCATCATCCAGAAGCTGCTCGAACCGATCTTCATCCTGATCCTGATTCTGTCCGTGATGCCGATGGTCTGGGAGTGGTACAAGCGGCGTAAGGCTGCAGCCGAGGGCTGACAGTTTGGCGGCCACCCCGGCCGTCACCACGCAGCGAGCGTCGAGCGTCGAGCGTGCAGAGAGATCGTGAGATTGAGCTTGACGACGATCTGACCGCACGCTCGACGACCGTGCGCCACGCCGACGAGCGTCAGCCCTGCAGCCGGCCGGACAACTCGTGCGCCTGCTCGAGGAGCAGGCGCCCCAATTCCCGGCGGCGACCCGCACGGAACCGGGTCTCGACGCCGGTCAGACTCAGCGCCCAGCCGGGCAGACCCCGCCGATCGAAGACCGCAGCCGCTATCCCCCAGCTGCCTTCTACGAGCAGGGCCGGGTTCACCGAATAGCCGGCCCGCCGGGTCTGCTCGATGCGCTTCCGAATGGCAGCTTCGGAATGACTTGGCCCCCAGTTGGTTTCGGGTTGTGCGCGAGAGAAGTAGTCTTCGACCTCGGCGGCCGGCAGGTGACTGAGGATCGCCAGTCCGGCGCTGGCCACCCCCAACGGGAACCGGATGCCGACATGCAACACGTGCGAGCGCAGCGGAAAGCTGCCTTCCTCACTGAGCACGCAGACGGTCTCGTCGCCGCGGCGGGCCGAAAAGAAGGCGCTCTCCCCGGTTTCCCGGGCCAGCCGGGTGACCACCGCACGCGCCTGATCGGTGACGTCGTGGTGCTGAGCCGCGCCCACGCCGAGCAGATACAGCTCGGGGCCCAGTGACCAGCGCCCCGAACGCGGGTCGCGGCTGACCAGATGCTCCTCGGCCAATGCCGTCAGCAGCCGATGCGCGGTGGGTCGGGCGAGGCCGGCCAGCGTGCCCAGCTCGGTGGTCGACGCGCCGTCGGGTTCGGTCGTGGCCACCGCCCGCAGTATGGCCCCCACCCTGGCGACGACATTCGGACCCGGCATCACCACAGGATAGGCGTTCACTCAGTGAACGCCTATCCCTGCAATGCTCATTCTGCGAACACTTTCCATCCGGCCCAACGCGGATACTTGCCATGTCAACAGCGTCCATGGAAAGTGGTTCCCGCGTTTACTGAATGAACGATTGCAGGAGTGCCATGACCTCGAAGGTGTACGCCTCGGCCGCCGAGGCGGTCGCCGACATCACCGACGGTGCCACGCTGGCCGTCGGCGGATTCGGCTTGTGCGGGATCCCGGACCAACTCATCGACGCCATCGCCGCGTCTTCTGCCACCGATCTCGAGGTCTTCTCGAACAACTGCGGGGTCGACGGCGTCGGGCTCGGCGTGCTGCTGGGCCTGGGCCGGGTCCGCCGGGTCGTCGCGTCGTATGTCGGGGAGAACAAGGAGTTCGCCCGCCAGTACCTGGCCGGCGAACTGGAGGTCGAGCTGACCCCACAGGGCACGCTGGCCGAGCGCATGCGGGCCGGCGGTGCCGGCATCCCCGCGTTCTACACCCCGGCCGGGGTCGGCACCGCGGTCTCCGACGGCGGCCTGCCCTGGCGTTACGCGCCGGACGGCTCGGTCGCAGTTGCCTCGCCGCCCAAGGAGATTCGCGAATTCGGCGGCAAGCGCTACGTGTTGGAGGAGGCGATCAACGCCGACTACGCATTGGTGCACGCGCTGCGCGCCGACACCGCGGGCAACCTGGTATTCAACAAGACCGCACGCAATTTCAACCCGTTGGCCGCGATGGCGGGGCGCATCACCATCGTCCAGGTCGAGGAGCTCGTGCAGCCCGGCGAGATCGATCCCGACGAGGTGCACCTGGCCGGCGTGTTCGTGCAACGCATCGTCCACACCGGGCCGCAGGACAAGCAGATCGAGAAGCGCACGGTCAGCGAGGAGCGCAGCGGATCGCGCAACAGCACCCGCGAAGGAGCCACCAAATGACCGGCTGGAACCGTGACCAGATGGCCGCCCGCGCCGCCGCCGACATGATCGACGGCGAGTACGTCAACCTCGGCATCGGCCTGCCCACCCTGATCCCCGGATACCTGAGCGGCGACGTACACGTCACCCTGCACTCGGAGAACGGCATCCTGGGCACCGGCCCCTACCCCACCGACGACGCGGTCGACCCCGACCTGATCAATGCCGGCAAGGAGACTGTGACCGTCAATCCCGGTGCGGCGTACTTTGATTCGTCGTTGTCGTTCGGGATGATCCGCGGCGGCCACATCGACACCGCGGTGCTGGGTGGCATGGAAGTTTCGCGAACCGGCGATCTGGCCAACTGGATGGTCCCGGGCAAGATGGTCAAGGGCATGGGCGGCGCCATGGACCTGGTGCATGGGGCGGCGCGGGTCATCGTGCTGATGGAACACACCGACAAGGCCGGCAACCCGAAGATCGTCCCGGTCTGTACGCTGCCGCTGACCGGGCAGGGCGTGGTCGACCGGATCATCACCAACCTGGCCGTCATCGACGTGCCCGGGGACGGCACGCTGATCCTGCGCGAGCTCGCCCCCGGCGTCAGCGTCGACGACGTGATCGCGGCCACCGGCGCCGAGTTGACGGTGCAGCTGGCCTAACCGCCGTCCGGTTGGCGCTTCCCACCAAGGCGCCCAACCCATTCCGGCCGCAGCACGACTCCGGCGCCACCCCGGCCGGCCCGCTGACCACGCGCCACGGTGCGGGTGAACACCCCGCGCACCAACGGCACCGGTGACCACCAGAACCACCGGCCCAGCAACCCGGCGATACCTGGCACCACGAACGTGCGCACGATCAGGGTGTCGATCAACAGGC
>JARLGS010000376.1 GCA_031292695.1 Mycobacterium sp. | reverse complement strand
GAAGTTCGACTCGGCGCCGATCGGCAACTGGAGCGGCACGGTCGTCAGGCCGAGCTTGCTCTCGAGCTGCTGGATCACGTTGACCGGATTGGCGCCGGTGCGGTCGATCTTGTTGATGAACGCCAGCCGGGGCACGGCGTAACGCTTCATCTGCCGGTCGACCGTGATCGACTGCGACTGCACGCCGGCCACCGCGCAGAGCACCAGCACGGCGCCGTCGAGGACGCGGAGCGAACGTTCCACTTCGACCGTGAAGTCGACGTGGCCCGGGGTGTCGATGATGTTGATCTTCTTGTCGGCCCACTGGACGGTGGTAGCGGCCGAGGTGATGGTGATCCCCCGCTCCTTCTCCAGCTCCATGTGGTCCATCACCGCGCCTTCGCCGCGGACTTCCTTGATCACGTGGGTCCGGCCGGCGTAGTAAAGCACGCGCTCGGTAAGCGTGGTCTTGCCGGAGTCGATGTGGGCGGAGATCCCGATGTTCCGGACGTTACGAAGGTTTTCCATAGTAGAGTGGCATCTTCTCAAAGGGTGGAACGCCCTTTGCGCTAGGGGATGACCGTACTCGTCAAGTGCCGGGAGCGGTCAGAACCCGCCGTTCCAGGACGGGTTCGGAGAGTGCGCCGAGGTCGTCGATCCGGGGAGCACACCACGGGCCGGATGGCCGTCGAATCTAACGCAATGTGGTGTGCGGCATGGGAAGAGTCCGAGTATGTCCGATGTTTAGAGGCACAATATCTTACCAATCCGTGCTACTCGGTCAAGCCCATCAGAAGGCTTTCCCCCCTAAAATTTACGACAATTCCGGACGTTTTGTTCGACCGGACGGCAATTGTTCCAATTCGGCCGGTTCGTCCCTAAGTTTTTCCGCGAAAGATCGTCCTCTGTCGTTGGAGACATAGAGTGCGAAGCCTGGATCCTCGAATTCTGGCGCACGTTGGCGTACGCTGACCGGACCGGGGGCGGTCGTCGCCCCCGTTTTTTCGGTCCCGAGCACTGCTGCTGCCATGACACTGCCCCGATTCGCGGATGACGCGGCCCGACTCGATTGGATTGCAGGCGCCCTGTACACGGGGGTCTTGAGCGACGCGTGCGACGCTGCGGGCCACCGCAACCGTGCGCTACGACCCGATGTACGCCCGCTCGACGAAGCCAGGGTGCTGGCCGGCCGGGCCAAGACGGTGGTCTGGGCCCCGATGTTTCACGTTCCGGAGCGGCCGTACGACAAGGAGATCGCCGCCGTTGACTCGCTCTGCCCGGGGGACGTGTTCGTGATGGCGGTCGGCCGCTCCGAGGAAATCGTCCCGTGGGGCGAGCTGCTGACAACCGCCGCGCTGGCCCGCGGGGGACGCGGGGCGGTGCTCGACGGCCTGGTGCGCGACGCGGCCCAGATCCGGCGCCTTGGGCTCCCCGTGTTCTGCACCGGGCGCAGGCCGTACGACTCCTGTGGCCGCGGGATCGTGG
>JARLGS010000037.1 GCA_031292695.1 Mycobacterium sp. | reverse complement strand
CTGATCCGTACGCATGTCACGTTGACCGTATGATTCGTACACGCCATCCGTCGCCATGTCAATCGCCCCCGCCCGGGAACGCGTGCGTCGGCGCGCCAGCCGATCAGGCAAGGGTGGGCTCTCGTGGGCACTGCGCAGGATCTCCGTGCTAGAACGCCCGTGGTTTCACGGAGACGCGCCGGGGTGTCTCTCACGCCAAACGTGTTGAACACCATCGGTTCCCGCTTCGATATACCTCCCGCCGCGCAGCGATATCCGGGGGGGTTCGATGCGGCCGCGCTGCGGCAGAGTTGTCCGCAAATCCGGCAGACATGTCGAGTGATGGGTTTGTCTGTCGAGCACTGGCGCACCAAATGCCAATCCCTTCCCGCCGCCGCACACGCCTGGCGTCACTCTACGCACTACCCGGCACTGTTGCTACCGAAATCTAAAGTATGCGTACTATCGTCTTCATAATGGATTGCAATCTGCTAATGCAGTGGCCGTCCGCACCGCGAGGATGCCGAGGCCGTGCAGGTAAAGGAGAATCCAGTTAACGGTGCGCATGCAGTGATCTGCGGGAGCAGCACGCCGTTCCGGAGCGCATTCAGCGTCTTCGCTGTGCGCAGGAGGCCAAGACTCGTTACGCGCCGGGCGTGTTCCGTCAACCTATGGCCGTGTAATTCGACACCGACAGGACGGTAAACGTGGCACGCCAAGCCGGATCACCTCGCGCAAAGAAAGTGTCGAAAGCTTCCAGCCGACCTGCCGCCGCGGGCCAGCTCCCAGCCCCACCTGAACTCACCGACCTCGACAGGGCGCTGATCGACCGGCTCCGCCACGACGGCCGCGAAGGCAGCCGGTCATTGGCCCACCGGCTGGGCGTCAACGAGGTGACGGTGGCGGCGCGACTGAGGCGGCTGGAAGACACCGGCATCATGCGCGTCGTCGCAGTCACCGACATCCGACTATTCGGTCACCGCGAGTTCGTCTTTGCGATGTTTCGGGTCACCGGACGATCGATCCACGATGTCGCAGCGGACGTGGCCAAGTTGCCCGAGACCGTGGCGGCGACGATCACCGCCGGAGCATTCGACATCATCGTGCCGGTGCTGTGCCGGGACCGCCATCATGTGTCTGAGATGTTTGGCACCGTGTTGCCGTCGATCGACGGAGTGGACGGCGTGCACGGCAGCATGGCGCTGGACGTTTTGAAGTACGACTCCAAGTGGGCACTCTTTCGCGCCGATCCGGGCGCCACACCGGAGGCGCAACCAAGTGACACGGTTGACGAGACGGATCTCGACATCATCCGAATCCTCCAACGCAACGCCAGGCGCAGCAATCGCAGCATTGCCGGCGAACTCGGTGTCTCCGAAGGCACGATCAGGAGCCGGATCAAACGGATGGTGGCCGATCGGGTGTTCCGCATCCAGGCGGTCTGCGATGTCGTTGCATTCGGGTACGGCGCACATGCGTTCATCACCATCACGACCCATCCGGGGATGGTCGATGATGTCGCCGCGATGCTCGCCGAGCGGGATGACGTCTCCCAACTCACCCGCGTCCTTGACGACTTCGACCTGATCGCGCTCGTCATCGGACGCGACCACGATTCCCTCATGGCGGCCGTCCTCGACGAGATCGCGCTGCTGCCCGGCATCTGCCGCACCGAAACCTTCTACGGCTGCCGCAGCCCCAAACACACCTACGCCTGGACCTGGATAGTGTGAATCATCGGGATATGGATGCCGATAACGCGCGAAACGCGATACACACGGAAGCAGGGCGCGGCACCCGCCCACGCTCCGTCATCGTCGTCGGTGCCGGCACGTCGGGTTCGGTACTGGCCGCGCGCCTGAGCCAGGATCTCGACGTAACGGTCACCCTCCTCGAGGCTGGGGGGACGGACAATTACGGCGACGAAATTCTCGATCCCTGCCGCGCGCCCGAGGTCTGGTCGACGCTGGCGAATGCGACTGTGGTCTCGATGGCCGGCCCCGCGGGTCCGATTCCCATGGTCCAGGGACACGTCACCGGGGGCACCTCGGCGGTCAACTACCTGGCCACCGTCCGTGGCCAGCCCGAAGACTATGCCGGATGGGAGGCAGCCGGCCTGCCCGGCTGGGGCTGGTCCGACGTCCTGCGCTACTTCATCGCCTCCGAGAACGATCTGGACTTCGGTCCCTCACCGCTTCACGGTGACAGTGGTCCCCTCACGGTGAGTCGTTGGAAACCAAGCGAACACAGTGCTTTTCAAGCGGCTTTTGGCGACGGCATGCATCAGGTCGGGGTGCCCACGGTTGACGACGTCAACGACCCCACGCAACTACCCGGCGTCGGGGTCTTCCCGGCCACGCTTGATGGCTCCCGGCACCGGATGACCACCAGCACTGCGTACCTCACCGACAGCGTGCGGAACCGGCCGAACCTCGTCACCCGTACGGCAGCGGTGGTAACAAGAGCGCTCATCGAGGAGCGCAGGGCCGTCGGCGTGAGGCTTGATGACGGCGAGGAGATCCGCGCCGACGAGGTCGTCGTCGCTGCCGGAGCCATCGGATCGCCGACGCTCCTGCTACGTTCCGGTGTCGGCCCCCGCGAACAGCTGGCGGCCCGCGGTATCGAAGTTCATGCCGACCTCCCAGTCGGATCGACCATGAGTGATCACCTGGGTACGGCGCTGACCTATCAGTACGATCGGCCGTCCCTCGGCACCGGCGGACCCGCACAAACCGTTCTGATCGGCGCATCGAACGGTAAAGACATTGACTACCACGTCTTTCCGACACCATCACTGGACCTCACCGTGACGTCGACCTTTCTGCTGCTCGCCTATGTCCTTCGATCCACGGGACGGGGCCGGGTGGAACTCGGCGACGACCCGGCCGGCGTTCCGGTGGTCACCGCGCCAGCGCTACCGGACGATGTTGACGTGCGGTTGGGGCATGCGTTCCGCCAGATCGCGGCGTGGGAACGGTCACCTGCGGCGCGGGCCATCGGGTGTCGGCCAGTCGACGCCCACGACCTGACCACTGCGACCGCGGTGGCAGATGCGTTGGCTCGCATCACGATCAGCTACGGACACATGGTGGGGACCTGTCCCATGGGCAGCGTGCTCGACGCGGAGTGCCGCGTCCGCGGTATCAGCGGGCTCCGCGTCGCCGACGCATCGGCGATGCCGGCGATACCTGCCGGGAACACATATCTCGGGTGCGTCATGATTGCGGAACGGATTGCCGGTTTGATGGCACCAAACGGCGCACGTGCGACGGTCCGACGAGGTTAGCGACAATGCGTCGAACGCGGTCGGCCCGACAGCACCCGGCCGACCCTGCTCGGGAATCGATGCCTACTCCCGTCAACTCGCGCCGGCGGATACCAGCACACGTCCCGGTGTGGCGCCGGTCGACTTCATCCCGGTTTCGAAGGTCACCTGACCGTTGACCATGATCAGCTCGATACCGTATGCCGGGATCACCCGCCGGAATTCACCACCGGGCAGGTCGGTCAGCACTTCGTAGTGGTCGGGGTAGCCCAGTTCGTCGGGGTTGTACACCATCAGGTCTGCCGCGAAACTGGGCAGCAGCGCTCCCCGATTGGCGAGGCCCAGAACACGGGCCGGCAGCATGCTGAATTTGTGATGCAGTTCCTCGAGGGTAAACCGCTTCTCTCCCAGCGCCAGCCACTGCAGCAGGTCGGTCGAGAAGTTGCCGCCGCTGAAGAACCGGATGTGCGCACCGCCATCGGACGTGCCGGCAATGACGCGCGGGTGCTTGTACATCTTTTCGAAAAGAGCGGGATCCTGGCTCATTGACTGCACGGTGCGAAAGTCCATGTCGCAGCGGGACTCCACCACGGCGTCGAAAAAGGCGTCCACCACATCGATGCCACGCTCGGCCGCGATCTCCGAGAAAAATCTGCCGATACGCGGATCGTCCTCGTCCGGCATCGAGATCAGCTTGAGGTTGTCCAGCATGCCCCCCGCCGAGGTCATCTTGTCCACCGTGTGGACTTTCTTCACCCTGGACCGCCAGTCCCGGTCGGCGGCCTTTGCCACACGCGCATCGATGTCCTCCTCAAGTTCGGAGAACTCGGCGAACTCGGGAAGCACATCCCACGTGTTCCAGTCCAGCAGCCGACTCTCCTGCCAAGTGCGGAATGCCAGCGCCTGGGAATAACAGTCCAGGCCCTCTTCCTCGCATCGATCGAGCCAGTTCAGCACGCGGTCGACCTCGCCCGGTATGTGGTCGAACGGCACGAGGATGTTCTGCACGACCGGCCGCCCGGAGATGCGGGCCAGCTTCTCGGCAATGTGGTTGTTGTCGATGGCCATCGGCAGGTCGACCAGGGCCTGGATGATGCCGTAGTCCATCTCACGCAGCACCTCGGCGAGCGCGTAGGCGGTGGACTCATCGGCAGCATCGGTCGGCATCGGCTTGCCGTGGTCCTTATGCGAGTTGAACTCGTTGAGCTTGGAGAAGGCGAACCCGATGGCGCCGGCCTCCAGGGCCTCACGCAACAGCCGCTTCATCTCGGCGAGTTCGGCGTCGGTGGGCAACCGGTCGCGGGCGTCCTCCGGAGAACCCATGACGAAGATCATCAGCGAGTTCAGCGGGACGTAACTGGCGACGTTGACGCCCTTGTCCAGCCCCTTGACGACCTCTAACCACTCCGGGAACGACTCCCAGTTGAACGGCAGCGCCTCGCGCAGCGCAGCGCTGGGGATCTGCTCGGTGGTTTCCATCATGCCCATGTAGCGTTCCTGCGTGGCATGGTCCTTCTTGCACGGAGCGAAGCCGAATCCGCAGTTGGACACGACCGCGGTGGTCATGCCGTGGTACCCCGATGGCGTGCAGTAGGGATCCCAGAAGATCGCCCCGTCGTAGTGGGTATGCACGTCGATGACACCCGGCGCGACAATTCGGCCGGTGGCGTCGACGATCCGGGTTGCAGTCGCGTCGCGCAGACCGCCGACCTTGGCCACCTTGCCGTCGCGAATGCCGATGTCGGTGACCTTGCGGGGTGTGCCTGTTCCATCGATGAGCGTGCCGCCCTTGATGATTACGTCGTAGTCGTTGCCATTCCTCGCCACTGTTACTCCTTCTCTTGCGCGCCGCTGAATCAGGGTTTGCTGCGTTCAGATGTTTTTGACGGTGATGGCCATTGCGGGGCAGGAGGCCGCCATCCGCCGGGCGATCGCGTCGGGCAGTTCCGCGTCGGTTGCCGAAGCTATGCCATCGGGGTCGAATTCGACTGCTTCAGCGGCTATCCCGGCGCACTCCCGGGATCCCATGCAGAGGCCTTCGTCGATGACGATGCGCTTCATCACGCGGCTCCGCGGTGCCGGTGGATGATGCGGCCGGGTAATCCGTCCTTGAGTCCGACGCTGAGGTGAAACGCGTGCCTCGGAGTCCATCCGGGTCGGGGCTGAAGGTGGAAACGCTGAGCGATCTTTGTCAGGACGAACTGCGCCTCGAGGTATGCCAACCCGACGCCGATGCAGTGTCGTGGCCCACCCCCGAATTGCACGAACTGGAACCGGTGCTGACTGTTCTTGCGTTCGTCCAGCCAGCGCATCGGGTCGTACCGCTCGGGCATGTCCCACAAAGCGGGATGCCGGTTGATGGTATAGGCGCTGACGCCGACCTGGCTTCCCGCCGGGATGTAATAGCCGGCGATCTCGTCTTCCTCCAGCGCCTGCCGGGTCAGCAGTAGCGCCCCCTGCATACGCTGCCCTTCGTCGAACGCTGCTTTGGCATAAGACAATTGAGCTAGGTCGGCGAATGAATTGAAGTTTCCGGTGTAGGCGTCCGCCTCGGCCCGCAAAGCCTCCATGGCGTCCGGATTCTGGGCGAGCATCGCCACCGTCCAGGCGAGTGCGGAGGCGGTGGTGTCGAACCCTCCGAACCACAGACCCATGAGCTGATCGACAAGGTTCTCGTGTTCCAGCGGCTCCCCGTTGTCCGCACCTATGTTCAGTAGCGCATTCAGCACGTCACTGGCGTCGGTCGGGTTGGCCCGGCGATCAGCGATTGCCTCCTCGATCCGGGCTCGAATCGCCGTCACCGCCCGCCTTCCCGCATGCGCATGCGGTACGGGAACCCATGACGGCGCCCAGAAAGTGAGCATCAGCCCACCCATGTAGTCGGTTTGCACCCGGAAGCGGTCGACCAATTCGGGCACACCCTCGTCGGAGACCGACGAGGAGAACATCGACCGCTGGACGACGGTCATCGTCAGAATGGAGAGCTCGCGGTAGATGTCGACCTCCTCGCCCGAGTCGGCGATCGCATCCCAGCGCGCGAGCACGTCATCGACCGCATCACGCACAATCTGGGCAACCCCGTTGAGGTTTCGTCGCGAGAAAGCCGGGTTGAGCGCCTTGCGGTTGCGCAGCCATTGCTCGCCGTCGGCGACGGGAATGCTTTCGCCCAGCGCCGGCACCAGTGCCCGCGACATCACCCCCTTGTGGTAGCGGGAGTAGTCGAGAAGCCAGCTTCCGACGAATTCCGGGTCGTTGACGACGGTGGTCCCACCGGGCCCGAGGGGCAACGAGTAAATGTCGCCGTAACGCGCCACGCAGTCGGCGAGCAGCTGAAATGGGTCTCGCGATCGCACAGCCATCAACGCGAGCCGCCCCGTCCCCGGGCCCGGAGCTCTGCGGCGGCCTGCCCCCGGGTGGTCCCCCACGTCAGCTGCGACCCGGCCGTCCGTCGGTTCAGTGATTGCCAAGGATCTTTACCTACCTCGCTGCGGGTTTTCGGTCGCAGGGCGCGTCCGAACTGAGGGAAGTCTGTTGCGCGAACTAACGCTGCTCAAGCGTAGCAACTAAATTCTTCGTAGTGCAACTGCCTTTACACTACGCCAACTTGTGACACGCCACTTAACAGGTATCAGCGTCCGGCTGGGCACCGCAGAATGCGAACAGTGCGACGAGCACGTGGTACGACTAACAAACCCAGCTGCCGTCTACTAGTTTGATATGCGTAGAGTATGTGCTGCAGCGTCGCGTGTCCTGTAGCTCTGGTACGTCGCGTTGTCGCCGACCACGATTGTGGAAGGGGTCCCATGGCGACCCACGGCCACGAGTACGCGGAGTCGGCGCTGCAGTTCGTCGGTGGCGGACGCGACCGGCGGAAGGCGCGGAATGCCTGACGACATTGCCGACCCGGTGACGCTGCGGTCTCCAGATATTAGGCGCGCCTCCGCCGGGTTAAGATTCTTGGACAGCGGAGCGCATTCCCCACCTACCGCAACAATCGACGAAATCGACCAGGCGCTGATCGATCACTTGCTGGCAGACGGCAAGGCCACGAACCGCCAACTCGCCCAACGAATCTGCGTGAGCGAGTCGGCGGTGAGCATCCGGCTTCGTAAGCTGACCTCGTCGGGGATTTTGGTCTTCACCGCGATAATCGATTGGGAAGCAGCCGGTTTCGAGTGGATGGTGATATGCCGCATCAAAACCCGCTTCCGATCGCCCCACGACGTCGCCAACGAGATCGGCGTGCTCCCGCAGTGCGACGCCGTCGCGGTGACGTTGGGTTCCTATGACGTACTCGGATACTTTTTGGTCACCGACCGTGTTGAATTGAGGGATCTGACCGACAAACTCTCCGCGGTCGCGGGCATCGCCGACCTGGACCTCGAATTGGCCATCGAGACCACCGTTCCTCAACACGGAAGGCGGATGTTCCTGTCCCGCAACGCTCCGCCGATCCGGCTGCCCGCCCCCAGGCTGACACTCGACGAATTGGACGTCGCGATCCTGCAGGCCCTGATCGAGGACGGACGGCAATCGAGCAGAAACATCGCACGTCACTTCGCCGTGTCGGAGGGCACCGTGCGAGCTCGCGTCTCCCGGCTCACCCAATCCGGATTGGTCCGCGTAGTCGCCATGGTCGAGCCCGTGGCGCTGGGCCTCATCGGCGTCATCGCATCGGTGTCGATCCGCGCCGACCGCAGCCGGTCGCAACCGATCCTCAAAGAGCTCGCCGATGTGCCCAACGTGGTAATGGCCGCTGTCTGTCTGGGTAGCTGGGACCTGCACGCAACGGTGACCGCCAGGACCGCGGAGGAGCTAATGGGAGTCGTCGGTGCGATCTACGCCATCGACGGCGTGCTGGCGGCCGATACCTCGCTAATGGTCGACGTGATCCGCCTCAGCTCGTACATGAAGCGCCTCGACACGGCCGGATAGCCTGCGGGCCAGACTCTTTCGCCCTCTCCGCCCCCTTGATCCACATGCCGTGATGCGCTCCTAGTCTTCAAGCCCGTCGTGGTCGTCGATCGCGGTGAGGATTCGACGCAGCATCTCGGCAGACGTCGCGGCGGGTTGCATCGCGGGCAGAAACTTCGGCGGATACAACGTCGTGGTCCACATTGCGAGGGCACCGGGCAGCTGCCGCCGGTACAGCTGCAATGCCTCAGCGCGCTTCGGCGCATCGCCGCCGGCATCGGCCAGGCGAGCGAGGTAGCCATCGATGAGCTCATCCTCCCACTCCCGGCGTTGCTCGACGGTGAGCGCCGATGACAGCGCGTAGGACAGGTCACGCGACCAATGACCGGCCGAAACACATTGCCAGTCGCAGAGTCCCATGCGCCCCGCGCCGGTGATGTACCAGTTGCCCAGATGGGTGTCACCGTGGATCAGTGTGCGCGGCAACCTCCGATGCGTGTCCACCGACGCCTCGAAACTGTGCCACAGGTGGTCGCCCCGGCCTACCAGCCGACGCGGCGTCAGGCCCAGCTCGTCGGCACGACGCTGGCCGCGCAGGTGGTACCGGCGAATCATCGAGAACGAACCCGTGGCCTGCCACCACTGCGGGTAGGTGCGCAGCCACGGCGGGCGCTGCCCGTCGGCGAGCTCCAATTTGGCGCCCCGGCCATGAAGCAGCGCAAGCTGTTCGACAACCTGATCCGCCTGCTCGCGCGAGATCTTCGTGGTCGGTTCGCAGAACGTCGCGCCCCGAGTGGCAACAAGGTCTTCGAGAAGATGAACGGCCCGATACGAACCTGGCTGGGCGGCACTGTAATATCCGAACGGCGCCTCGAGGTCACAGAGTGGTCGTAGCTCGTTGTAGAACCCCGCCTCGGCCGGTGCGGTGCCCGACAGCCCATTACCGATTCTGGTGACCAGTGTCGCTGCGCTCTTGACGAAGATTGTGGCGGGCAGCTGCTCGGCCGCGCTGCTTTCGCTGTAGCGCAACCGGATTCGCGCGCGAACCGATGTGCCGGCGGAATGGCGTTCGACCGACGAGGACAGTATCCGCACGGCACCAAGGGTCGGCCGCATCACGCGGTTCAGCCAGGCGGGAGTGATGTGCTCGACCCGGCCGGGAACAGGCGCGTCGGCTCTCATCGGTCGTCGCCGCCCTCGATCCAGGATGGTGTAGGCGGAGATTCGCGCCACCGCGCCCGCGATGCGGACGGCATCGCCCACCGACGGGGCGGCACCGATCGGTGTGGGGTGGACCACCCCGTTTCGTCCCGCATTGCCCACGTTATCCACTGCCCGTACCTCTTCCGGGAGAACTACCTCTGGTCACGCACGACCAGGAGGATGAGGGGCGTCGGTCAAGTCGTCATCGCCTCACGCACACCGGCCATGTCGGGCACTGATCCGTCGCACCGTCAGCCGCCTCGCACCAGATCGAGAGACTCTGCGGAGACCGATTCGCCCTGATACCACTCGTTGTACTGACGGGCAATCGTCAGCACTGAGAGCGGCAGGTACACGTTCATCGCCGCCGACAACGCAGCCAGTACGAGGAAGACCGCAGTCGGCCAGCCAGCGTGCAGGGCCAGGTATGCCGGCCAGGTGCACAACGCTGCGCCGCCCAGGTAAAGACCTGGAATCACAGGCAGGAACAGCAGATACCGCCAGCCCCGAAGGTGCGGAGCCGCCACGAGAATGGCCGCCGCCATCAACGCATAGATGAAGCAGTTCTGCACCATGCTGGTGAACGGCAGACCGACGATGCGCGACGGGTTGTTTCCGTAATACTCGAAAACTTTCCAATGGATCGCCAACCACTCCAGGAACCAGTCGATGATCCCGGCGACGATGCACACGGCCATGATCCGGACCGTCGGCACGCCACGCTGCACCACCCGGTAGATCGCCCACGGGACGAGAAAAAACATTGCTCCTATTCCCAGCGCGCCGAGCGGAATGACCCTGCCCAACAACGTAAATAGGATGACGGGCGAATCCTGCGCGTACTGGAAGCCGAGGATGGCGTCGACGACCGGTTCGTTCGGCAGCCAGAGCGCCGCGCTGACGAAGACGACGGCGGGCAGTGGCGACCGGAGTCGGTAGGTTTCCCACGCCCCGACGATGATGGATGCGACGACCATCACGGTGGTAGCGATGCTGAATGCCCAAAAGGCTGCCGTGCTGGTGGTGGAGAGCGTGCCTGGCGGATCCAGCAGGCCGCCTGAGGCCAAAGTTTGGGCCGCAACGTTCACAAGTGGCACTATACGTCGCATATGCTGCTATATGCGACCGATAATCGAACTTTGCATCGCATAGGACGCTATAATGCGTATTCGAACAGTGTCACATCGCAGCCCCGGAAGCCCACATGGTGCCGCGCGAAAGCCGCTACTGGCCTGTCGCGGCGGACCCGTCCGATCGGTGCTAGAGATCGAAGCCGCGAAGGGCGCGGGTGGGTGGCTGGTCACCGGCGCTTCTGCGGGGATCGGGCTTGCTGGTGTTTGCATTCGTTCTGCTGCACGCGCCCCGACGCTTGAGGTATCGGCTCTGCGCGCGTTTCACCCACACCATCTTCCCTTGCCGCGAACCGGCCCTAACCCGTTAACCGAGAGCGTCAGCACAACCGAAACAGGCCCGTTGTATCGCTCAGCAGTGGGGGGCCCAGCACCTCTGATTGGGGCAATAGGTCGAATGCGCGATGCTCACCATGGATGTGACCTGTCCGAATGTTACTTCCCGCGGGTCCAAATTGGCGTGGACGTGCTGGGCAATCTGGTCGTACGTCCAACCCCACCCGAGATCGTCGCAGATGAGCCGACCCATCCCGGTGAGGGCGGCGTCGTGGTCCGGCGGCCAGTTGAAGCCTACGGCGCGCAGTTGAGCGAGGTAAGCATCATCGGCGGGATCGGCAGCGGCAATCGCGGCGTTACCAACCAGGGCAGCGCCAGCCACGATGGGGATGGCCAGTCTGGCCAGCCAGCGAGGGGAGGGCATTTGATGCGCTTCCTTTCTTCTCGGCTTCGACGAGGCCGTTAGTTTGCGGGTCGAAAGCGGCAGAGAGATGAACAATAGTTGAAGCTGGGAAAAACCAATGGAACCAGCACGCCGCTTTCAACCTCCAAGCGGGTGTGAACGATAGCGGTTCCCGGTCCGACGGATTCGATGTTGGCACACCGATGGCGATAGCGGGGATCGGAACTCGGCTTGTCGCAATGAAGGCTCACCACCGTTGAGGACGCAGGAGGATGACTTGACGACTCGCCACCATGGGATCGCGGGAACGCTGATTTCCGCGGCTCTCGCCCTCGGCCTCTGCGTTGCGGAAGCGGTGCCGGCAAGCGCGGACGATCCAGACGTGAACCCGTTCCGTAACCTCAGCTGTAGCTGCCATCAGACGGCTCCCGCAGGGAGCCAAGCCCTGATGGAAGAGATACATCGGGGGCTGCGGGACGGCCAGGCTGCCTGGTTGTCAGGACTGCCGGCAGCGGCCAGGTGATCGCCGCCCCCATTGCGGTGCGGCCGTCGTTCTACCCATTGCGCGCTTGGCAGGCAACACCCGGCGCGTTTACGGCAGCACGGTGTGCATCAACATCACGTCGTACGCGGACCACAGCGACAGGTTGAAGTACAGGTCTCTGCCCGACGACCAGGGATGGATCATCGGCGCGTAGATGCCACCCGGCATCGAGAACGACGACACCAGCGGTTGCTCCGGACTCCACGGTCCCTGCGGAGACGGCGCGGTTCTTGCCACGACGTCGTTGCTGCCGCCGTTGGTGTAGAGCACCAGGTACTGCTTGAGATAGCTGTTGTACTGGGCTGACATTTCGCCGACCGGACCGGGCCAAAGCGGCGTCGCAGCACCCGGATTGGCCGGAACCCAGCGCCCGCCGTTGTCGCCGTTCCAGTACTGGTATTTGGTCAGATCGGGCAATTGATTCGGCGGAACTCGCGAAAGAAACGTCGCACCGCCGCGTCCCGACGGGGTTCCGAACTGGTAGAGGTACCCGTCGTTGCCCTTCATGAACGCGCCCATCTGGAAGTTCTCGTTGCCCGGAGTGAACCCGGCTCCCGGGACGGCGTCCGCCGAGGCCGTGCGGATGGTGCCCGGGAAGACACCCCAGTTCTGGCCGTTGTCGAGCGACCTGGCGATCGCCGAATAGTTCGTGCTCCATTCGCCGTCGCGGCCCCACTCGCGGATGGACATGAAGCTCATGTACTGGGTCCTGCCGAGCGAGATGGCGGCGGTCGGAATGATTCCCGTCTCGTGCGCGGCACGATGGATGGTGTTGACGACCTGCTTGGAAAGGCCGGTCGTCCACACCGGTGAGCCGGAATAACTGTTATTCGGCACGCCGTCCGCAATGTGGATCCCGTGCGACAGATCATGGTCCGAACTGCGGAACAGGGTGTTGTATCGCCATTGTTGGCCGTGCACCTTGCAGTAGCCGAAGGTGTCACCGAAGGCCATCAGGACCTGGCGGTTGGCGGGATCGCCGTTGTCCCAGGCGATTCCGAGGTCGGTGCCGGAGATGCCGAAACGGTCGAGGGTCTTGTTTGGGCCGTTCAGTCCGGTCACCCAGTCGACCAGCGACGTCGGCGCCCCGGCGATTGACGCCGGGGCCGGTGGCGCCGGCTGGGGCGCCGGCTGCGGTGCCGGTTGCGGCGGAACCGCAGCGGCGTTCGGGCTCAGCTGCGTGGCATTCGGCGACTGCGCGATGCCCGGGGTGGGAGGATTCGGCGCCGGCGGTGCCACCCCGGCTTGAGGCTGGATAGGGGCCGCGTACCGCGGACCCGGGGTGGTCGGTTTGAGGAAGGACGAGATCAGCGGACCCAGCTTGGGCAGCGGCGCCCGGTCGTTGGTGTGCGACGGCCGGCGGCCGGTCGGTGGTTGGACCACCGGCTGGGGCGCGGGCATGGCGGGCGGCGCCGTCGGCGGGTCCACGTTCGCCTCGGGTGCGCTGCACGGCGTGGCGTTCGCCGACGGAACGGGACCTATCGCGACGACGAGGCCGATAGCGGCCGCCGACGCCACCGATAGCGTCACGCTTCGAAAAATCGCCGACATGTAACACCTTTCGAGGGCAGCGACGTCGCATTGACGAACGCAGTTCGCTCATGTGACGATAGTGATCAGCGTGGCTGCTGTGACCCCTGATTTGCTGATAGGTATGCATCCGTGACCGTGTCGCAATCCATTGGTTTCGACGCCAGCGTGCGTGGGGGTCCCGCCCGGTACGCTGCGATCCGCCGGCCCACCATCACCCCCGGTGACCTCGGAGGAGCGAATCGAGGCCCCCGGTCGACCCCTCTGGTGGGCACTCTGCCGAGGAGGGCAACCGGTGAGTGCGCGTAATGGCATGCAGAGCAGCCTTTTTGAAAGCAAAGCCTATCTTCGCCGAGTGGTCGCCGCGTCCATGGCGGGCACGGTCGTGGAATGGTATGAGTTCTTCCTTTACGGCACCGCGGCCACCTTGGTGTTCAGCAAGGTGTTCTTCCCCCGGGGCGCCAACGAACTCGACGCAATTCTCGCCGCCTTCGTGACCTACGCCGTCGGATTCGCCGCCCGCCCGGTCGGCGGCCTGGTCTTCGGCCACCTGGGGGATCGGCACGGGCGCAAGAAACTGCTGCAGCTCAGCCTGGTGCTGGTGGGCTTCGCCACGTTCCTCATGGGTTGCCTCCCCACCTTCCGCCAGCTCGGGTACTGGGCCCCGGCACTGCTCGTGGCGCTGCGCTTCATCCAGGGCTTCGCCGTCGGCGGCGAATGGGGCGGCGCCGTTCTGCTCGTCGCGGAGCACAGCCCGAATGCCAGCCGCGGGTTCTGGGCCAGCTGGCCGCAGGCCGGTGTGCCCGGCGGAAACATGCTGGCCACAGCCGTTCTGCTGATTCTCACCTCCACACTCTCCGACGCCGCATTCCTCAGCTGGGGCTGGCGCGTCGCGTTCTGGCTCTCCGCCGTCGTCGTACTGATCGGCTACTACATCCGCACCAAGGTCACAGACGCACCGATCTTCGTCGAAGCCCAGCGGCAAGCCGAACAGTTGACCACCAGCCGGATAGGCGCGGTCGAGGTGTTAAAGCGTTACCCGCGCGGCATTTTCACCGCCATGGGCCTGCGTTTCGGCGAGAACACCATGTACTACCTGGTGGTCACCTTCTCCATCACCTACCTCAAAGTGCAGGTGCACGCCGACACCAAGGTCATCCTGTGGTGGCTCCTGGCAGCGCACGCCGTGCACTTCGCGGTCATCCCGCTAGCCGGGCGTCTGAGCGACCGATTCGGCAGGCGGCCAATCTATTTCATCGGCGCGATTACCGCGTGCACCTGGGGCTTCTTCGCCTTTCCCATGATGGACAGCGGCCGCAACGCGCTCATCATGTCGGCGATCGTCATCGGCCTGGTTTTCCACGGTCTCATGTACGCGGTGCAGCCGGCGGCCATGGCGGAGATGTTCCCCACCCGGATGCGGTATTCGGGGGTGTCGTTCGGCTACCAGGTCACCGCGATCGTGGCCGGTTCGCTGGCACCGATCATTGCGGTCCGCCTCCTGCAGACCTACAAGTCCGCGGTCCCCATCGCCTGGTACCTGGCGGCGACCGCGGCGGTAAGCGCGGTGGCCGTCCTGGCCGCCCGCGAGACCAAGGGAATTGACTTGGCGGCCATCGACCTCGCGGATCTTCACGGTCTCCCGACAATTTCGGGCGAATCCGAGCCGACCGGACTCGTCGAAGGCGCCGTCTGACCTCGGCCGCGCTGCGTCAAATAGGAGCTTGCGTCGGCGATACGGCGAAGTCCGTACGTTTGCCTACCCTCGCGGACGGTAATCATGCATTAGAGGTGCGCGCGTGGGCCGGCCTACGTGTTCGCCTAGGTCCCGTCGGTTCAGCCCGAGAGCCGACGGTGCCGCCTCTCGCCGCTCCTCCAGCGAACCGCTCACGGGTACGACTGACCTGGGAAACATCCAGGAGTACCGTGCGCCTTATGGATCGCTCGACGGGTGTATGGATCCTTGGCGGATACCAGAGCGATTTCGCCCGCAACCTCGCCAAAGAGGGCCGCGACTTCGCCGCATTGACCGCCGAGATCGTCGACGGCACGCTCGCCGCCGGGAAGGTCGACGCCGACGACATCGAAGTCGTCCACGTCGGCAATGCGTTTGGGGAGATGTTCGCCGGCCAGGGCCACCTGGGTGCGATGCCCGCCACGGTTTGCGACGGCCTGTGGGACACTCCGGCCACACGCCATGAAGCCGCGTGCGCGTCGGGCAGCGTGGCGGCGCTGTCGGCGATGGCCGATCTGCGGTCAGGCGCCTACGGTGCCGCGCTCGTCGTGGGCATCGAACTGGAGAAGACGGTGCCCGGCGACACCGCGGCAAAGCACCTGGGCGCCGCCGCGTGGACCGGTCACGAGGGCGCCGACGCGCGCTACCTGTGGCCGTACATGTTCGCCCAGGTCGCCGACGAGTACGACCGGCGCTACGGCCTGGATGACACGCACCTGCGCGCCATCGCGCAACTCAACTTCGCCAACGCGCGGCGTAACCCCAACGCCCAGACGCGCGCGTGGACCATCCCCGATCCCATCACGGATGACGACGCCACCAACCCGGTGACCGAGGGCCGGCTGCGGCGGTTGGACTGCAGCCAGATGACCGACGGCGGCGCGGGAGTGATCCTCGTCAGCGACGCCTATCTGCGGGAGCATCCCGATGCGCGCCCGATCGGCCGCATTGACGGCTGGGGGCATCGCACCGTCGGGCTGGGTTTGCGGCAGAAGTTGGACCGCGCGGCCCAGGGGGATCTGGCCCCCTACGTGCTGCCGCACGTGCGGGCCGCGGTGCTCGACGCGTTGCGGCGCGCCCAGTCGACCCTCGACGACCTCGACGGATTCGAGGTGCACGACTGCTTTACCCCCAGCGAGTACCTGGCGATCGACCACATCGGACTGACCGGCCCGGGCGAGTCGTGGAAGGCCATCGAAAACGGAGAGATCGAGATCGGCGGCCGCCTGCCGATCAATCCCAGCGGCGGGCTGATCGGCGGTGGACACCCGGTCGGTGCCTCCGGTGTGCGCATGCTGCTGGACGCGGCCAAGCAGGTCAGCGACGCGGCGGGCGAGTATCAGGTCGAGGGTGCCGAAACCTTCGGCACGCTCAATTTCGGCGGCAGCACCGCCACGACAGTCAGTTTCGTTGTAAGCACAACCAGGGGTTCGTGACCATGGACGTTGAGATCGTCGGCAAATTCCTGTCCACGCTGCCCGAGGGCGACGACCATCCGTACCGGACCGGACCGTGGCGTCCGCAGACCACCGAGTGGGACGCCGACGACCTGACCGCGGTCGAGGGAGAGATCCCGCGCGACCTGGACGGCATCTACCTGCGCAACACCGAGAACCCGCTGCACCCGGCGTTCAAGACTTATCACCCCTTCGACGGCGACGGCATGCTGCACGTCGTCGGCTTTCGTGACGGAAAGGCGTTCTACCGCAATCGATTTGTCCGCACCGACGGCTTCCTGGCCGAGAACGAGGCTGGCGGGCCGCTGTGGCCGGGCCTGGCCGAACCGGTGCAGTTGGCCCAGCGGAAGGAAGGCTGGGGAGCTCGCACCCTGATGAAGGACGCGTCGAGCACCGACGTCATCGTCCACCGGGGCATCGCGCTGACCAGCTTTTACCAGTGCGGCGATTTGTACCGGATCGACCCGTACTCGGCGAGCACGCTCGGCAAGGAGACGTGGAACGGACGCTTCCCGGTCGACTGGGGCGTGTCCGCGCACCCCAAGGTCGACAGCAAGACCGGCGAGTTGCTGTTCTTCAACTACAGCAAGCAAGACCCGTACATGCGGTACGGCGTCGTCGACGAGAACAACGACCTGGCCCACTGTGTCGACATCCCGCTGCCCGGGCCGCGGCTGCCGCACGACATGGCGTTCACCGAAAATTACGCCATCCTCAACGATTTCCCGTTGTTCTGGGATCCGAGGCTGCTCGAGCACGATCTGCACCTGCCGCGGTTCTACCCCGACATCCCGTCGCGCTTCGCGGTCATCCCCCGCCGCGGCAGCAGCGACGACATCCGCTGGTTCGAGGCGGACCCGACGTTCGTGCTGCACTTCGTCAACGCCTACGAGGACGGCGACGAGATCGTGCTCGACGGCTTCTTCGAGGGCGACCCTCAGCCGCTGGACACCGGCGGAGACAAGTGGGACAAGCTGTTTCGCTTCCTGGCGCTGGATCGCCTACAGGCCCGGCTGCACCGGTGGCGGTTCAACCTGGTCACCGGCGCGGTCAAAGAAGAGCAGCTGAGCGAGTCGATCACGGAGTTCGGGATGATCAATGCCGACTACGCGACCCGCAACTACCGCTACACCTACGCCGCTACCGGCAGGCCCGGCTGGTTCCTGTTCGACGGATTGGTCAAACACGACCTGCTCACCGGCGGCCAGGAGGGATTTTCGTTCGGCGACGGCGTCTACGGGAGCGAGACCGCGATGGCGCCGCGGGTGGGTGCCAGCGGCGAGGACGACGGCTACCTGGTCACCCTCACCACCGACATGAACGCCGACGCTTCCTACTGCCTGGTCTTCGACGCCGCCCGAGTCGCCGACGGGCCGGTGTGCAAACTTCGACTGCCGGAACGCATTTCCAGTGGCACGCATTCGACGTGGGCACCCGGCGCTCAGCTGCGGCGCTGGGACACCGCCGAGTCGGCGGCCAGCGCCGTGGGCTTGTGATGGGCGCCGACAAGCACAAGCATCGCAGGACGTCGCACTGGCCCGCGCAGCTGGCCTCGATCGGCGCTCTCCGTTTCGCGCGGCGCTCGTCGAACTTCGCGGAAACCGTGCGGTTCTACCGCGACCTGGTGGGGTTGCCGCTCTGCGAGACGTTCGAGGGCAGCTACGGCAGCAACGGTGCGATCTTCGGCCTGCCCAGTTGGAACCTGACGATGGAGATCGTGGAGTCGGCCGACCCCGTCGCGGTAGACCGGCACGAACAGCTGTGCCTGTATTTTCCGGACAAGCAGGCGCAGGAAGCGGCGAACGCACGCCTGCGGGCCGCGGCCGTCGAACCCGTGCAGCAAGACCCGTACTGGGCGGCCACGGGTGCGGTGACCTATCGCGACCCGGATGGCCGCGAAGTCGTGTTCGCGCCCTTCGTGTTCGGTGTCAACGAGCCCGACGGCAGCACCGCGTCAGGCAATCACGAGTTCCCCTCGCCCTGACGGCTCAG
>JARLGS010000375.1 GCA_031292695.1 Mycobacterium sp. | reverse complement strand
GCGACGCCTCGCTTCGGGCCGCCCTTGGGCGATCCCGCAACACCCTGCTGTCGCGGGTTAGGTCTGTAGTTGCTGCCTCGACGAGCAAGGAGTTCAGTCATGCTGGTCTCAACCCGCACCCTCAGACGCGCGGCGGCCGCTGCGGTCGGCATTGGTGCACTCGCCGGTGCAACGCTGATTGGTGCCCTCCCTGCAGCGCTCGCGGACCTGCCGAACTGCACCGCCGCCGACATCGCCGGTGTTTCGTCGGGCGTCTCCGCGTCGATGTCGACGTATCTGTTCACCCACCCAGACGTGAACGCTTTCTTCAGCGGCCTGAATGGCCAGCCGAAAGACCAGATCCGGTCGCAGGTACAGGCATACATGGCGGCCAATCCCCAGGTGCGCTCAGATCTGAGCGGCATCCGGCAGCCGATGGTCGATATCCAGAACCGCTGCGGCACGTCACCGCTACCCGTCGCGCCTGCTATCCCATAGTCGGGGCGGTTCGCCGCCGCCGTCTCGGCGTGGGTGGCCGCCGGGCCACCAGGCCGAACTAGGTATTGCGGTGGCTATTCGGTGTCACAGTCATGCGTTCAGCGGGGCGAGTCGGCGGTCGTGATCAGCACGCGCAGCCGGGTCTGCGCGACGCGGGCCAACAGTCGGCGCAGCAGTGGCCGGGCCACGAAGTATCCAGCCAGGCTCACCACGGCGCCCAGGGCGAGCCCGGCCAGCACATCGTGCGGATAGTGCGCGCCGACGTAGATGCGGGCGAAGGCCATAACGGCCGCAGCCAGCGCAGCGACGATGCCAAGTCGTCGGTTCACCAGCCACAAGCCGGCGGCTACCGCTGCCGCGATGACCGCGTGGATGCTGGGGAATCCGCCGTCGGTGTTGCAGTGCAGGACCACGATGTCGTGCAGCGCATTGCACGGACGGGTCTCGTTGACCGTGACGGCGATCGGGTCGTAAACCACCAGCGCGGCCAATACACCAAGCGGCGCCCACACTGCCGCAACCATGGCTGCAGGATCCGCTGCCCTGCGGGCGATCCACCAGCCGAGCACCAGCAGCGCGACGAAGACGATGTTCCCGTGGTTCGCGTACCCCGCCATGAACGAATGCAGCCACGGCGTGTGTCGAGCGAATTCGTTGATGGCGTGGAAGATCCGGATGTCCACGTTCATCTCGGATACCTCCGGGCCGACTGGTCGCGTTGAGTCAGCTACCCAACGCGGGTTCAGCAGAATGCTACCGCCGCCGACACCGCCACCAACCTATGCCAGTTTCATCAGCGTCGCCCGGCTACCAACAGAACGGCTGTGGCGCAACGTATCTCCTCGAACACCTCGGTGCCGGCGCGTCGGACGATTCCACCGGTATTCATCACCGACCCCGCCAGACTGCGTGCGGTATCGTCCGCACCATGGCAACGGACTCTGAACAGTCGCGCTCGGACCGATAACCGGTGGCCACGGCTGACGGACGGGGATGGCTCACCCGCAATGTGTGGGTGCTGTCGCTGGTGTCACTGCTCCAGGACGCCGCGAGTGAGTTGCTCTATCCGCTGTTGCCCATCTATCTGACGACCGTGTTGGGTGCACCACCGTCCGTGGTCGGCGCGATCGAGGGCGCCGCGGAAGGCGCAGCGGCGGTGACCAAACTCGCCTCCGGCCCCATAGCCGACCGGGTGGGCCGACGGCCCCTGATCGCCGCCGGTTACGGGATGGCGGCGTTGGGCAAGCTCATCGTCGCAGCGGCCGGCGCTTGGCCTGGGGTTCTGGCCGGCCGGGTCGTTGACCGCCTGGGCAAAGGCCTGCGCGGTGCGCCGCGGGATGCGCTGCTCGTCACGGACATCGATGCGACCCAACGCGGCCGGGTGTTCGGATTTCATCGCACCTTCGACACCCTCGGCGCAGTGATCGGGCCACTACTCGGACTGGCCGGGTACGAGGCGTTCGACCATCAAATCGGTCCGGTGCTGTACCTGGCGGTGATCCCGGCCGGGCTGAGCGTGTTGCTCGTTGTGTGGGTACGTGACGCGCCGAAGCCCGCGCCGCGGGCCAACCGTCCGCCGATATGGAGCACCGTCGGCCAGCTCCCCCGACGGTACTGGTCGGTAGTGTCCTTCCTCACCGTGTTCAGCCTGGTCAACTTCCCCGATGCGCTGTTATTGCTGCGGCTCAAGGAGATTGGCTTCTCCGTCACTGAAGTCATCCTCGCCTATGTCGGATACAACGCCGTCTACGCGGCCGCGAGCTACCCGGCCGGGGCACTAGCGGACAGGGTCGGCCGACCGCTCGTGTACGCGACGGGGTTGGTGTTCTTCGCGGTCGGCTATCTGGGGCTCGGATTCACGACCGACCTGTCTACCGCATGGGTGCTGATCGGGGTCTACGGGTTGTTCACCGCATGTTACGACGGCGTCGGAAAGGCCTGGGTATCAACGCTGGTCGAGCCCGACCTGCAAGCAAGCGCGCAAGGTGTCTTCCAAGGACTGAGCGGACTGGCCGTGCTGGCTGCCGGGCTATGGGCTGGTTTTCTGTGGGCCGACAACGGCGGACTGCCGTTGATGGTGTCCGGGACAGTCGGGGCGGCATGCGCCGGCATATTGCTTGTCATGGTGTTGGTTCGTAGGCTGCGGCCCAGCGAGCCGACACCATCACCGAAAACTCACGGCATCAGGATGTAGCTCATCCCCGGAACATGTTGGGTATCGCGCGTCCACCACGCCCCGGGACCGCCATGTGATTCGTTGTTCATCTCGGTGATGTTGATCCACTGGCCCGAAACCGAATTCACCCACGCCACATGGCCGTAGTCGCTGGCACCAGCCAGATCTGCCGGGAACACCACAATCGACCGGGGCTGTGGGTCATCCACCACCGTCCAGCCACGCGAGCGCGCGGAATCGGCCCAAAGCTTGGCATTGCCATGAATATCCGGGTAGTAGCCGACATTCTCGAACGCCTTCTGCAATGCACCCCAGGTGCATTGGCCTGGCCAACCGGAGTTCGCGGCCTGGATCGCGCCCATCGCCCGACCCGGCCCGACCGCCGTCGCGGCGGCGGCGGCGGCCGCAGGTCCTGAATCCGTTGTGCCACAGGCAGAACCAAGCGGCTGAGCGGTTCCGGTATTGATATCGGCACCGGCGACGTAGTGATTGTCGGCGACCCGGTACCAGAGATTGTCGCCGCCGGTATCCGGAATGGCCGCGCTCAACGCCTGAGCGGATTGCCCACGCGTCCAGCACGTCAGGGTTACCCGGTCACCGGCGTTGTACCAGCCGTCGCGGCCAAGACCGGAACTGGACATCGACATTCGCTGCGTTCGTGTCTTGACTACGGCCACGGAACCGGCGGGCGCCGTCGCATCGCCGTACGCCGCTGGGTCGACGTTCACTGAGGGATCGGCATAGGCGGGGGCAACGATCAGCATCTCGGCAGTGGCCACCAGCGCCGCCGCAAGCGCTACTCCCGCGCAAGCCACCAAACTTTTGGTGCGCATCCGTCCCCCAATCAAGCGAACGAACTGATCCTTGGATCAAATCACAATTCGGTCACGATTCGAGACGAATTCAAAAACATCGTGGGCAAACTGTCAAATTTTGCTCCACACCCCCTGCTCACCCACCCGGGAGCCGCTACCGGTTTAGCCGGAATTCCAGGTTGTTCCGCACCGCGGGCCATTCGATATCGAGGATCGAATACACCACCGTGTCCCTACGCGAACCGTCGCTGAGCAACTGTTGCGACCGTAATACCCCGTCCAGCTTGGCTCCCAAGCGCTCGATGGCGGCCCGACTGGTCGAATTGAAGAAGTGCGTGCGGAACTCCACCGCCACGCAACCCAACGTCTCGAAGGCGTGCTGCAACACCAGCAGCTTCGCCTCGGTGTTCACTCCGGTTCGCCGGACCGATTCGACGTACCAGGTGGCGCCGACCTCCAGCCGGCGGTTGGGCCCGTCCACATTCAGGTAGCTCGACGAGCCGATCAACCGGCCATCCAGGGACCGCACCACGAATGTCAGCCCGGTGTCCGGGTGTTGCGCGGCCAAACGTGCCCGCACCCACTCCGCCGCCGTCGATGGTGACGGCGCGAAGGTGAACCACAGCCGACCCGGGTCACCGTCCACGGCGGCCGCAGCGATCTCAGGCACATGGTCGACCGTCAGCGGCTCCAACGACACCCACTGCTGGCCGGTCAACACCACCGGTTCCACGAATCCCATCAGCGCCCCCAAGCGACCACGGACGCCAGCGCCGACAGCACCACTGCCAGCCCCGCCGTCGACAACCCCAGATAAAACCCGTACGCCGCCGACACCGGAGCATGCACGTACAGCTGGTGGTACCAGACGCCGAGGGCCGTCAGCCCCACCGAAAGCATAAGGGCCACAATCGAAGCCACCTTGGCAGACAGCTGACGGGCCGCCATCGCCGCCGCCACCAGCAGGCACGACGACAGCAGCACCATGAGCTGACCCACTCCGAAACCCGGTGGCGGAACAGCAATGTGCCCGACCTTGCCCCCGATGGCGTTCGCCCGCCCGGCCGGGCTCGACAACCACGGCAGCCACGCGCTGACCAGCAGCACCGCCGCGCACAGCGCCACAATCCAGGCGGGCCGCAACCGTTCCATGAGATGAGCGTATCGACCGTCCGGATTCTCGGGCGCAGCCGATCAGTCCGCCGATCAGCAGTAGCCTCAACTGCCATGACCGACCTCCCCGATTGGGCCCGGCAGCTGGATCTGTCCCCGCACCCGGAGGGCGGCTGGTACCGGGAGACCTGGCGCAGCGAAGTGAGCATCCCGCAGTCCGCGCTGCCGGCGGGTTACCCCGGCGCCCGCAGCGCCGGCACCGCGATCCTGTTTCTGCTGATGCCTGGTCAACAGTCCGCCTGGCACACCGTGCGCAGCGCCGAGATGTGGCTGTTCCACCGGGGCAGCCCGCTGCTGCTGGAAGTCGGGCCGGAGCGGGCGACAGCCGACACCCTGGTGCTCGGCGCGGACACCGCCGCGGGTGAGCAACCGCAGCTGCTGGTCCCACCCGGCCACTGGCAACGGGCGCGCCCTCGTGATAGCGAACCCACCCTGGTCAGCTGCGTCGTGGTCCCGGGCTTCGACTTCGTCGACTTCGCGCTGGCCGCTCCGAGCCAATAACGTGGCGCCCATGCGGGGACACGTCATCGTCTGCGGCACAGATTCACTCGCCAACCGGATCACCGAGGGGCTGCAGGCCGCCGATACGACTGTGGTTTCGATCCACGAACCCGCGGGCCTGAAGGCTGCCATCGTCGCGAGCGCCACCGCCATCGTCTGCGTCGGCGACGACGACGCCATCAACCTCGAAATCGCCCTGCTGGCAAGGGAACTCAATCCGACCGTGCGGGTGGTGACCCGACTGGCCAACAGCGTCTTGCGGACCGCGATGGCCCAAGACAACGGCCCCGGCGCGGTGCTGGACGTCGCCGACCTGTCCGCGCCGTCGGTAGTGGAGGCCTGTCTGGCCCGCACCACCCACACCGTCGCCGCCGCCGGCATCGACTTCGTCATCTCCGGCGCCGACGCCCCACGGACCGCCACCCTGCGGGAAATCTTCGGCGACCTGGCGCCCGTCGCGGTCATTCGGGGCGAGCACTCGGACAACCCCGGCGAGGTGGTGCCGTGCCCCGGACGGGATTTCCAGGTCCACGAGGGCGACTGGACCGCCATGATCGGCACCGCCGACGAGCTGGCGGACGCGGGCATCGCGGTGCCCAGCCCGCTGACCAGCCGGGCCCGCCGCCCCTGGCTGCGGCGCGTGATCGACACCCTCCGCGTCACCCGCGACGACGTCAATCCGGCGTTCTGGTGGGCGCTGGGCACGTCGGCGTCCCTGCTGCTCGGATCGACCGTCCTGCTGCGTTTCGCCTACCGCAATCCGCACGGCATGAGCTGGATCGATGCGCTGTACTTCTCCACCGAGACCATTGCCACGGTCGGCTACGGCGACTTCAGCTTCCTGCAACAACCGACGTGGCTGCGGCTATGGGGCATCGGGCTGATGTTCGCCGGCGTTACCACGACAGCGGTGCTGGTCGCATTCGTGGCCGACACCCTGTTGTCCCGTCGTCTCGGCCAGTCGGCCGGACGCCGGCGGGTCCAGCATCTGCGCAACCACATCGTGGTCGTCGGTCTGGGATCGTTCGGCATTCGGGTGGTCAATGACCTGACTGCGGCCGGCCATGACGTCGCTGTCATCGAACGCGACGAATCCAACCGGTTCCTGTCCCAGGTCGCGCAGCTGGACGTGCCGGTCATCTTCGGTGATGCCACGCAGCGAGAAACCCTGGAGCTGGCCAGGCTGGACGAAGCCCGCGCGATCGCGGTGCTGACCCCGGACGACATGGTCAACATCGAGACCGGCATCGTGCTGCGCGAGATGCTGAGCCCCCGTGTGCTGCCGGACCTGAACCGTCCGGACATCCCGCTGGTGCTGCGGATCTATGACCGCAGGCTCGGCGCTGCGGTTGCCCAACGGTTCCACTTCGCCAATGTCCGGTCCACCGTCGAGTTGGCGGCTCCGTGGTTCATCGCCGCCGCGATGGGACTACAGGTGTTGGGCACGTTCTCGGTGGGCCAGCAGTCGTTCACGGTGGGCGGCGTGCAAGTCGAAGCCGGCAGCGCGCTCGACGGGATGCGGATGGCAGATATGCCGACCCAGACCCGCGTCGTCGCCATCACCCGGGCCGGCACCACTCGTCGGCGGCCGCGGCGCGACGACCGGCTCTGCGCGGGCGACACCGCTTACCTCGTGGGCCCCTACCGCGAACTGCTCAAGACTCTGCTCACCGGCCAGCGCCCGGCGTAAGAATCACGATCAAGCCGCGATCATGACATCGATGGACAACTGGTCGCCGATGGCGTGGGTGGTGGGCCAATCACCACGCCGCGCGGCGCGGCCCAGTTCCTCGACCAGCGGGCTCTGCACGTCCAGTTCAGCCAGCCAGCCGGCCACGGTCGCTGCGACGCGGTCTCCGGTGACACCGACGGCGTGCCGGTCGTGGAGGTGGTCGACGATCACGTAGGTCATCACCACGGGGCGCTGGTGCCGCCTGAAGATGTTCATACCGGTATGAGCACCGTGGACCGGTAATCCTGACACTTTTCCCGGACGTTTTTTCGAGCCGCTCAGGCCCCCCGCCACCGAACGAGACTGCCTCCGACGATCCGTATACCCGCGTCAGGTGGCCGCAGACCGAAAGCACCCCAGTCACTCTGTTAGTTGTAGTAAGGTCCGCACGATGGACATCTGGATCCTCGGCGGGTACCAGAGCGATTTCGCCCGCAATCTGAGCCGGGAAGGTCTCGACTTCGCCGACCTGACCGCCGAGGTGGTCCGCGAGACGCTGGCCGCGGCGAAGGTGCGCGCCGCGGATATCGGCGTCGTCCACGTCGCGAACGCCTTCGGCGAAATGTTCGCCGCGCAGGGCCACCTGGGTGCCATGCCAGCCACCGCTGACGACGGGTTCTGGGACACCCCGGCCACCCGCCACGAGGCGGCGTGCGCGTCTGGCAGCGTCGCGGCCCTCGCGGCGATGGCAGATCTACGTGCCGGCAACTACGACAGCGCACTTGTCCTCGGCGTCGAACTGGAGAAGACGGTGCCTGGGGACACCGCCGCGCACCACCTCGGTGCCGCGGCGTGGGCCGGCCACGAGGGCACAGCCGCAAAATTCATGTGGCCGCACATGTTCAGCCTGATCGCCGACGAGTACGACCGGCGCTACGGCCTGGACGACACCCACCTCGATGCCATCTCGGCCCTGAACTATGCCAACGCCAAAGCGAATCCGAACGCACAGACCAGGTCCTGGTCCATCGGCTCCGATAACCCGTTGGTGGAAGGCCGAATTCGCCGCCTGGACTGCAGCCAGATGACTGACGGCGGTGCGGGCCTGGTGCTGGTGAACGACACGTACCTGCGCGATCATCCGACCGTCCGGCCCATGGCCCGCATCGACGGCTGGGGGCACCGCACCGTCGGACTCGGTCTGCAGCAGAAGCTCACCCGCTCAGCAGATGGCCCGTACCTCCTGCCGCACGTGCGCGCCGCCGCCCTCGACGCGTTCGGTCGCGCACGGATCGGACTCGACGATCTCGACGGCGTCGAGGTGCACGACTGCTTCACTCCCAGTGAGTATCTGGCGATCGACCACCTCGGGCTGACCGGCCCCGGCGAGTCATGGAAAGCCATCGAGAATGGCGAAATAGGGATCGGCGGACGCCTGCCGATCAACCCCAGCGGTGGCCTCATCGGCGGCGGCCACCCAGTGGGTGCGTCCGGGGTCCGGATGCTGCTGGATGCCGCGAAACAGGTCAGCGGAGCCGCCGGCGCCTACCAGGTCGAGGGCGCAAAAGCGTTCGGGACCTTGAACTTCGGTGGCAGCACCGCCACCACGGTCAGCTTTGTCATCGGGTCAGCCCGGGAGGTTTCGTGAACACCGACATCGTCGCCAAATACCTGTCCACCCTGCCAGAGGACGACGATCACCCCTACCGGACCGGGGCGTGGCGGCCACAGACCACGGAACGGGACTCCGACGACCTACCGGCCGTCGAGGGCGAGATTCCCGCCGACCTGGACGGCGTCTACCTGCGCAACACCGAGAACCCACTTCACCCGGCGTTCAAGTTCTACCATCCGTTCGACGGCGACGGGATGCTGCACATCGTCGGCTTCCGAGACGGAAAGGCCTTCTACCGCAACCGGTTTGTCCGCACCGACGGCCTGATCGCCGAGATCGAGGCAGGCGGCCCGCTGTGGCCAGGCATCGCCGAACCCGTCGAACTGGCTCAACGCGACCACGGGTGGGGTGCCCGCACCTTCATGAAAGACGCGTCCAGCACCGACGTGACGGTGCACCGAGGGGTGGCCCTCAGCAGTTTCTATCAGTGCGGCGACCTCTACCGCGTCGACCCCTACACCGGCGACATGCTCGGCAAGGAGGACTGGCGCGGTGGCTTCCCCAGCGATCTGGGGGTATCGGCACATCCGAAATCCGATGACCGCACCGGCGAACTGCTGTTCTTCAACTACGGCAAGCAGGCACCTTATCTGCACTACGGCGTGGTCGACGAGACCAACACCCTGGTGCACTATGTCGACGTCGAACTGCCCGGCCCACGGCTGCCCCATGACATGGCGTTCACCGAAAACTATGTGATTCTCAACGACTTTCCGCTGTTCTGGGATGCCGAGCTGCTGAACCACAATGCGCACATCCCACGCCTGCACCGGGATATGCCGTCGCGGTTCGCGGTGCTGCCCCGGCGCGGTGGAAGCGACGAGGTGCGCTGGTTCGAGGCCGATGCGACCTACGTCCTGCACTTCACCAACGCCTACGAAGACGGCGAAGAGATCGTGCTCGACGGATTCTTCCAGGGCGAACCCGCACCCAGCGAGGGCGTCGAGAACGGGATGGACCGCAAGTGGCAGCGGGTTTTCCGCGGCCTGTCCCTCGACGGGATGCAGACCCGCCTGCACCGCTGGCGGTTCAACCTCACCACCGGACAGACGCGTGAGGAGCAATTGTCCGACAGCATCACCGAATTCGGGATGATCAACTCCGGCTATGCCGGACGCGACTACCGCTACACCTACGCCGCGACCGGGAAACCCGGCTGGTTCCTGTTCGACGGACTGGTCCGCCACGACCTGCACACCGGATCCGAGCAACGGTTCGCCTTCGGGGACGGGGTGTTCGGCAGCGAGACGGCCATGGCACCGCGCGTCGGCGGCGCCAGTGAGGACGACGGCTACCTGATCACCATCACCACCGACATGAACGCCGACGAGTCCTACTGCCTGATCTTCGACGCGGCCCGAGTCGCCGACGGGCCGGTGTGCAAACTGCAACTGCCGGAACGGGTATCGAGCGGCACCCATTCCACCTGGGCCGCCGGAGCGGAGCTGCGGCGCTGGCGCGACTGATGCAGCCCAATGCCGTGGGCCGGATGCTCGGCTTGCTCGGTGACGAGTGGACCCTGCTGATCGCCCAGCAGGCCCTGCTGGGCGCCACCCGCTACGCCGAATTCGCGGACCGGCTGCCGATCTCCAACTCCGTGCTGGCCCTTCGCCTCACCGCGATGACCAGGGCCGAGCTGCTGGATCGCGTTGCATACCAGTCCAACCCACCACGAAACGAATATCGACTCACTCCACGCGGCCGGGCGCTGTGGCCGATGTTGGTGTCGATCTGGGCTTGGGAACAGAGGTGGGTGCCCGAGCACGATCTTCCCGCGATGCGGCACGGGCTGTGCGGACAGGACTTCTCCCCTGCGCTGACCTGCCCGGCGTGCGGCGCCCTGGCCGATGAGAACAGCCTTGTCGCGCAATGGGGTCCGACCGGGTCGTGGCGACGTTCCATGCCAGTGTCGGCCACCCGACGCCGCTCCCATGGCGACCGCAGCGCCCAGGCAGACCTGTTCCCGCAGACCATGAACATCCTCGGCAACCGGTGGTCCTTCGCGATCATCGTGGCCGCGTTCGTCGGGACCACCCGGTTCACCGATTTCGCCGACCAACTCGGCGCCCCACCGGGATCGTTGGCCGACCGGCTGCAGGGCCTGGTTGCCAGCCAAGTGCTGATGGTGAACGACGGCCGCTACCGGCTCACCGAGAAGGGCCGGGCGGTGCTGCCCATCATTCTCACCGCGCTCGCCTGGGCGCAGCGGTGGTTCACCACGTCCGAAGGCCCTGCGGTGGTCGTCACCCACTCGCGGTGCGGCAATGAGTTCCGTGCCGCACTGGCGTGTGACCAATGTCAGGAGACGCTGAGCGGTTCCGAGATCGAGCAGCATCCGAGGTAGGGAAGCCCGCGGTCTGCCTCTGATCAAGGCGCCGAACGTGAGCTTGTGGTCGAAAATCCGCAGAATCTTCGACCACAAGCTCACGTTGGGCGATCAGGCTTTCAGCGACGACAGGTTGAATGCCGCGCCGGCCGGATCGGTGACCGCGGCCAACCGCCCGTACGGGGTGTCTTCGGCGCCGCGCACCACCGAGCCGCCATTGGCAGTCACCAGCTCGATGGTCTTGTCGACATCGGCACTGCCCAGGAAACAAGACCACGTGGAACCTTCCAGCCCCGGGATCACCGAACCATCCATCACACCGATCAGCGGCTCGCCATCGAAAACAGCATTGCTGTAACGAAATTCGTCGCTGTCGGCTTCGACCTGCAGCTGCCAGCCGAACACCTTGGTGTAGAAGTCGGTGGCCTTGGCGAAGTCATTGGTGGTCAGCTGGAACCACACCGGGGCACCGGCCGCGTCGACGACGCCGAAGCCCTGGTGCCCGGTCGGCTGCCAAAGGCCGACGGAGGCACCCGTCGGGTCGGTAAGCATGGCCATCCAACCCTTCTCCGGCACCTCGATCGCCGGCACGCAGTTGGTGGCACCGGCGGCGACCGCCGCGTCGATGGTGGCCTGGATGTCGGCAGTGTGCAGGTACACGGTCCAGGCGGAGGGGGCGTTCCACGCCGGATCACTGGCCATCAGCCCGCCGACGTACTGACCGTCCCGCAGGGCGTTGACGTAGCCGCCGTACTCGGGGCCGGCGACTTCCAGGTCCCAGCCGAAGACTGTGCGGTAAAACGCCTGTGCGCCGCCCAGATCCGAGGTAGCCAGGTCGATCCAGACCGGAGCGCCCAGCGGGGTTGCGGTACGGGTTGCCATGATGTTCTCCCTAGACGAGTAACGAGGTGGTCATCTGGTTAGACAACCACCCCGCCAAAAACTCATCGCACTACCGCCGGCGTGAAGAAGATGGCGAGAAGTTCGCGAATTCTCCCCACCTTCTTCACGTTCGACGGTGTTGAGCTCAAGCCGGCGCGTATATCGCCTTGAACTGCTGCAGCGACTGCGTGATGTCGGTCCGCAGCGCCGCCGCCACCACCATGCCGATCGGGCCGAAGAGGGCCGGCCCGCCGAGATGAATGTCGAACGCCACCACCGAGCCGTCGCCGGCCGGGGTGATCTTGGCCATCAGCTTGATCTTGACGCCGCCCTTGCCGTTGCCGTTGAGGGTCAACGCCGCGGGCGGGGAGTAGTGCACGATGGTCCAGTCGACCCGGTTCATCATGCCCTTGACCTCGACGATGGACGAGAGCTGGGTGCCCTTCTCCAGGGTCTCGGGCGGCACGCTGCGCCACAGCCGGTGAATGGACAGCCATTCGTCGAATCGGGACAGATCCGACGCTGCCTCCCAAGCTTTTTCCGGTGACAGCGGTACTTCGATGGAACTTGAAAGCTTTGCCATGTATTACTGCTGCTCGCCCGACCCCTCGGCTGGTTGCTCGCCAGCCACCGCCTTCTTGGCGGCTTCCTGGGCGCCGTCGACGATGCCCTTGAACTTGCCTTCGGTCTTCTCGTCGACGATGTCGCCGACCTTCTCGATCGCCGAGTTCACGGCGTCCGCGTTCTGTGCTGCCAGGTCTTTGACCTTGTCCAGAAATCCCATGATTCCCACCCTATCTATTGCCAGATTCTCGGTCAGACGTGCTCATTGTTCACGCGCCTTCGGTTCGCCACAACCGGCGCGGCTCCCCCAGCCACCGGCCCTGCAGCCACCACAGCACCTCGATCGCACCGGCACCGACCAGGCCGATTCCGACCGCCGCCGACGTCAGCGCCACGTTCGACGGATCGAGCATGAACTGTTGCTGCGCCCACGGCACCGAAAAAATCACCACGTAGGCCAACGCTGACCCGGCGACCAGGGCCACGCGCCACCACTGATACGGCCGGGCCACCACCGCCAGCACCCACACCGCCGACACCAACAGCGTGATCAATGCCGCCGTCGACGCCTGGTTCTGCTCGACCACACCGGCGAACTTGCCGCGGTAGGCCATCAGGTATGAGACGAAGGTCGCGGCGCCGACCACCAGACCGGACGGCAGCGCCGCCGTCATCACCCTCCGCACGAAACCGTGATGTGCCCGTTCGTTGTTCGGCGCCAGCGACAGAACGAACGCCGGGATGCCGATGGTGAACCAGGCCGCGATGGTCACGTGGATGGGCTGGAAGGGATACAGCACGGGCTGGGTGTGCAGGAACCTCGACGCCAGGCCCGCCAGGCCGACCAGACTGGCCAGCAGCACCGAGTAGACAGTCTTGGTCAGGAACAGGTTGGAAACCCGCTCGATGTTCCCGATGACCCGGCGGCCCTCCCCCACCACGTACGGCAGCGTGGCAAACCTGTTGTCCAACAGCACGATCTGGGCCACCGCCCGGGTCGCCGAGCTGCCCGAACCCATGGCCACGCCGATGTCGGCATCCTTGAGCGCCAACACGTCGTTGACGCCGTCGCCGGTCATCGCGACGGTGTGTCCGCGGGATTGCAGAGCGTGCACCATGGCGCGCTTCTGGTCCGGCCGAACCCGGCCGAAAGTGGTGTATTCACTGACGATATCGGCGAGCTGATCGGGGTCATCCGGCAACTGCCGGGCGTCGAGGGTCTCGCCGTGCAGGCCGAGGGAGCCGGCCACCGCGCCTACCGACACCGCGTTGTCTCCGGATATCACCTTGACCGAGACATGTTGTTCGGCAAAGTATTCCAGCGTCTCGCCAGCATCCGGGCGAACGCGCTGCTCGAGGGTCACCAGCGCCACTGGCGTCATGGCCCCGGGCGCATCCGCGGCGTCCACGGGCCGGTCCGAGGAGCCCAGCAGCAGCACCCGGAGGCCCTGAGCGCCGATCTGTTCGGCCTGTTCAGCTTCCGGTGATCCGGGCGCCAGCAGCACGTCCGGCGCACCGAGTACCCAGTTGCCATGCTCCCCGTAGGACACCCCGCTCCACTTGGTGGCCGATTTGAACGGCGCGTTCGCGGTCTGGGTCCAGCCGGGCGGCAGCTTGTACGCCTCGGCGATAGCGGCCATGCTGGCGTTGGGCCGGACGTCGTCAGCTGCCATCTGGGCCAGCACCGAGGCGGCATCATCGGCCGTGAATATACTCAAATCGCTGACCCGCATCCCGTTTTCGGTCAGCGTCCCGGTCTTGTCAGCGCACACCACGTCCACCCGGGCCAGGCCCTCGATGGCTGGCAGTTCCTGTACCAGGCACTGGCGCCGGCCCAGCCGGACCACGCCGACGGCGAACGCCAACGAGGTCATCAGCACCAAACCTTCGGGCACCATCGGCACCAGCGCGCCCACGGTGCGCAGCACCGATTCCCGCCAGCCGACAGCCGTGGTGGTGAACAACTGGGTGTAGATGATCAACGCACCAGCCGGCCACAACAGGTAGGTGATGAACCGCAGGATGGTGTCGATGCCGCTGCGCAGCTCAGACTTGACCAGAGTGAATTTGCTTGCCTCATCGGCCAATTGGGCGGCATATGCCTCGCGGCCGACCTTGGTGGCGCGGTAGGCCCCGCTGCCGGCCACCACGAAGCTGCCGGACATCACCGCGGCACCGGGGTTCTTGTCGATCGCGTCGGCCTCACCGGTGAGCAGCGATTCGTCGACCTCGAGATTGTCGGCCTCCAGCACGGTCCCGTCGACCACGATCTGATCGCCCGGCCCCAGCTCGATGACGTCGTCGAGCACGACTTCGCCCGGCAGGCGGGCCTGCGTGCCGGACTGCCTGCGCACCAATGGTTTTGCCTGTCCGACGATGGCCAGCCGGTCCAGGGTCTGCTTGGCCCGCAGTTCCTGGATGATGCCGATACCGCTGTTGGCGACGATCAGTAACCCGAACAGCCCGTTGATCAGCGATCCGGTGGCGAGCACGATCAGGAACAGCGCGCCGAGGATCGCGTTGATCCGCGTGAACACGTTGGCGCGGATGATGTCTCGCACGCTGCGCGCGGCGCGGGTCGGTACGTCGTTGGTCTGGCCGGCCGCGACCCGTTGTGCCACTTCGGCATCAGAGAGCCCGACTGCGCCCAGCGTGCGTTCGGGATCCTCGACAACCACCGTTCAATCCCCCTCAGTGCTGGTTCAGTGCATTCTCGGCGCGCGTCAACCCATCAGGGCCGCCACCACGCGTCCAACTCCGGCTGTGCCGCCGGCTCCAACCGCTGCCCCGGTCGGGGCACCGCGATGCCGACCGATTCGTCCCGCGCGGCGGCCAGCATTCGCTCCACCGGTTCGGACCACGGGTGCGGGGCCAACCGGAACGTGGCCCAGTGGATCGGCACCAGCAGGCCGTTGTCGGTGACGTCGCGATGCGCGCGCACCGCGAACTCCGGATTCATGTGGATGTCCGGCCAGCCCGGGTGATACGCGCCGATCGGCATCAGGGTCAGGTCGAACGGCCCGTAGTCGGCACCGATGTCGGCGAAGCTCTTGGTGTAACCGGTGTCGCCACCGAAAAATGCGCGGTGCCGCGGACCGATCAGCGCCCACGACGCCCACAGCGTGGTGTTACGAGTCAGGAACCTGCCCGAGAAGTGTCGAGCCGGCGTGCACACCACGGTCAGCTCACCCAGGCCGGCACTCTGATTCCAGTCCAACTCGACGATGCGCTCGGCCGGGATGCCCCACCAGCGCAGGTGCGCCCCGATCCCCAGCGGCACGAAGAACTTGGCTCGCTGCATGCTGGCCAACTGGATCACTGTGTCGATGTCGAGGTGGTCGTAGTGGTCGTGGCTGATGATCACCGCGTCGACGGCCGGCAGCGCCTCCAGCGGCGCGGGCACCGGATGCAGCCGCTGCGGACCCACGGTCCGCGACGGCGAGCACCGCCGGCTCCACACCGGATCGGCCAGGATCCGGTAACCGTCCAGCTCGATCAGCGCCGACGAATGCCCGTACCAGGTGACGGCCAGGTCGCCGGCCGGCAGCCCGGGGTCCGGCACCACCAGCGGGATCGGCATCGGCGGGCGCTGCAGTGCGCTACCGGCCACCAAGTCGCGCACCAGCGACGCCTGCTGATCGCGGCTCAGCTCCGTCCCCGACGGCGGCTCCAGGTTGACGAACACCCCGTCGTGATAGTTCGGAGAGTTGGCCGCCACCGCGTTGATGTCGACTGGACCGGCACCGAGAGCCGCAGGCGCCCCGTTGAGCGCCCGCACCAGCCAGCCGCCCGTCACCAACGCCGCCGTCCCCGACATCAGTCGGAGTGCCCGCCGCAGCATCAGGCGCCCTGGAACCTCGGTGGCCGCTTCTCGAAGCGGGCGACCTGGGCCTCGATCACGTCGGGGCTGGCCCACGCCCTGTTGAACATCCGGGTGTGCTCGCCGCGGACGGTGTCGTAGGCGCCGTCGTCGTTGAGCACCCGTTTGGAGTGCGCGAGCGACAGCGGGGCGTATCCGGCGATCTCAGCTGCCCAGGCCTGCGCGTCGGCCAGCGTGCCGGTGCGGTTGACCATGCCGGTCTGTAGCGCGGTGTCCAGGTCGAGGCGCTCGGCGGCCAGGAGCATGCCGCGAGCCCGGCCGTGTCCGACCAGGGACGTCAGCCGGCGGATGCTCCAGTTATCCAGAGCCAGGCCATATTTGGCGATCGGGAACTGGAAGTACGCGCCGGGGGCGGCGACCCGCAGATCGCAGATCATGGCCATGATGACGCCGGCGCCGATGGCCGGGCCGTTCAGCGCCGCGATGATCGGCACCGGGCTGGCGTCGATGGCCAGGTTCAGGGCCAGCGCCTTGTCCGGCAGCTCCTTGGCCACGCCCTCGGCGTCGGACAGGTCGGCGCCCGCGCTGAACACGGTGCCGGCTCCGGTCAGCACGATGGCACGGACATCCGATGCTGAGGCTTTCTCGATCTCTTCGCGCACACCGTCGACGAGTGCGCCGTTCAGCGCATTGCGCCGCTCGGGTCGCTGCATTTCCAGGGTCAGGACATTGCCGTCCCGGGTAACACCAATCATTCGGCCAGCCTATATACGCTTCACCCTGTGAGCCGGACTGGAGCACGTCAGTTCTTCGACGCGATCTTGGACGACGGGTCCTTTCGCAGCTGGGACGGCCCGCCGTCGGCGGTCCCGTTGTCCGACGACTACCGGGCCGAGCTGGCCGACGCGACGCTGCGCACCGGGCTGGACGAGTCGGTGCTGACCGGCGAGGGCACCGTCCACGGTCGGCGCGTGGCCGTCGTGGCCTGCGAGTTCGATTTCCTGGCCGGTTCGATCGGGGTGGCCGCCGCCGAGCGGATCACCGCCGCGGTCCAGCGCGCGACCAGCCTGAGATTGCCCTTGGTGGCCTCACCGAGTTCGGGTGGCACCCGGATGCAGGAAGGGACCGTCGCGTTCCTGCAGATGGTCAAGATCGCCGCGGCCGTCGAGCTGCACAAGCGGGCGCACCTGCCCTATCTGGTGTACCTGCGGCACCCGACCACCGGCGGAGTGTTCGCGTCCTGGGGATCACTCGGACACCTCACCGCCGCCGAACCGGGCGCCCTGATCGGGTTCCTGGGGCCCCGTGTGTACGAGCAGCTGTATGGCGGGCCGTTCCCCGAAGGCGTCCAGACCGCCGAGCACCTGTCCGCCCACGGGGTGATCGACGGCGTGGTGCCGCTGGGGTCATTGCGCACGGTGCTGGATCGCGTCCTCACGGTGCTCACCGACCCGCCTGATCCAGCGATTTGTGCACCTCCAGTAACGCCCGGCCAGACCGCACGTGCACAAATCGCTGCCTGGGAGTCGGTGGTCGCGTCACGGCGGCCGGACCGGCCCGGGGTGGACTATCTGCTCGCACATGGCGCGACCGACCTGGTGCTGCTGTCCGGGACCGGTCGGGGGGAATCGGGCACGACGCTGCTGGCGCTGGCCCGGTTCGACGGGCAGCCCGCCGTCGTGGTCGGCCAGCGCCGGGTGATCGGTGGTGTGGTCGGCCCGCGTGCACTGCGGGAGGCCCGACGCGGTATGACTCTGGCCGCCGGCTTGCAGCTGCCGCTGGTTCTGGTGATCGACACCGCCGGCCCTGCGCTGTCCCGTCAGGCCGAGGAGGACGGACTGGCCGGGGAGATCGCGCGCTGCCTGGCCGAACTCGTCACCCTGGACACCCCGACAGTGTCGGTGCTGCTCGGTCAGGGCAGTGGCGGCCCCGCGCTGGCCATGGTGCCGGCTGACCGGGTACTGGCCGCCCAGCACGGCTGGCTGGCGCCGCTGCCACCCGAGGGGGCCAGCGCGATCGTCTATCGCGACGTCGACCATGCCGCCGAACTCGCTGCGGCCCAGGGCATTCGATCCGAAGATCTACTGCGCGCCGGCATCGTCGACACCATCGTGCCCGAGGAGCCCGACGCCGCGGAGAACCCGATGGAGTTCACCCGCCTGATGTCGGCGACCATCGCCCATGAGCTGCACCAACTGCGGACGGTGCCCGCCGCCCAGCGCCTGGGCATGCGGCTGCAACGGTATCGGCAGATCGGACTGCCCGGCAGCTGAGCCGCCGCGATGGCATGCTGGACAGGGTGCAAATGGCGATGCACTTCTGGTGGCTGATCTTTCCGCTGGGTGGGGCGATCGGTGGGGCGGTACGCGCCCTCGCGGTGGCCAGCGACCGGCGCGCCGAACGTCGGCTGGAACGCTTCCGGATCAAGCAACAGACCAAGATCGCGGTGGCCGAAGCCTCTGGACGTGGGCGCGGCGACGCGACCACCGAGCGCCGCACGATCACCAAAGTCCTGGCCCAGCACGACGACACCGACGACCGTTGGCTGAGTTACGAGCTGGACGTCGCCAAGCTGCTGGATTTTCCGGCCATGACCGATATGCGCGACCAGCTGACCGTCGCGTTCCACAAGGCCAAGAACCGTGCCAACCTGCTGCGGCCGGGATCACCCGACGACCTGGTGGGTGATCGCGACGCCCTACTCGAGTACCGCGACGCGGTCCACGAGTACGCCACAGCCTTCAACGTCGCGGAGACCGAAGCGGTCCGCCGCCGGCGCAGTGACTTCTCCGCCGACGACCAGGAGCGGTTGGCCCGCGCCCAGCACCTGCTGCGGGTGGCGGCCGACCCGGCGGCCACCCCGAGCGAGCGGCACAACGCCTACAGCAAGGCCCGCCGGGAACTCGACGGGCTGATCGCCCTGCCGGCGGTCACCCGAGCGGCGATCGAACGCCGGGTGGCGGGCGAGATCGAAGCCTGATCCGCGGCGAGCCGCTCAGTCCTCGTCGAGGTAGCGCTGGAGGGTCGGCCCGAGCCAGTGCACCAGATCCTCGTCCGTCATCTCGACGACCGGCGGGAGCTTCAGGACAAATCGGCACAGCGCCATCCCGAGCATCTGGGTACCGATCAAGCCGGCGCACCGCACGGCGCCGGCGGGCCGCAACCGCGCGACGGCCGGCAGCAATTGCTGCGCGAAGACGCCGCGCATGCGTTCCGCGGCTTCGTCGTTCGTGGTGGCCGAACGCATCAGCACGATCAGGCCCTCATCCTGGGTCCACCGATGGACAAAAGCTCTCACCAGTGCCGCACCCAACTCGGGCCTGGGCACGTCCGACAGGTCTGGGAACTGTAGGTCGAATTCGGCCGCGGCGGCGAACAGCTGGTCCTTGTTCCCGAAGTACCGCATGACCATCGACGGGTCGATGCGGGCGTCGGCCGCAATCGCCCTGATCGTCGCCGCCTGATAGCCGCTTTCCGCGAACCGGTCCCGGGCCGCCGCCAGGATCACGGCCTTGGTCTCTTCCGACGATCTGCGCATGCCAACAATTGTATGCCAACAACTGTTGACTTTGTCGTCGTTACGCGCAACCATGGCAATGCCAACAAGCGTTGGCATTCACGGAAGGAGATACAGATGACTGACACCGATGTGCTGATCGTCGGAGCCGGCCCCACAGGACTCGCCCTGGCCGTCGCGCTGGAAGCCCACAATGTCCGTGCCACCGTTGTCGATCGCCTGGACGTCGGCGCCAACACCTCACGTGCTGCGGCGGTCAGTGCCCGGACCCTCGAAGTACTGGAAGACTTCGACGTGTCCCGGCGACTACTCAAAGAAGGAATTCCGGCGCCCCGATTCACCATCCGAGACGGCCACCGCACCCTGGTTCCCGTCGATTTCAGCTGGTTGCCGACCCGGTATCCCTTCATCCTGATGGCACCCCAGTCCACCACCGAGCGACTGCTGCTGGAACGCCTGACCGAGCTCGGCGGCGAAGTGGTCCGGCCCAGGACCCTGACGGGTGTCACGCAGGACGCCCAGGGCGTCACCGCACAGTTCGACGACGGCGAGGTCATCCGGGCGCGGTACGTCGTCGGCGCCGACGGCATGCACAGCGTGGTCCGCAACCAGGCCGGGATCGGGTTCGCCGGCGGCCAGTACGGCGAGTCCTTCGCCCTGGCCGACGTCCACCTCACCGGCGACGTCACCGACGACGAGGTGATCCTGTTCTGGGCTGCCAACGGGATGACGGTGGTGGCCCCGCTCCCCGGTGGCACCTACCGGATCGTCGCACCCGTGGATTCCGCGCCCGAGCAGCCGTCCGCCACATTCATTCAGGACATGCTGGACACTCGCGGCTTCGGGCCGGGCCGCGTGACGGTGACGGACGTCGCATGGGGTTCCCGGTTCCGGGTCCACCATCGGGTCGCCGACAGCTATCGCGCGGGACGGGTGCTGCTCGCTGGTGACGCCGCCCACGTGCACAGCCCGGCCGGCGGCCAGGGCATGAACCTGGGCATCCAGGACGCCATCGCGCTGAGCGACGCCCTGGCATCGGTTCTGGAAACCGGCCGCGACGCCGCGCTCGACGAATACAGCGCAGCCCGGCGCCCACTGGCCCAGCAGGTCGTGACTCTGACCGACCGGCTGACCCGGCTGGCCACCCTGCCCGCACCGCTGCGGCCGATCCGCAACCTGGTGGTCGGATTGGCCGGCAGGGCTCCCGCCCTGCAACACCAGCTGGCCTGGCAACTGTCGGGTCTGGCCAACCGGTGAGCAGCCGTGCGCTGCTCGGCTCGTCGCTGGCCGCGCTCACCGACCGCACCATCACCTCGAAAGCGGTTCTGGCCGAACAACTCAACGACATTCGCGAGCGTGGCTACGCATCCCAGACCGGGGAACTGCGGGCCGATTCGGCCTGCGTTGCGGTGCCGGTACGGTCCCCGGCCGGCACCCTGGTGGCCGCCCAGGCGATGTCCGGCCGCGCCGACCAGGATCAGTTGTTACACCGCCAAATCCCGGTACTACAAGACTACGCAACGCAGTTGGGCCCGCTGCTGGCGTGATTCAGCGACCGGGGTGTGCCCCAAGGGAAGCCGAGATCACTGCCAGCGGAACGTGCGACATCTGAAGGTTGTGTCGTTCCTGCGGAGTCAGGCGCGTGCGGGCCTGCATCAGCCGAACCACGTGTTGTACGGCGGCAGTGCGAAATAAGGTCATAAGGGAACTCCTGTCGGGATCTGCCCCGCGGGCCTGCTAGTCAGGCGGCGGCGGTCAGAAGGCCATACCGAATCAGACGACGGTAGAGCAACGGGGCGGTGGGAATACGCATGCCTGCGCCGCCTTTTCGCTACCTTGGGGAACTTCGGCTGTCTTCAGGTTCATGTCATCCATCACCTCCCTCATGCTCGGCCCCGGTCGGGGCCAGCCACACCAATCAAAACATGCAATCGAAGCCAGGGCATCCATCCGAGCCATCAAGAGCTCGTTAAGAATCGGCGCCATCGGATTCCGCGAGATCCTGGTATTTCGGGACAGGGCCACGCAGTTGGGCCCGCCACCGGCTGGTTCAGCCGGCAGCGGGGCCAACCCTCGACAGGTTCAGCTGCCGCTTGCCTCCGCGATCTTCACCCCGACCAGGACCGCCGCAATCAGCAGGTAGCCGCGCAGCGCGACCATGCCGGCCACTCGAAGCGGTGACCATGTCGGACGATCCAGGGTGTCCAGCGCGGGCGTGCGGAAGTTGTCCCGCTCCTGCGCCAGCATGGCCTTGCGGACCGTCCGGTCATGCGGCTGCTCATCCAGGTCGGCGACCTGCTCGGGATCCAGACCGCCGAACTCCGCCGCCACTGTGGCTGCCGCCTGTTCCCGGCCCGACCGACCCGACCGCGCACTGGCGATGGCGACAGCGCCACCGCCGAGCACGCCGACCGCGACCCCCACTCCGAAGCCCAACTCCAGTTGTCCCGCAGTCAGATTCGGGAAGAACGTCGCCGCGGTCAGGGCCAGGGACAGCAGGATCAATGACCACATGATCACACCGGCCACGATGTTCTGCCGCATGGTGTTGACCCACGGGCCCAGCACTGCCTTGTCATTGCAGAGCACCACCAGGAAGACCGTCGCCGACGGCAACAGCACTCCGGCCAGCGCTTGCACGCCCTGGGTCAGCAGGCCCAACACGTGGTCCGGGCTGAACGATACGGCGGCGGCCAGCGCCAGCAGCGCCGCGTAGCCCAGGTAGAAAGCCGGCGCTTCGGTAATCTTCCAGTGCAGCGAGTGCCGCTTGCCCAAGGTGTCACCGAGCGCGTAAGTGGTGGCCAGGCCTACCGCATTGGCCCCGATCAGCGAGGCGTCCAACAGCAGGATGGCGAACAGCGCGCCGGCAGTGTGAGACACGTGCTGGCCCAACTGGTTTGCCACGTCACCGGCATCGGTGAAGTTACCCACGGCTCCGGTGCCGGCGAGGCCGAACGCGGCCGCGGCCATGATCGCCACCGCACCCACCATCACCACGACGATGCCGATCCAAAGGTCGATCCGCTCGTACCGAATCCACTGCGGGGTCAGGCGCTTGTCGACGATGTTGGACTGCTGGAAGAACAGCTGCCACGGCGCGACGGTAGTGCCGACGATCGCCACGATCAGCAGCAACAACGTCGAGTTCAGTCCGCCCGGGAACGACGGGATCAGACCCTTCGCGGTGTCCGCCACCGACGGCCGCACGATGAACGCCAACGGGAACATCACGATGTTGATCGCGATGAGCGCGAAAAGGAAACGCTCCCAACGGCGGAACGAGCCACCTGCCACGACCGCGAACAGCAGCACCGCGGCCAGCGGCACCGAGATCGATTTGGGCAGCCCGAAGTAGTTCAAAGCCAGTGACACACCGATGAATTCGGTGACGATGGTCAGCGCGTTGACGATGAACAGGTCGCCGACGCTGAACGCGCCCCAGAACTTGCCGAACCGGGAGAAGATCAGCCGGGCGTGCCCCACGCCGGCGACGGCACCGAGCCGGACCACCATCTCCTGGTTCACGTACAGCACCGGAATCAGCAGCGCCAGTGTCCACATCAGCGCCATGCCGTAGTTCTGACCGGCCTGGGCGTAGGTGGCGACGCCACCGGCGTCGTTGTCACCAACCATGACGATCAGGCCGGGGCCCATGATCACCAGCAGCATTTTCAGTCGCTGCCAGGGGCTGCGCCCGGTGGTGGTCTCATCGGTGCGGATGGTGCCGAGCGCGCCGACAATGTCACCGACGTGCGCGCTGTCAATAACGGCCGTGCCGGCCGAATCATGTCGCGCTACAGACAATCCACTGGAAGAACGGGGGACGCGAGCGAAGAAGGCCATGTCGAGAGTCCTCTCGTGAGGTTTAAGGCAGGCGAACAACATCGCCCGCTCATGCGGGCGCGAGCCCGCCCACCGGAATCGGTGGGCGGACCGCGTCGCGAGGACCGAAGGGTCAGAAGTTGGGGTGTGCCCCAATGGAAGCCGAGATCACCGCAAGCGGCGTCTGGGACATCCGGAGGTTGTGCCGTTCCTGCGGGGTCAGGCGCGTACGGGCGCTCACCCGCCGAAAAACACGACGTACTGCGGCACTACGGAATACGGTCATGACAGGACTCCTGTCGGGATCAGTCCCGCAGGCCGGCCACAGAGAGCATCGGTCAGGCGCCGTCGATCAGACGACCACACCGATGAAGAGTCGGCAAGGCTGCGGGAGAGCTTGAATGAACTTGTCTACGTTGGGTTTTCGCTCCGGACTGGAACTCGGACCATCGCCAGATTTCATGTCGTCCCTCACCTCCTCGCCGTCGGGCCCCGGTCGGGGCAGCTGTGCCATCTATGGCAACACACAGGGGAGGCTGCAGCGTCCGGATCGGGCCTCAAGAACCCGTCAATACTCGGCGCCACGTACACCCCTCTCGTCAGAGCTTCGGCACTGAACGACGTAATCCGGCGGGCGGATAGCCACTTCGGGTCACCCCTTAATCCGGGGAGACCTGTCCTAACCCTGGGCGTCTCTCGACGTCGTCGGATCAGTGGCTTCTGTTCGTTCAGGAGCCTCGCCTAGCGAGGTGCTGACTTGTGAAAGGTAACCCGCGCGGCATGGGCGCGTCAACACGGCCGCCCGTGCTCGCCTGCGCCGAGATCGACGTATTGGCCGCTTTTACTCGACCTTTGCGGCCCGTTTGTCCGTTTGGGCGGAAGGGGACGCCGCTAATCCAGGCCGAACAGCCGCACGCTTTCGGCGCGCATGTCGACTTTGCGCACCTTGCCGGTCACCGTCATCGGGAACTCTTCGACCACGCGGACGTAGCGCGGAATCTTATAGTGCGCCAACGAGCCCGCAGCGAAATCCCGAATGGCCTTGGCGTCCAACGGCTCCGCCCCCGCCTTCATGCGGACCCAGGCGCACAGCTCCTCGCCGTAGCGCGGATCGGGCACCCCGATCACCTGCGCATCCTCGATATCCGGATGGGTGTGCAAGAACTCCTCGACCTCGCGCGGGTAGATGTTCTCACCACCGCGGATCACCATGTCCTTGATTCGGCCGACGATGCTGCAGTAGCCGTCGTCCGCCATCACCGCCAGGTCGCCAGTGTGCATCCAGCCTTCGGAATCGATTACTTCCCTGCTCTTTTCGTCGTCGCGCCAATAGCCCAGCATCACCGAATAGCCGCGGGTGCAGAACTCTCCGGACTGACCCCGCTCGACGGTCTGCCCGGTGTCCGGATCGATCACCTTGATCTCCAGGTGCGCCTGCACCCGGCCGATCGATGTGGTGCGGTGCTCCAGGTCGTCATCGATCAGGGTCTGGCAGGACACCGGCGACGTCTCTGTCATGCCGTAGGCGATGGCCACCTCGGTCATATTCATCTCGGCTACACAACGTTTCATCACCTCGGTCGGACAGACCGACCCGGCCATGATCCCGGTTCGCAGACTCGTCAAATCCCGCTCGGCGAACGTGGGGTGGTTCTGCATGGCGATGAACATCGTCGGTACCCCGTAGACGCCGGCGCAGCGCTCGGATTCGATGGCCGCCAACGTTGCCCCGGGATCGAAACCCGGCGCCGGAATCACCACGGTGGCACCGTGAGTCGTGCATCCCAGGGTGCCCATGACCATGCCGAAGCAGTGGTAGAACGGCACCGGCAGGCACAACCGCTCCCCCGGCATCAGCCCGATGCCTTCGGTGACGAAGAAACCGTTGTTCAGGATGTTGCGGTGCGACAACGTCGCACCTTTCGGGAAACCGGTTGTTCCCGAGGTGTACTGGATGTTCACCGGGTCGTCGGGGTGCAGCCGGCACTGACTGTCCGTCAACAGCTCGGCCGGTACCCCGTCGGCGTCACTGCGCAGCCGCTGCCAGTCGGGCCCATCCAGGAACACCACGTCCGTCAGACCCGGCGTCTCGGCGCGGACCTCGCCGATCATCGCCGCATAGTCCGAGGTCTTGAATCGGGAGGCCGCGATCAACGTGCGGATACCGGACTGGCCCAGCACGTAGGCCAATTCGTGCAGCCGGTAGGCGGGGTTGATGTTGACCAGGATGGCGCCGATTTTCGCTGTCGCGAACTGCGCCACCACCCATTGCGCACAGTTCGGCGACCAGATGCCCACGCGGTCACCTCTGCCGATGCCCCGCGCCATCAAACCCCGTGCAATCAGGTCGATTTCGGCATTCATCTCGGCGTAGCTGTAACGTAGCCCCTGGGCCAGGTCCACCAGTGCCAGGACGTCGGGATATTGCGCGGCAATGCGTTCGAAGTTCGCGCCGAGGGTCTCCTCGAGGATCGGGGTGTCGGTCGGCCCCGCGTCGTAACTCAGCATCAACTCACCAAATCCTCGTAGCGGTATTCCGACGGGATCGGGGTGCCGGCCCGATGTGCCTCATCCTCGCGGTTGCGCAGCTCCACACGACGAATCTTTCCGGAGATGGTCTTCGGCAGGTCGCCGAACTCGACCCGACGAACTTTCAAATACGGCGCCAGGTGATCTCGGGCGAATTCCATGATGGCCTTGGCGGTTTCGGCCTCTGCCGCCCAGCCCGCAGCCAACTGGACATACGCCTTCGGCACCGCGAGCCGGGTGTCGTCCGGCTGCGGCACCACCGCGGCCTCGACCACCGCCGGATGCTCGATCAGCACGCTTTCCAGCTCGAACGGCGACACCTTGTAGTCCGAGGACTTGAACACGTCGTCGGTGCGGCCGATATACGTGATGTAGCCGTCGTCGTCCCGGCTGGCCACGTCTCCGGTGTGGTAGTAGCCACCTGCCGTCACTGCGGCATTGCGTTGCGGGTCACCGAGATAACCGGTCATCAGGTTCAACGGCCGGGCGCTCAGATCGAGGCAGATCTCGCCTTCGTCGGCCGGCTCACCGGTGACTGGATCGACCAACACCACCGGAACCCCCGGCATCGGCCGCCCCATCGAACCGGACTTGATCGACTGCCCCGGCGCGTTGCCCACGAGCAAGGTGGTCTCGGTCTGGCCGAAGCCATCCCGGATGGTCAGCCCCCAGGCCTGCTGCACCTTCGTGATGACATCCGGGTTGAGCGGTTCGCCCGCACCCAGAATCTCGCGCAACCCTTCGGGTTTGGCGCCGAGGTCGGCCTGGATCAGCATGCGCCAGACGGTCGGCGGCGCGCAGAAGGTATTGACCTCGGCCCGGCGCAGCTGCCGCAACAGCGCGGCGGCGTCGAACGGGCGGTAGTTGTAGACGAAGATGGTCGCCTCCGCGATCCACGGCGCGAATATGCAACTCCAGGCATGTTTCGCCCAGCCGGGCGAGCTGATCGCCAACTGCACGTCACCCGGCCGCACCCCGATCCAGGCCATGGTGGACAGATGCCCGACAGGGTTCGAAATCTGCGAGTGCTCAACGAGTTTGGGCTTGCTGGTGGTACCCGAGGTGAAATAGACCAGCAGCGGATCGGTCACCTCGGTGACCGCCGCGAACGGACCCGCTGAAACCGCCTGGTACGCATCGGTATAGCAATGCCAACCCGGCACGGCCGCTCCGACAACGATGCCGGTGTACTGTCCTTCGACCGCGGCGAACTTGTCGGCGTCCGCGGCGCCCGCCACCACGAAACCGGCCCCGCCGCGGGTGATGCGATCGGCCAGATCGGCCGGTCCAAGTGCCCCGGTGGTCGGCATCACCACCGCACCCCGCTTGGCCACCGCGAGCATCGACTCCCAGAGCTCGACCTGGTTGCCCAACATGACGATGACGCGGTCGCCCTTGCCGACACCCAGCGTCTGCAACCACGTCGCCACGCGGTCGGATCTGTCGGCCAGCTCGGCGAACGTGTAGCGCTGCTCGGACCCGCCCTCTTCGGCGATCCACAGCGCAGTGCGCTCGGCCCGCTCGGGGCTGCGGGCGATCACGTCGAACCAGTCAGTGGCCCAGTTGAAGGCACCGGTCAGCTGCGGCCAGCGGAAGGTATCGACGGCCTGCTCATAGTCGCCGATCGATGCCACCAGACCGTCCCGGGCGGCGCGATACATGTCGGTGTTGGTCACCATCAACGTAGGATCTACGTCACACCCATCCGCCCGCTACCCCCGAAAGAGGGTACTGCCCCGTGACCACCGGCCCATCCGTGCTTCGCCCGCGCGACACCGACGCGGTGCGCGCCGAGCTGCGCCGGATCGGCACCGAAGGCCAGGTGCCGGTGATGTTCGGCGGCGCGGTGCACGACGACGCGCTGCTGCTCACCGAGTTCTACGGCACCCGAACCAGCCGATTGCGCGGCTTGATCGTGCGGTCGAACTTCGGTATCGGCGGGGCCAGCATGGTGTCCGGCCGGCCGTTGGCGGTCGCCGACTACCGGCACGCGCCGTCCATCACCCACGACTACGACGTCCCGGTGCTGTCCGAGGGCATCCGGTCGGTGCTGGCGGTCCCGGTGGTCATCGGCGGCCAGGCCCGCGCCATGCTCTACGGCGCCTACCGATCCAGCGCGCCGTTCGGCGGCCGGGCCGCCGACCTCATGCTGGCCTCCGCGCGCCGGCTGGCCGACGAGCTCACCATTCGCGACGAGGTGGACCGCCGGCTCCGGCTGCTGCAGGCCGAGCCTGCCGACACCGCCACAGTGAACGCCGAACGCATCCGCCAGGTGCACGCCGAACTGCGTCGGCTGGCCGCCGCTGACGAGGCCGTCGATCCGGGGACACTCGGCCACCTCGCCGACCGGCTGGCCGAAGCCATGGCCGGCGG
>JARLGS010000036.1 GCA_031292695.1 Mycobacterium sp. | reverse complement strand
TTGGCGCTGGTGGCGGCACCGAACGCCGACGCCTCGCAGGCGGACATGACCGACGCCGTCGAGCACCTCAAACGGATCGCCGCCGGCGTCTCCAACGTCAAGGTGGTACCCAACCCCGGCCAGGCCGAACCCCAGGCCGGCAAGCCCTACGTGGTCACGCTGCAGCTGGACTTCAACAACAGCGGCGCGGTGGACATCGCCAAGAAGCTACGCAAGGCCGTCGGTATCCAGGGCGCCAAACCCGGCCGGACCGCTGACGGCAAGGTCCGGCTGTACGTGATCGGACAGGGCGCGCTCGGCGCGGCCGCCAGCGAGACCACCAAGCACGATGTCGCCGAGGCCGAGAAGTGGAACCTGCCGATCGTATTGATCGTGCTGCTCGCGGTGTTCGGTTCACTGGCGGCCGCGGCGATGCCGATGCTGCTCGGCGCGTGCACGGTGATCGTGACGATGGGGGTGGTCTATCTCCTGTCGATCTGGGTCACCATGAGCGTGTTCGTGACCACCACGTTGTCGATGTTCGGCATCGCCCTTGCCGTCGACTACTCGCTGTTCATCCTGATGCGCTTCCGCGAGGAACTGCGCGCCGGACGCGACCCGGACCAGGCCGTCGACGCCTCGATGGCCACCTCGGGCCTGGCGGTGCTGCTGTCCGGGCTGACGGTGATCGCCTCGATCACCGGTATCTATCTGATCGGCACTCCGGTCTTGTCGTCGATGGCGACCGGTGCGATCCTGGCCGTCGCCGTCGCTGTGCTGACCTCGACCACCCTGATCCCGGCCGTGCTCACCACCTTCGGCAAGCGGGTGGCCACCCGCTCGTCCTGGCTGCACGTCAACCGCCGCTCGGACGCCGCGCAATCCCGCTTCTGGACCCGCTGGACGGGCGCCACCATGCGACGGCCGTGGCTGTCGGCGCTGCTGGCCGCGATCTTCCTGATCGTCCTGGCGGCGCCGTCGTTCCACATGAAGCTGGGCAACAGCATGCTGCGCCAGTTCCAGCCCACCCACGAAATCCGCGAAGGCGTCGCGGCTGCGGCCGAGGCCCTGGGCCCCGGCGCGCTCGGACCCATCCGGGTGCTCGTGACGTTCCCGGACCAGACGGCGTCCGATCCGCAGAACAGCGCCACACTCGAAGCACTGCACAAGACCATGACGCAGGCGCCGGACGTGGCCAACGTGACCCCTCCGGTGTTCGGCAACGACAACCGCAGCGCGCTGTTCTCCGTCGTACTGTCGGTCGATCCCGAGGATCTGGTCGCCCGCGATTCGATCACGTGGATGCGACAACACCTGCCGAACGTCGCCGGCCCGAACATCTCCGTCGATGTCGGCGGCCCGGCAGCGCTGATCATGGACTTCGACAACCGTGTCGCCACGACCGAGATCCTGGTGTTCGTCTTCGTGTCGCTGATCGCGTTCGTGATGCTGCTGATCTCGATCCGCTCGGTGTTCCTGGCGTTGAAGGGCGTCCTGATGACCGTGCTGTCGGTGGCCGCGGCCTACGGCAGCCTGGTGGCAGTCTTCGAGTGGGGCTGGCTGGAGCCGCTGGGATTCAAACCTCTGGAATCGCTGGACAGCACCATTCCGCCGCTCGTGCTCGCGATGACGTTCGGCCTGTCCATGGACTACGAGATTTTCCTGCTGGCGCGCATTCGCGAACGCTTCCTGCAGTCCGGGGACACCCGCGACGCCGTGGCATACGGCGTCAGCACCAGCGCGCGGACCATCACCAGTGCCGCGCTGATCATGATCGCGGTGTTCATCGGGTTCGCCTTCGCCGGCATGCCGCTGGTGGCCCAGATGGGCGTCGCGTGTGCGGTGGCCATCGCGGTCGACGCGACGGTGGTGCGCCTGGTTCTGGTGCCCGCGCTGATGGCGATGTTCGACCAGTGGAACTGGTGGCTGCCCCGCTGGCTGGATCGGCTGCTGCCCTCGGTGGATTTCGAGAAGCCACTACCCACGACCGGCACCGGCAACCTGGTGATCATCCCCAACGACATCTCCGCGCTCGGTCCGTCCGGCGCCGAGTTGCGCAGCATGGTCAAGTCCGCCGCGAAGCTGAAAAGCCTTGCCCCACAGACCGTAATGGTGGCCGACCCGCTGGC
>JARLGS010000374.1 GCA_031292695.1 Mycobacterium sp. | reverse complement strand
GCCGGTGATGCCGCAGTCGAGCCTGCCGCCGCGCTCGTTCGTGCCGGGCCCACTGCGCCACACGGTCGCGCAGGGCTCCGGCGCCCCAGCCGCCACGGCAGGACAGACGACCGCCCGGACCTCGGCCGCGGCAAAGCTGGCCGCGGGCTACGGCGCCCTGCCGCTGAGCTTCGAGCCGAACGTCGGCCAGACCGCCGCCTCCGTGTCATTCCTCACACATGGCGATGGTGGCACGCTCTTCCTCACCAGCCAGCAGCTGGTGCTGACCATCCCGCTGAGCACCACGCAATCCGGCCAGCCGGCTGTCGGCTCCGACGCGCGGCGTGGCCACGCGCTGGCATCGCGCGCGACACCCGGCCAGCAGACGCACGCGCTCAGCACGACGCCTATCACCGCCGCGGTCGTCGGCCTGCAGTACCTCCACGCCAACCCGCACCCCACGCTGGTGGGCCTGGATGCGCTGCCGGGCAAGGTCAACTACTTCCGCGGGAAGGACCCATCGCAGTGGCATACCGACGTGCCCACCTACGCACGCGTCGCATACCAGAACATCTATCCCGGGATCGACCTGGTGCTGTACGGCAACCAGGGCCACATGGAATACGACTGGACCGTGGCGCCCGGCGCCGACCCCACGGCCATCCAACTGGCCGTCGAGGGCGCGCAGGGGGCGCAGATCGATGCGCACGGTGATCTGGTGCAGCAGGCGGGTGGGCAGACTGTGCGACAGGGCCAGCCCACGATCTATCAGACCGTGCGCGGCAAGCGCCTGACCATCCACGGCAACTGGCGGTCGCTCGGGGGACGGAAGGTCGGCTTTACTATCGGCGCCTACGACCATACCAGGCCGCTCGTGATAGATCCTGTCCTCGCATACAGCACCTATTTGGGCGGCAGCGGCAGCGACGAGGGACGCGGCATCGCGGTCGACGGGAGCGGCGACGCCTACGTGACAGGCTACACCAGCTCGACTGATTTTCCTACCTCGCAGGACGCAATCCAGCAGGGCTATGTCTCGAGCTGGTGGGGAGTCGACGCCTTCGTCACGAAGCTCAACGCCGGCGGTACCCAGCTGCTGTACAGCACGTACCTTAGTACGAGCACCAACAACTATGGCGGCAGTCGCATTGCCGTCGACGGCAGTGGCAACGCCTTCGTCACGGGCCTCACCGGGGACTGGACCTTTCCCACCACAGCTGGCGCCTTCCAGCCCACCTGGCAGGGCGGCGAGGTGAACGCATTCGTCACCAAGCTCAGTGCAACCGGCGATGCGCTGTTGTACAGCACGTTCCTCAGTGGCTCCAGCGGCGCGATCGGTGAGAGTGTCGCGGTGGGCGCCGGCGACAACGCCTACGTGACGGGCGTCACCAGCTCGACCGACTTTCCCCTCACGCCCAATGCTGCCCAGCCGACCTACGGCGGTGGCGACAGTGATGGCTTCGTGACCGAGCTCAACGCTGCCGGGACCGGGCTGATCTACAGCACGTACCTGGGGGGGTCAGCCGACACGGTCGGCTGGAGCATCGCCGTGAACAGCAGCGGACACGCAGCCGTGACAGGGTCCACGACGTCCACCGACTTTCCCACTTCGAGCAACGCCGTCCAGCGGAGTTATGGCGGCAACCAGGATGCCTTCGTCACCTTGCTGAACGCGGAGGGCAGCCAGTTCCTCTACAGCACGTACCTGGGCGGCTCGGACTTTGATGCCGGGACCAGCGTGGCACTGGACGGCGCCGACGACGCCTATGTCGCGGGAACCACCTACTCCGCTGATTTCCCAACGACCACCGGCGCCTACCAGACCGTCGCCGCGGATACCGATGCGTTCGTCGCCAAGCTCAACAGCACGGGTACGCGGCTGCTCTACAGCACGTTCATCAACGGGATGGGGGGCGGCGGTCTGGCGGTCGATGCGACCGGCAATGCCTACGTGGTCGGCAACACCGGCGGCGGGTTCCAGACCACCGCCGATGCCTATGCGCCGCAGAGCGCCGGGGACTACGACGGCGTGATTGCTAAACTCGATGCCACGGGCAGCGCGCTGCTGTATGGCACCTACCTCGGCGGCAGCTGGCTGGACGACATCAACGACATTGCGCTGGACGGCAACGGTGCCGTGTACGTCACCGGCATGACGCAATCCGCCGACTTTCCGGTCACCAACGGCGGCGGCGCGCCCAGCGGCGGTGACGGCGCATACGACACCTTCGTCACCAAGCTGTCCATCCCGGCCGTTCTGCCATCGACACAGAACCGCTGCAGCTGCAATAGCGCGCAGCCGGCCGCCGGTCAATCCTTCAACAGCCGCACCGGAAACTACTTTACGGGCATGACCGACCTGGCGGTGGCCTCGGCGGGCCCGGCGCTCACCTGGACACGGACCTACAACAGCCAGGCGACGGGCGACGCGGACCAGCCCGGTCTTCTGGGTTACGGCTGGGCGGATACCTTCAGCACGCATCTGGTCACGCACGCGATGCCGGGCGGCGAGCCCAATACGATCATCGTGCGGTCGGCCGAGGGCAACTGGGATCGCTTCACGGACCCCGGCAGTGGCCAGTTCACCCCGTTCCCCGGCGTCTACAGCACCCTGGTGCAGCACGGCGACGGCACCTACACGGAGACCGCGCCCTACCAATCGACGCGGACCTTCAGCCCCACGGGCCAGCTGACGGCCGAGAACGATGGGCACGGCGGAACGCTCCGCCTCGCCTACGACGCCGGGAGCCGGCTCACGCAGGTCACAGATGCCAACAACGCCGGCCGCTATCTGGCCATCGACTACTACCCCGGTACCAACCAGCTCCAAGACGTGCGCGACCCTGCCGGTCGCAGCGTGCACTATGTTTACGCGGCGGCCGGTGACCTGCAGCAGGTCGGCGATGTGATGGGCCGCGCCACGACCTACTCCTACACGAACCACCTGATGACCGCGATACAGGACAATCAGGGTCAACAACTGGTAGGCACCACGTACGACAGCTACGCGCCGGCCGGCACGGTGATCGGCCAGGTGTTGCAGGCCGGTACCACGCTCGCCGTGACGTACACGAGCACCGATACCGTCGTGGTCACCACCGGTCAGGATGGGAGCACCGACACCGTAGACTACCAGTTCGACCCAAATACCAACACGTTGATCGGCGAACTCCATAACGGCACGGCCGTCCAGCAGTCACAGTTCGACCAGAACATCACGCCTGGTGCCAGCGTGGACGGCAACGGCAACACCAGCACCATGGTGTCCAACCCCTCCGGTGAGCCGGTGCGTGTGACGAACGCCATGGCCCAAACCAGCACCATCGATTACGACAGCGCAGGCCGGCCCATAGCGGCCACCGATACCCTGGGCCGGCAGACCGGGCTGACCTACGACGCGGCTGGCAACCTGACCCAAGTGACCACCGGCATCACCACGACCACGCCGCTCAGCCTGACCACCCACTACGTGTACAACGCGCGCTACCCCGGCAAGAACTGGCTGGAGGACGAGATCAGCCCCAGCGGCGTAGATACCCACTACGACTACGACGTCAGCGGCCAGGTCAGCGATGTCACCACCGGCTACGGCAGCAGCCAGGCCGAGACCACCGGCTATGGCTACGACAATGTGGGCCGGGTGATCACCACGACGGTGGGGTTGAACACACCACTGGCCCGCAGCGACGTCACCCGCTACAACGCCGACAACTCGATCGCGGCGACGGTCCAGAACTACAAGACAGGGACCTTTAACCCGGCCCATCCCGACCAGGACGTCACCACGACCTACCGCTACTCTCTGTCACAATGATGGAGCGCGAAGCGAGCCCGGCTGACTCATACAGCTACTGGCCACGTGCCTTGCCGTCGACCTGTCGCCAGGTTCGCG
>JARLGS010000373.1 GCA_031292695.1 Mycobacterium sp. | reverse complement strand
GTGATCGAAGAAGTTCAGCGCGCGGCGGTCGCCGGCATGGATTCGCTGCTCAGCCCGGCACGGTGATGGCGACCACCCTTGGGCAAACGGAATGGTTGTAAAGTTCCGGTACCTGAATCGCCCCGGTGAGTCCGGAGACTTACTGATGTGAGAGCTCAGCGTGGTGCTGGACTCGGTGTTGAGGGTAGTCGGGCGCCCGTGCATGTCGATCGGTGAGGATCAGGCCCTCGTCGGCGCGCCGATATTTGGTCGGCAAGACTTGGGTGGTGATCTCGGTGGTTATGACCGGCGATGGCGGTGTCACGGTGACCTTTGCCGGATCCGGTGATGCGTTCGGAAGCGGCGGGCGCTTGCAGGCCTGCATCGCTGTGCAGGTTGGTGAACAGGCGCCGATCCTGCTGGACTGCGGCGCGACCAGCCTGGTCGCCCTCAAACGCCAAGGTATCGACCCCAACCAGGTTGCCGCGGTGCTGGTTTCGCATCTACACGTCGATCATTACGGCGGGCTACCGCAGCTGATCCTCGATGGGCAGTTCAACCGCCGCGAGGCCCCGTTGACGATCGCCGGCCCGGCCGGCACCGCTGACCGGCTCACCGCAGCTCTGGAGGTGATGTTTCCCGGCTCCTCGACGGTGCGCCGCCGTTTCGAGGTCAACGTGATCGAACTGCAGCCCGGCAACGGCCAGGCAAGCATCCACAACGCAGTCGTACGCGCCGTCGAGGTCGACCACGGGATGCCGGGCAACACCGCCTTGGGGCTACGTGTCGATATCGCCGGCAAGGCCATCACTTACACCGGCGACACCGCATGGACCGATGTCCTCATTGACCTGGCCGCTGACAGCGACCTGTTCATCGCCGAGTCCTACTACTGGGACAAAGCGGTGCCCTACCACCTGCGACACGCCGACCTCCTCGCGCACCGCGACCAGCTGGCCAGCCGACACATCATCCTTACTCATATGTCGGCCGACATGCTCGCCCATGCAGATGACGCGGCTTTCGATCTTGCATATGACGGTCGCGTCGTAGGTCTCTAATTCTAGCTGCTGGTTGTTACGTTGACCCCGTTGGCGAGAACCGACCGCAAATGAAACTACTGCGGACGCACTGCGGACGCACAGACAGAGACAGCCGACCCACGTGACCGATGTGGAGGTAATAGGACTAATCCCGCTTGTCTCGGGACGAATGGCTCTACGCCGACGCTAAGCGGCGAATCTACGCTGACCTCCCATGAGGAAGGTTCGCACTATAGCCGCCGCCCTGGCCGCTGTAGCCAAAGCGTCGAGGTAGTCCAGCAGCGTTTGCTCAGGAATGAAACACCCGTCGGCGATGATGTCGGCGACGCCATACGCCGGTGTTGCCGCAGTTTCTTCCTCGGTGGTCTCCTCAGCACCCTTCCTCGATGATTTCCGGGGCCGTGTCTCCGAAACGGTCCGCCCAGTACGTGGAGTTGCGGAACTCGTCGTAGTCCTGATCGGCATCCTCGAAGGTGAACTCGGTCAAAGCCTTGGATTGCCAGTCGGTAGGTCGGACCCGCCACACAGTTCGCTGGTTGGTGTAGAAGTACTACTCTAGCACTGGTTCGAGCGGATCCCAAGCGACGTCGATGTTATGCCCGTCCCCGTGGTTGTGAGTGATGGTGCCGGTGGCTTTGATCGCCATCACCGACACCCGATTGCCTTTAGTGTCGAACGGCATCTCATGCATGCGGGTGAAGGCGGCCTTGATGGCAATGCGTTCACCCGGCTGCATCGCCTTCACCGCGTCGACGTATCGATCTCGGTTGCCGTTGACCCAGCAACCCTTCTTGACGAACCTGCTGGTCTGGTCACCGATCGCGCCGCCGTCGTCTTCGGTGCCATCGAAGAATGCCCCGACGAACCAGTACGACGGCAAGCGCTCGACGTCGACCACCGCCGTGGTGTTGGCACGCTTCTTCGGAACATAAGCCTGATAGGCGGGAATCTTTCGCAGGGTGACTTCAGTGATCTCGACCGGATGATCGCGGAGCAGTTGTCGACCGAGGTCGGTGATCTGCGACTCGCCGTTGCGGACCTTCTGGACGGCGGTGGCTCGGGTCAAAAAATGCAGCGCCCAACCCGCCCGGTTGTAGGCCTGTGTTTGACCGGAGTTCAGGGTGACCGCACGCTGTGCCTCCGAGAGCTGAAGACGGTCAATTACCGCAGCCTTGAGATCCCTGGTCTTCCAAATCTGCCCATCGCTGAGCACCTCAAGCAGTGGCCGGGCGAACTTTGGCCACGGGGGAACCTGACCTGAGATATCTGGGCTGGGCATCGTTACCTCGACGACGTTACGGGGTAAATACTGCTGTGCCGCATGGAAGTCATTTGGATGTAGTCGACCAGGTTGTCAGCCACTCCCTCGGGATCGCCAATCAGCGAGGCGAAGGTCCAGCGGGATGTGTTGTAGAAGGGCAGCTTGAACTTGGCCTTCAGGAGCACGTCAGGATCGACCTTCGTCGACTGGATCTTCTTGTACTCGGCAAGCACCTGGTCCTTCCTCGGCTCTAGGATGCAGTCGAGGCGAGGGAGGACTACGCGCACATGGCGCAGACCAATGCCAATCTGATCTGGAAGATCGCTGACCTATTGCGCGGACCGTACCAGCCAAACCAGTACGGCGACGTGATCTTGCCATTCACCATCCTGCGCCGCCGTAATGCCGCTCCTTGCCCAGCCGATCGTGACGGCGAGATCAGCTCAGCTGATATGAACCGGATGACACACGGAAGAAGTGACCCGTGCTGTTGTCTGTGCATGTCATCCCGGCGGACTCGCTGTCGCAGGTGATCGGCCCGGAGGAGAGTGTTTGACCGTAGTTCAGTGTCGACAGACCGGGGACGCGCAGCGTGTCCCCGTGGCAATCCATCATCGCCGCATTACCCTGCAGCAGGCTGAAGCGATCACCCCAACCCAGGTGGCAGTCGGCCGGTTTCGGCGGCGGTGTGTAGGTGTGGTCGCCGATGTCGCAGGCGGCGACGGTCAGGCCGGGATTTGTGGAGGGTCCCAAAGTGCAGGCGATGTTGCCTCCTGGTGACTGGAACGAATAGCTGCCGGTGGCGCCCCCAGTGGGCCCGCTGGGGGTGGGGGTGGGGCCGGGGGGGCCGCCAGCGTGCGCAATCCCGGCCACACCAATCGGAGCCGCCGCAATTGTTATCGAAATCGCCAAGAGAACTCGCAGTTTCATGATGTTGTCTCCCTGGTCGGCTCTTCTTATGGACCTCAACGGTAAGAGAAAACCAAGCGCGACGGAGCGCTTTCTGTGAAGTCGTTATGTTGACGCGATTCCCGGTATTTCGGCTCACGTCACGCGTATTCGCATCGGTTTCGCGATGTTTTGTTCCCAAATCCGTTGGCGTATCGCTCGGTGTCGATCGGCCTAATAACTGCTCAAGTGGATGTTCTCAGCTACGAGGTCACGCCGAGGTCCTAGGCTCGCAACGCAGAAGAGCTTTGTCCAACCGCTTCCTGAAGCCGCTTGGATAGCCGGTGACGAGAGACGAGGATTTGGTGCCGAGGCTTTTTCAAGCCGTTTCTAGGGGCTGGCTGCGGTCGGCACCGGCGGGAGTGGATAGAACTTAGCGGCGGGACTGGGGTTCTTCTTTGCACTGCGCCCGCTGCCATCACTCAGCGATCGAGGCGACACCGCCGGGGCTATCCCACGGGAGACAATTCGCGGCGGCCCCTAAGCACGTCTGTTCAGTCCTCCGCGCTCTCCGCCAAATACCGGTACAGAGTCGTCCGACCGATTCCCAACGTCTCGCAGATGGTGGCAGCGGTCTCCCCGTTGGCTTTCATGCGCCGGGCAAGTGCCGCCTGATCACCGTTGAGCTTGGTGTCCGTGGCCATGAAAAAGTACCCACTGGTGGCCACGTGGAGGTACCCACTGGTGGCCAGATAAAAGTACCCACCCCGTGTTCGTCGTGTCGATCAGGAACTGCGGGCCCCGGTGGTGACGGTGAAGGTGCCAACCACTCATCGTCACCACCGGGGAGTTCCATTGAAGTCTGCGAGGGACCGCATGGACATCATTTCTGCCTATCAACAAGTTGGGTCATACCGGGGCGCCGCGCAGCTGTGCGGTACCACTCATAGGACCGTCAAACGGGTCGTGGAGAAGTTCGAAGCCGGTGATACTGCGGCTCCGCGGGCTGAGCGGGCCCACAACTACGATGCGGTAGCCGAGCTGGTCGCCGAACGCGTCGACAAGTCCCAAGGTCGGATGTCGGCCAAGAGGATGTTGCCAATCGCGCGGGCCGCCGGCTACGACGGCTCGGCCCGCAACTTCCGTCGCCTGGTCGCTGAAGCGAAAGTCGTGTGGCGCAACGAGCATCATCGGGGTCGCCGCCCAGCGGTGTGGTCACCGGGTGAGTACCTGGTAATCGACTGGGCCGAGGCCGCGCCGGGATTGTTTCTGTTCTGCGCGGTGCTGGCGTTCTCCCGGTGGCGCTTCGTGGCGTTCGCCACCGATCAGCGATCCGCCACCACGTTGGCGTTGATTGCCGAAGCTCTGGGAGCGATCGGTGGTGTCCCCACCAAGGTTCTGGCTGATCGGATGGCGTGCTTGAAAGGTGGCGTCGTCGCGAACGTGGTGATTCCTACCGCCGAATATGTCCGGCTGGCAAGCCATTACGGTTTCACTCCCGATTTCTGCCACGCCAACGACCCGCAATCCAAAGGCATCGTAGAAAACCTGTGCGGCTATTCCCAACGCGACCTGGCAGTGCCGCTGCTCACCGACGCCGCCATCACCGGGACGCCGGTTGATCTACGGATCGCCAATGCCGCCGCTCAGGCCTGGTGCATCGAGGTCAATGCCGCGGTCCATTCGGAGATCATGGCCATCCCTGATGAGCGTCTGGTTGTTGAGCGTGATCTGCTGCGACCGTTGCCGTCGCTGCGCCTGCAGATCGGGGCGCCGTCAGTGATCCGCAAGGTCGACCGACTCTCGTGTGTCCGGTATGCCTCGGCCCGCTACTCGGTACCCACCCGGCTGATCGGAGCCAGCGTCGCCATCGTCGTCGATCACGGTGCGCTGTGCATCGTGGAACCCGCGACCGGGGTGATCGTGGCCGAACACGAACTCGGCGCCCCAGGCACCGCCTCTGTCCTCGACGACCACTACGACGGACCCCGCCCGGCACCTAACCGCGGACCACGACCCAAAACAGCTGTCGAGCAACAGTTCTGCGCCCTGGGTGAGGACGCCCAAGCGTTCCTGGTCGGCGCTGCTGCGATCGGCAACACGCGGCTGGGCTCGGAGCTGGAGGTCCTGCTCGGGTTGGGCGCCGCGCACGGCACCGACGCCTTGGTCGCGGCGTTGCGCCGCGCGGTGGCGTTCCGGCGGTTCCGCGCCACCGACGTGCGGTCCAT
>JARLGS010000035.1 GCA_031292695.1 Mycobacterium sp. | reverse complement strand
GGCCAGGTGGAGGCCGTGCGGCCCAGCGGGGGGGCCGGCGACGAAGAGGGCGGGCAGCTGCTGTACAAGCTGGCCCGCGCCGATTTGGCGGGGGCGCCGCCCGCGGCCCCCGGTCCGGGTCTGACCGTCACCGCTACCGAACCCGGGCCCAGCCGGAACCTGACCGACGTCTCCAAGCAGCGGGTCGCCGGCAGCCCGCAGATCATCCTCGACCGGGATCTGCAACTGGTGGTCAATTCGTTGTGGGCGGCCGGTGCCGAAGCGGTGTCGGTCGGCGGCGTGCGGATCGGCCCGAACGTGACGATCCGCCAGGCCGGCGGTGGCATCCTCGTCGACAACCAGCCGGTAGCCAGTCCCTACACAGTCGTCGCCATCGGCCCGCCACACGCCATGCAGGAGGTGTTCGAGCACAGCCCCGCCATGCAGCGGCTGACGTTGCTCGCCGACTCCTACGGCGTCGGTATCAGTGTTCAGACCCGCGACCGGCTCACCATGTCGGCCGCATCGGTACGAGATGTCAACTTCGCCAAGGAGATTGGGCCAAAGTGAGCAGGCACGCATGATCGGTATCGCGGCGCTGGTGGTCGGCATCGTGCTGGGGCTGGTATTCCACCCCAGCGTGCCGGAGGTGGTCCAGCCGTATCTCCCGATCGCCGTGGTCGCGGCGCTGGATGCGGTGTTCGGCGGTTTGCGGGCCTACCTGGAACGCATCTTCGACGCCAAGGTGTTCGTCATCTCGTTCGTGTTCAACGTGCTGGTCGCCTCGGTGATCGTCTATGTGGGCGATCAACTCGGAGTGGGCACGCAGTTGTCCACGGCCATCATCGTGGTGCTCGGCATCCGGATTTTCGGCAACGCCGCGGCCCTGCGCCGCCGGTTGTTCGGGGCGTGACGGTGGCCCGGCATGGTTGACGACGCACAGCACGGAGCGGGCACGCCGTCCGGGGACGCACTGTCCGGGGACGCACTGTCAGGGGACGCACTGTCAGGGGACGCACTCTCAGGGGACGCACCGACGGCCGACCATCACGGCCGCCACGAGCTGCCCGACGGGGCCGCGCCCAGGCCGCCGCGCACCCGCTCCCAGCTGATGTTCGGTGCGCTGGCCGTGCTGCTCTGCGTGCTGTTGGGGGTGGCGATCGCGACACAGGTGCGCCGGACCGAATCGGGTGACGCCCTGGACACCGCACGGCCCGCCGACCTGTTGGTACTGCTGGATTCTCTGCAGCAGCGGGAGGCCGCACTCAACACCGAGGTGGCCGACCTGCAGAAGACCCTGTCGTCGTTGCAGGCATCGGGCAACAGCGACCAGGCCGCCATCGAGAACGCGCAGGCCCGGTTGCGCGCCCTGTCGATCCTGATCGGCACCGTCGCGGCCACCGGTCCCGGCGTGACCATCACCATCGAGGACATCGCGCCCGGGGTGTCGCCGGAGACCATGCTCGACGTGATCAACGAGTTGCGCGCCGCCGGAGCCGAAGCCATGGAGATCCGCACCGGGCAGGGCGACCAGCAGACCGCGGTCCGCGTCGGTGTGGACACCTGGGTGACCGGAACCGCGGGCGCGCTGGTCGTCGACAACGTGACCATGAACCCGCCGTATTACATTCGGGCCATTGGCGATCCGCCCACTCTGGCGGCCGCGATGAACATCCCGGGTGGGGCGATGGACAGCGTCAAACGCGTGGGCGGCACAATGTCTGTGCAACAGGCCGACACGATTGATGTCAGTGCCTTGCGGCAACCGAAACCGCGCCAATACGCTCAGCCCGTCAAGTAAGCGCCGGGCCCCGATCGTCGAGCCGGACTGACCCCCACCAACCCGAGGAGCGCCGTGAGCGAAACGCCAGCCGATCTGCATTACACCACCGAGCACGAATGGGTGCGCCGCACCGGCGAGAGCACCGTGCGGGTCGGCATCACCGATTTCGCGCAGGGCGCGCTCGGTGACGTGGTTTACGTCGATCTGCCCGAGGTCGGCGCCGCGCTGTCGGCCGGAGACGTGTTCGGCGAGGTCGAATCACCCAAGACGACGTCGGAGCTCTACGCCCCGATAGCCGCGAAAGTTGTTGCGGTCAACGGTGATCTGGAGGGCTCGCCGGACCTGGTCAATTCCGATCCGTACGAGGCCGGCTGGCTGATCGAACTGCAGGCCGACGCTGCCGAACTGGACAGCCAGCTTGCCGGCTTGCTCGACGCCGACGGCTACCGGGCGACTCTGGACGAGTAAGAACTTTGTTAGGGTGCTGCGGTCCGGTTCGGCCGCGGCGACACCAAAGTCGGCGCGGCGGATCCGGCGGTGGTGGGCACACCGACCCCCGCCGCGCGGTACGGTCAATGGTGAGACGTATGCGACATCGATGACCGCTGGCAGCATTGCCGGCTGGTCTTGCACAGAACGCCACAGCAGCCAGTTAGGAGCAGCGGGTGACGGAAAAAGACAGCGGTTCGGGGACCGACTTCGGCTCCGAGGAGGCAACGGTGGAGACCACGTCGGTCTTCCGCGCGGACTTCCTCAATGAGCTCGACGCCCCGGCGTCGGCGAGCGGCTCCACCGCCGTATCCGGAGTTGAAGGACTGCCGGTGGGGTCGGCCCTGCTGGTGGTCAAGCGCGGTCCGAATGCGGGCTCGCGATTCCTGCTGGACCAGCCGAGCACCTCGGCCGGCCGTCATCCCGACAGCGACATCTTCCTTGATGACGTCACCGTGAGCCGGCGTCACGCCGAGTTCCGACTGGAGTCCGGCGAATTCCAGGTCGTCGACGTCGGCAGTCTCAACGGCACCTACGTCAACCGCGAACCCGTCGACTCGGCAGTGCTCGCCAATGGCGATGAGGTTCAGATCGGCAAGTTCCGCCTGGTGTTCCTGACCGGTCCGAAGACCGACGACAGCTCGGCCGGTTAGCGTTCCGGCCAGTCCATGACGCAGCCCGACCGCAGTGCAGTGGCCGGGATGTCGATCGGAGCAGTATTCGACCTGCTGCGACCTGACTTCCCGGATGTGACCATCTCCAAGATCCGGTTCCTGGAGGAACAGGGTCTGGTCACGCCTGAACGCACTGGGTCGGGCTATCGTCGTTTTACCGCCTATGACTGTGCCCGCCTGCGGTTCATCCTGACCGCGCAGCGGGACCAGTACCTGCCACTCAAGGTCATCAAGGCGCAGTTGGACGCCCAGTCCGACGGCGAACTGCCCGCGGCCGGATCTGCTTACGGGATACCGAAATTGGTGCCTGATCCGGATTCCGATCAGCCTGATGGCTCGCCCGACGTCGCGCCCGCGCAGATCCGGCTGAGCCGCGAAGATCTGCTGGCCCGCTCAGGGATCGGGCCGGAATTCCTGGCGGCCCTGGTCAAGAGCGGCGTGATCATTCCCGGCCAGGCGGGGTTCTTCGACGAACATGCCGTGGTGATCGCGCAATGCGCCCACGCGCTGGGTGAATACGGCGTCGAACCGCGGCATCTTCGGGCCTTCCGGTCCGCGGCCGACCGGCAGTCGGATCTGATCGCCCAGATCGCCGGCCCGATCGGCAAGGCCGGCAACGCCGGAGCCCGGGACCGCGCCGACGAACTCGCCAGAGAAGTGGCGGCGCTGGCGATCACCCTGCACACCTCGTTGATCAAGTCCGCGGTGCGCGACGTTCTCGACCGCTGAGGACTAGACTCGAATCCGTTGAAGGCACACGGATTGCGGAGGGCAGACGCAGATGGGTGAGGTTCGTGTGGTCGGCATTCGGGTGGAGCAGCCACAGAATCAGCCCGTGCTGTTGCTCCGCGAATCAAACGGGGACCGGTATCTGCCGATCTGGATCGGCCAGTCCGAGGCCGCGGCCATCGCGCTGGAACAGCAGGGTATCGCTCCGGCGCGCCCGCTGACGCATGACCTCATCCGGGATTTGATTGCCGCGCTTGGTCATTCGCTGCGTGAGGTGCGCATCGTCGATCTGCAGGAAGGCACCTTCTACGCCGACCTGGTGTTCGACCGCGACATCACGGTGTCGGCGCGGCCGTCGGATTCGGTGGCCATCGCGTTGCGCATGGGCGTACCGATCTACGTCGAGGAAGCGGTGCTGGCCGAAGCGGGCCTGCTCATCCCGGACGAGACCGACGAAGAGTCGTCCGGCCCGGTGCGCGAGGACGAGGTCGAGAAGTTCAAGGAGTTTCTCGACAGCATTTCGCCGGACGATTTCAAGGCCACCTGAACGCGTGGATACAGCGATCACACAGGTTTTGTCACGGATGCGTCTCAACTAGGTCAGCACGGGTCGACACGCGGTGCGCCGTGCGCGATTCGGTGAATTCGCGCCCCATACTTTCCTCAATCTGGCGACGGGCTGAAGTGGACCGGCGGGGAGCGTATGCTCGACACGTTCGAGCATCGGACATGCCCGCCGAGCAGTAGCAGTCGCCAGGCACAGGGTGAGTTCGATCGGCGAGAGGACAGGCAGTGGGCGACACGCCACGGCAGGAGCAGTTGGGTCTGACGACCAACGGCACGCCCGAGCCGGCCACTCCAGTGGCGGCTTCGGAGCCGGTGCAGGCCGGTTTGTTCCCCGACGATTCCGTGCCCGACGAGCTCGTCGGTTACCGCGGGCCGAGCGCCTGCCAGATCGCCGGCATCACTTACCGCCAGCTCGACTACTGGGCCCGCACCTCGCTGGTCGTCCCGTCGATCCGCGGCGCGGCCGGCTCGGGCAGTCAGCGGCTGTACTCGTTCAAGGACATCCTGGTCCTCAAGATCGTCAAGCGGCTGCTCGACACCGGCATCTCGCTGCACAACATCCGGGTTGCCGTTGATCACCTGCGCCAGCGCGGAGTCCATGACCTGGCCAACATCACGCTGTTCTCGGACGGCACGACGGTGTACGAATGCACGTCCGCCGAAGAGGTCGTCGACCTGCTGCAGGGCGGTCAAGGGGTGTTCGGTATCGCGGTCTCGGGTGCCATGCGCGAGCTGACCGGCGCCATCGCCGATTTCCCGGGCGAGCGGGCGGACGGCGGCGAATCGATCGCCACGCCCGAGGATGAACTGGCGTCCCGGCGCAAGCAGCGCGACCGCAAGATCGGCTGACTTTCTCCCACGAACAGACAGATATGTCCCCGGCACGTCAGCGTGTCGGGGACATTTGCGTCTGTTCGCGAGTGGCGGTGACTGACGGGTAGACTGGCGCGCGCATCGTCCCGACGCGGGAGAGTTCCGTGGCCGCCAGCCACGGGCGCCGAAGGAGCAATACCTCTCCATCAACCTCTCAGGCACCCGGACCGCGCCGGAGCCCGATGCCTCTGGAAAGTGGTGAGCGCCGACTCACCCGCCCATGGGGAAAGGCCGGCGGCACGCCGGGCCGAATCTCTCAGGCACCGACGACAGAGGGGGAGGAACCGCAAGCGGTTCCGTGGCATAGCTGCCCCGAGCCTGAACGTCTGGAGACGCCAGCTTGTCCGATACTCAGTCCCGTTCCTCCGCTGAGCACCACCAGCCCCGCTTCGTCGACCGGCACATCGGCCCGGATGCCGACGCGGTGGCCACGATGCTCGATGTCATCGGCGTGGACTCCCTCGAGGAACTGGCCGCCAAGGCGTTGCCCGCCGGGATTCTGGACGCCCTCTCGAGCGCCGGACTGGCGCCCGGGCTCGACGAGCTGGCGTCCCCGGCGACCGAGGAGCAGGCACTGGCCGAGCTGCGCGCGTTGGCCGGGACCAACACTGTCGCAGTGTCGATGATCGGTCAGGGCTACTTCGACACCCTGACCCCGCCGGTGCTGCGTCGCAACATTCTCGAGAACCCCGCTTGGTACACCGCCTACACGCCGTACCAGCCAGAGATCAGCCAGGGCCGGCTCGAGGCCCTGCTGAACTTCCAGACCGTGGTCACCGATCTGACCGGGCTGGAGATCGCCAACGCGTCGATGCTGGACGAAGCCACCGCCGCGGCCGAGGCCATGACGCTGATGCACCGTGCGGTGAAGGGCGACTGCCGGCGCCTGGCAGTCGACGTCGACATCTACCCGCAGACCGCCGCCGTGCTGGCCACCCGAGCCGAGCCGCTGAACATCGAGATCGTCACCGTCGACCTGCGGGACGGCCTGCCCGAGGGCGAGTTCTTCGGTGTGATCGCGCAGCTGCCGGGCGCCAGTGGTGCGATCGTCGACTGGTCTGCGCTGGTCAAGCAGGCACACGACCGGGGCGCACTCGTCGCCATCGGCGCTGACCTGCTGGCGCTGACGCTGCTCACCCCGCCCGGCGAGATCGGCGCCGACGTCGCCTTCGGCACCACCCAACGTTTCGGTGTGCCAATGGGATTCGGCGGCCCGCACGCCGGTTACCTGGCCGTGCACACCAAGCACGCCCGGCAGTTGCCCGGCCGCCTGGTCGGCGTCTCGGTCGATGCTGATGGCGCGCCGGCGTACAGATTGAGCCTGCAGACCCGTGAACAGCACATCCGCCGGGACCGGGCCACCAGCAACATCTGTACCGCCCAGGTGCTGCTCGCGGTGATGGCTGCGATGTACGCCAGCTACCACGGTCCGACCGGGCTGACCGCGATCGCGCACCGTGTGCACGGCCATGCGCTTGCCATCGCCATGGGGCTCAAGGCGGCCGGGGTCGACGTCGTGCACGACGGGTTCTTCGACACCGTCCTGGTCCGGGTGCCGAGCCGGGCCGAACAGGTCCGCGCCGCCGCCAAGGACCGCGGGATCAACGTGTGGCTGGTCGGCGCCGACCACGTCTCGGTGTCCTGCGACGAGGCCACCACCGCCGATCATGTCGACGCAGTACTCTCCGCGTTCGGCGCGTCCCGCGGCGGCCAGCACTGGGATGGGCCGGAAATCCACACGCGCACTTCGGAATTTCTCACCCACCCCGCGTTCTCGCGGTACCGGACCGAGACCGAGATGATGCGCTACCTGCGCGCGCTGGCGGACAAGGACGTCGCCTTGGACCGCAGCATGATCCCGCTGGGGTCGTGCACCATGAAGCTCAATGCGGCTGCTGAGATGGAGCCGATCACCTGGGCCGAGTTCGCCCGGCAGCATCCGTTCGCGCCGGCCTCGGACACCCCGGGGCTGCGCGCGCTGATCGCCGACGTCCAGGCGTGGTTGGTCAGCATCACCGGTTACGACTCGGTGTCGCTGCAGCCCAACGCCGGTTCGCAGGGGGAGTACGCCGGTCTGCTCGCCATCCGCGGCTACCACGAGGCCCGCGGCGAGTCCGGCCGCAACATCTGCCTGATCCCGTCCAGCGCCCACGGCACCAATGCCGCTTCCGCCGCGATGGTCGGCATGAAGGTAGTCGTGGTGGCCTGCCGCGAGAACGGCGACGTCGACCTGGATGACCTGCGCGCCAAGGTGGCTGAGCACGCCAGTGACCTGGCCGCGCTGATGATCACCTACCCGTCCACCCACGGTGTCTACGAGCACGACGTCGTCGACATCTGCGCGGCCGTGCACGACGCCGGTGGTCAGGTCTACGTTGACGGCGCCAACCTCAACGCATTGGTGGGCCTGGCCCGCCCGGGCAAGTTCGGCGGTGACGTCAGCCACCTGAACCTGCACAAGACCTTCTGCATCCCGCACGGTGGCGGCGGTCCCGGCGTGGGGCCCGTGGCGGTGCGGTCGCACCTGGCGCCGTACTTGCCGGGCCACCCGCTGGCCGCGGAGCTCTCGGACGACCACACCGTGTCGGCGGCGCCGTACGGTTCGGCGTCGATCCTCCCGATCACCTGGGCCTACATCCGGATGATGGGGGCGGCCGGCCTGCGCGCCGCCACCCTGACCGCGATCGCATCGGCCAACTACATCGCCCGACGCCTCGACGAGCACTACCCAGTGCTGTACACGGGCGAGAACGGCATGGTGGCCCACGAGTGCATCCTGGACCTGCGGGCCATCACCAAAGACACCGGCGTGACGGTCGATGACGTGGCAAAGCGCCTGGCGGACTACGGTTTTCACGCCCCGACCATGAGCTTCCCGGTGGCCGGGACGTTGATGGTCGAGCCCACCGAGAGCGAGAGCCTGACCGAGGTGGACGCCTTCATCGCGGCCATGATCGCGATCAAGCGCGAGATCGACCAGGTTGGTTCGGGCGATTGGCCGGCGGACGACAACCCGCTGCACAACGCGCCACACACCGCCGAGTGCCTGCTGGTCGACGACTGGAAGCACCCCTACACCCGCGAGCAGGCCGCCTATCCGCTGGGCAAGGGCTTCCGGCCCAAGGTGTGGCCGCCGGTTCGCCGGATCGACGGCGCGTTCGGCGACCGTAACCTGGTGTGCTCGTGCCCGCCAGTAGAGGCGTTCGCGTAGTTCCAACACAAACGGGCCGGGTCTGCACAGACCCGGCCCGTTGTGCGTAGGAAAGCTACGGCAGAGCGGTGGCTACGGCCGCGGCAAGTTCGGGACCGCCGGAGTTGGCCACGCCGGTGTAGGTGCCGCCGGTGAGCTGCGAGACGGCTTGCCAGGTCGAGCTGTCGGAGTCGGACCCGATGTCGATGACGTTGATCGCCACCGGGCGGCCCGGGTCGAACGCCGACTTGATGTACTCCTGCAGGCCCTGACCGTCGAGCGACTGGTCGGAGTGCGGGCCGGTAGTGATCAGCAGAATCGAATTTGCTTGGCCATCACGATAATTCGACGTCGCATCGCCGTAGAGCATGCGAAGTGTGGTGAACGACACGTGACCGCCGCTCGATGAGCTCTGATTGTCCAGGTTCGAGGTCAGCTTCGCGGCATGCGTTTGGCTGCCGTTGGTGTCGCCCAAGGGGCCAACCGGTACCTCGGTGCGTCCGGATACCCCGTCGAAGGTCCACAGGCCCACCGAGCTGGTGGGTGACATTGTCTTGATCCGGTCGATGAGCGCTGCGGTCACATTGGCCAGCCGGGTCTTGCCGCCGTCGTTGGTGGGCATGGACTGGTCCAGCATGATCGTGACCGCGGCCGCCTGCGAGTTGCCGCCGACGGCTTTGGCCAGGGTGGCGCGGGTGGCGGCATCGCCGATCGACAGCGCGTCGGGCAGTGAACCGAGGCTCACCACATCGTTCTTGGGCGGGTTGCCGCCGTCGACCCGGAAGCCGGCCTTGGACAGCTCGGCGAGTTGTTCGGGCTTGCGCAGGAAGCGCTCGAATTCATTGGCGGCGGTGACCTCCTCGTGCGAGAGGCTGTCGCCCGTGAGCTGCACTGTCGGATAGTCGGCGACGGCCGGAGCGCCGGGCGGCAGCCAGGCCGCCAGCTTGTCCTTGGCGTTGTCGGTCTGCTGCGACCGCTGGTAGAGCTGCTGTTCGGTGGTGACGACCGCGTGCACCGGGGCGGTGGCCGGGTCGTTCGCCGAGATCAGCGCATCCAGCGCGGTCGAAGCGTTGGCGTCGGCCAGCTTCGGTTGGGCGCCCAGCAGCCGATGTACCGCACCGGCGCCGCCGTTGACCGGTCCGCCGTTTGCGGCCGCCGCAGC
>JARLGS010000372.1 GCA_031292695.1 Mycobacterium sp. | reverse complement strand
GGTTACGCAATACAACAACATCCTGTCGCAGATCACCACGACCGCGCAGGACTCCTCGTTCAACGGCGTCAACCTGCTGAACGGCGACTCCCTCAAGCTGGTGTTCAACGAGACCGGCAAGTCCACCCTGAACATCACGGGTACGACCTTCAGCGCGGCAGGTCTCGGCCTTTCCAGCCTGACGGTCGGCACCGACTTCATCGACAACACCGCCACCAACAAGGTGCTGGCATCGCTGGGCAACGCTTCCAGCTCGCTCCGCGCCGAAGCCTCCGCGCTGGGATCCAACCTGTCGATCGTGCAGATCCGTCAGGATTTCTCCAAGAACCTGATCAACGTGCTGCAGACCGGCTCCTCCAACCTGACGCTGGCCGACACCAACGAGGAAGCGGCCAACAGCCAGGCGCTGTCGACCCGCCAGTCGATCGCGGTCTCGGCGCTGGCGCTGGCCAACCAGTCGCAGCAGAGCGTGCTGCAACTGCTGCGCTGATCGCCAAGCCAGCAACGAAAACCAAAACGGCGGGGGAAACCCCGCCGTTTTCTTGTCTTGAGGTCGCCCGCGAGGCGAGGCCGTCAGAAAGCGTTCACCAAACGACTTAAAGCGCCGTTAACGTTAATTTAAAGGAGTGTCCGTAGAACTACGTACGTAAAAACCAGGAAGGTTTCACGCATGTCCGGCATTGTTCTTTCTGCATCGGTTCGCCAGAACCTGCTCTCGCTGCAGTCGACCGCCGATCTGCTCGCGACCACGCAGAACCGTCTTGCTACCGGCAAGAAGGTCAACACGGCTCTCGACAATCCCACCAACTATTTCACGGCGCAGGGTCTCGATAACCGCGCCAGCGACATCTCCAACCTGCTCGACGGCATCGGCAACGGCGTGCAGGTGCTGCAGGCCGCCAACACCGGTCTGACGTCGCTGCAGTCGCTGGTCTCCAGCGCCCAGTCGATCGCCAATCAGGCGCTGCAGACGACGGTCGGCTACTCCTCGAAGTCGAGTTTCTCGGTGTCTCTCGGTGCCGGCGCGACCGCCAGCAACCTGTTCGGCGGCAGTTCCTTCACCGCGGCGACGCTGACCGGTCTGACCACCAAGAACAACCTGACGGCCGCCGCCGACATCACCGGGGCGACCTCGCTGACGCTCGCGGCGAACTCGGATACCATCACCTCGACGATCGCCAATGGCGACACGCTGACGGTTGACGGCCACACCATCACCTTCAAGACCGGTGCGCCCCCGGCTCCGGGTTCGGTTACCGCCGGCTCTGGCGTGCAAGGCAACATCGTCACCGACGTTTCCGGCAACTCGTCCGTCTACCTCAATGGCGGTGCCGGCACGGTTGGCGATCTGTTGACCGCCATCGACCTTGCCACCGGCGTGAAGACCGCCTCGAACGCGGCGGGCGTGGCCACCATCACCACCGCAACCGGGGCGACCGCCGCCACGGTCAACGGCTCCGGCCAGCTCGTGATCTCGACCGGTACGGCCGCCGATCTCAGCATCAGCGCGAGCAACGCGGCGCTGCTCGACTCGCTCGGCATCGGCACCGGCAGTGCGACCACGTCCGTGGCGCGTACGCCGTCAACGAACTCGAACCTCGCCATCGGCACGGTTCTGGACGTTGCGGCCGTCGGCACGGGTACGGCGACCTCCATCACCTTCGGCACGGGCGGCGGCCAGGTTTCCGACCTCAACGGTCTGAACGCGGCACTTGCGGCCAACAACCTGCAGGCCACCCTGGACGCTTCCGGCACGTTGACCATCCAGACCAACAACGACAACGCCTCGCAGCAGATCGGTGCGCTGACGGGCAGCACCAACCTGTTTGCCGGCAAGTCGGCTTCCGCCCCGGTCGCTGATGCGGCGGCGCAGGCCACCCGCGCCGGCCTGGTTACGCAATACAACAACATCCTGTCGCAGATCACCACGACCGCGCAGGACTCCTCGTTCAACGGCGTCAACCTGCTGAACGGCGACTCCCTCAAGCTGGTGTTCAACGAGACCGGCAAGTCCACCCTGAACATCACGGG
>JARLGS010000371.1 GCA_031292695.1 Mycobacterium sp. | reverse complement strand
AGCGACTCGGCAAGCCGGAGGAGTACGCCAAGTTGGTGACCGCCATCGTCGACAACCCGATGCTCAACGGTCAGTGCCTGCGCCTGGACGCCGGCCAGCGCTTCGCCCCGAAGTGATCGCCCGAAAGTAATCGCGCGATTCTGGCTCAGAAACGTTCACGTACTGAACGTTTCTGAGCCAGAATCGTTTTCACTATGCAGCCGACTCTGACCGAGCGTGACCGTGATGCCGTCCAGAGCTGGATCCGGGGCCAGGGGCTGGGTGAGCAGCTGACCGACGTCGAACCGCTGACCGGCGGGACCCAGAACATCGTGGTGCGACTGCGGATCGACGGTCGTCGGGCGGTGCTGCGCCGTCCGCCGTTGCACCCGCGGCCGACCAGCGACAGGACCATGCAGCGCGAAATTGCGGTGCTGCGCACCCTGGCGGGCACCTCGGTGCCGCACCCGGCGTTCATCGCCGGCTGCGAGGACCTGTCGGTCCTCGGCGTGGTGTTCTATCTGATGGCCGAGGTCGACGGCTTCAACCCCGGCGAAGAGTTGTCGCCGGCCTATGCCGCCGATGCCAGCCTGCGTCATGACGTCGGACAGTCGTATGCGGCGAGTCTGGCGCAGCTGGGCAACGTGCCCTGGGCAGGCAGCCCATTGGCCGCGATCCGCAAGCCGGGATCGTTTGTGGCGCGCCAGGTTCCGCAGTTCGTGGGTCTCTTGCAGAGCTACCGGCATGAAAGATACGACCCGGCGTCGCTGACTGGGGTCACCGAATTGGCGAGTTGGCTGGCTGACCACCAGCCGCCCGACGGCGAGCCCGGAATCATGCATGGCGACTGCCACCTGAACAACGTCATGCTGCGCCACGACCGTCCGGAATTGGCAGCGTTCGTCGACTGGGAGATGTGCACGGTCGGCGACCCGCTTTTGGACCTGGGGTGGATGCTCGTGTGCTGGCCGACCGCGCCCAATGCCATCGTCGTCGGCGCCGCACTGGCCGAGGCCGGCGGGCTGGCCGGACGCGACGAGCTGTTGGATGCCTATCTTGCGGCCGGCGGCCGGCGAACCGACCACCTCGACTGGTACCTCGCAATGGCCTGCTTCAAATTGGGCATCGTCATCGAGGGCACCTGGTCACGGTTCCTGGCGGGTCTGGCGGACCGGGAGGCGGGGGAGAAGTTGCACGGCTCGGCCACCGAACTGATCCACTTGGGTGTGCGGGTGGCCAAGGGCGACAACCCGTTCGGCTACGCGTAGGCATCCCAGCCGAGCTTCGCCGCGAGGGCCAGGCCAGCCACCGCGATGGCCAACCGCAGTGGTGTGGCCGGGGCGTGCCGAACCACGATCGGTCCGAATCGTGAACCCACCAGGCAGCCGATGCCCAGCGGTACCACCGCGACCCAGTTCACCGGAGCGAGCGCGGTGAAACCAACGGCCGCAACACCATTGGCCAGCCCGAGGACGACGTTCTTGGCGGCGTTGGCATGGGCCAGTGACTCGCTGCCGCTGTGCAGGAACAGGGCGAGCAGCATCACGCCCGCGGCCGCGCCGAAAAATCCGCCGTACAAACAGATCCCGAAGATGGCGATGGCGATCAATACCGCTCGGCGGCGACCGGGTTCGTCGTCAGAGCCGCGCCGTTGCGGTATCGCGATGGTGACGGCCGATAGGCCGAGCAGCACCGGAACTACCACCTCGAAACCTTCTGCCGGAATGGACAACAACAGTGCGGCGCCGGCCGCACCCCCGAGTGCGGCGATGGGCAGCACCCGGCGCAGCCAGGGACCCATGCCGTCGAGTTCGGGGAGCGAACCCCAGACCGATCCGATGGTATTGAAGGTCAGCGCGACGGTGTTGGTGACATTCGCCGTCACCGGCGGTAGGCCGACGAGCAACAGGGCCGGGTAGGTCGCGACCGACGCCAGGCCCGCGATGCTTCCAGTCAGCCCGCCGGTCACACCGGCGGCGAGCAGAAGAAGTGCGTGCTGCCAGCTCATCGCGGTGAACCCTATCCAACACCGCGATTTGTGCGCGTTCGCTCACGCTCAGCGGTACCGAACGCGCACAAATCGGGTCAGCGCTTGCTACGCACCAGCGCATCGACCGGCTCTGGGGCGCCCTCGCGACCCCGCACCACACGGTGGGCGATGAACCCGACGGCGGCGATCGCCGCGATGAAGATGACCGCGAAGTACTGCAGAAACCAGGAGCCGCCGGCCGGGTCGTACACCTCTGCGCGTGGCCAGCCGATGTTGACCACGAGCAGTCCGCCCATCACTACGGCGACCACGTTCACCGGCATACCCCAGCGACCCAGATCCAGCACTGGCTTGCCGTGAGACAACTGGGTGCCACGCAGACGGTGGATCAGGGCGGGCAGGGTGACCATCAGGTAGGCGATGTAGACGATCACCACGGACACCGACGCGATGGCAGCGAACACGCTGGCCTGGCCGATATTGACCAGCAGCACTCCGATCGCCAGCACGCTGACCGCGATGCCCGTGATCACCGGGGTGCCGGTGCGCTTGTTCACCTTGGCCAGCGCCTTGCCGAATGGCAGCCGGTTGTCGCGGGCCATGGAGAACATCACCCGAGAGGCTGAGGCTTGGATGGCCAGCGTTGCCGAAAACATCGCCACCGCGACCAATCCCAGCAGGGTCTTGCCCAGCGGGGTGCTCAGCTGGCTCTGGATCACCCAGGCAATACCGCCGGTGGCCAGGTCATTGCCGGGCGTGGACGACGAATCGAAGGTGGGTGCGGCCACGAGGGCGGCCACGATCATCAGCCCACCACCGACGAACGACACCAACAGTGAGTTGACGATGGCCTTGGGAGCGGTTCGGCGTGGGTCGCGGGTCTCCTCGGAAAGCTCTGCGGCACTGTCGAATCCGTACATCACGTACGCGGCCATCAGCATCGAGGCGAGGAAGGCGCCGACATAACCCAGCCCGTGCCCGTGGCTGCCGTCATTGGCGACGGCAGTGGCCGGACTGCGCTCGGCGTGCCAGAACATCGCGCCGACGATCAACACCACACCGATGATCTCGATTGTCACCCCGGTGACCGTGATCCGGCCCATCAGCCGTACGCCGGCCGCGCTGATGATGGTGCACAACACGATGGTGATCGAGCCAAGGATGATGCCGTTGGTGGCGCCGTCCACCGACATGGGGTCGGTGTTGGTGCCGATCAACTGGAATCCGCTCCAGATCGGGGGCAGCACGGTCTGCATGGCTATGGCCAGCGCCGCGACCGAGACGATGTAGCCGATGAGCATGAACCAGCCCGCGAACCAGCCGACCGTCTCGCCGGCCAGTCGCCGGGACCACTGATAGATGGCGCCGGCTACCGGGAACTTGCCGGACAACTCGGCGAACACCAGGCACACGCAGAATTGGCACAGGAACACGATTGGCCAGGTCCAGGCGAACGCCGGCCCGCCGAGCGAGAAGCCCAACGGGAAGAAGGCGAAGACCGTGGTCAGAATCGAGACGAAGGAGAAGCCGGAGGCAAATGCTGCGTACGAGCCGATGCCGCGGTGCAGTTCCTGGGTGTAGCCGAGCTCTTCGAGAGTGGCGGCGTCCTCCCGCGACGAAACCGCGTCGCGCGAGGAAACCAGATTGTCGGTGGTCATGTGGTCCTCCTGGGCGGGGCCGGAATAACTGTCATCGGATTGTCATTTCCGT
>JARLGS010000370.1 GCA_031292695.1 Mycobacterium sp. | reverse complement strand
GGCCGCACCGGCCGTGTCGAGGTTGCGCGACAGCAGGACGGCCACGGCGGCGGCGCCGACGGCCGCCGCACCGGCGCGGTTGGCGTAGCGTTCCGCGGGGCCATCGGGCGGAGTCGGGAAGTTCCTGGGCGTCGCGGCCGCGCCGTCGGGCACCAGCCGCTCGCCCAGCACCGGTTCATGCCGGGCCCATGTCAGCCGACCGGTCCAGGCCTCGGCCGCCAGCATCGTGCGGGTCGCGGCCTCCGCGGCCGCCGCCGTCGGAGAGAGCGTCAACGCGGCCGTCGCGGCGTTGACGAACCCGAACAGCACATCGGTGCCCTCCGGTCCGAGGCGTCGCTCCAGCTCGCGGCGCAGCCGCGGCAGGTGGTCGGCGAGCGTCGGCGGCACGGCCACCAAGTCGGGCAATCGGGGGAGTCGCATCAGGCTGCCGGTCAGCGAAAGTCCAAGGCCCGAAGTGGCGGCCGCGGCAGCCACCATCCGGCCCATCAACAGCGCGTCGTCGCCCGGCAGGCTGTTCGGGTGGGCTCGCGCGGCACGGGCCCAGTCGCGTCGTTCGGCGGCCGCCACGATCCGGCAGAGCTCCGGCGCCGAGGGACCGTCGATGGCATCGGGGTCCAGGGTGACCACGAGCCGCGCAAGTGTGTGATTCAGGAAGGCCTGGCGCACCCCGGGCGTCGCGCGGACGGCCGCCAGCACGTCGGCGGCGACCGCTGCGGCGTGCTCGCCATCGAGGCCGCGCACCTCGATCCAGTGCCGTGGGCCGTTGCTGCTGATGCGCCGCGCCGGTGGCCCACCGATCGCCTCGATCGCCATGCCCGCCGCCGCGCGCGCCAACGCTGAAACGTCCGGCGTGGCACGGGCCAACGAGCCCCCGATGCTCGCCGCGATGCTGCCGCCCAGCAGGGCGGCGCTTCCGGCGGCGGCGGTGGAGACGGCGGCGGCCGTGACGGCCATTCGGGTGCCGGCCGCGACCACCCGTAGCGGCGCAGTCAGTAGTCCCGAACTCGGTAGACCACGTCGCGTGATCACCGTGTTCACATTACCCAGCATCGATGTCTTTGGCCTTTTGTCGTGCGGAAACCCGCCCAACAGGCACTCGCCCTTCGACGTTCGCGCCGGAATGAACGAAGCGCGCGGCGCGTCGCGCAATCAGGTGGCTCAGGCCGCGGGTGCGATACGGCTGGCCGAAAACGCGCATCGGCTCGCTGTAGAACACTTTCTTGGTCGCTTCGACGAGGACCAGGTACAGGACGATGAACACGGCCAGCGCGGCGTAGAACTGCCACGGCAGCGGAACGAAACCCAGTTTGCGGCCCAGCGGCGTCACGGTGAGCACAATGCCGATCACGTCCACCGACATCAGCGTGACGATCAGCAGCGTGCCCGGCCGACTGCGCAGGAACGGCACCCTGCGGGTGCGGATCGCGAAAACGATAAACGTTTGGGTGAGCAGGTTTTCCAGGAACCACCCGGTATGAAAAGCCACCTCCCCGGCGTGCAGGATGCCGAGCATGAATCCGAACGTCAAAAAGTCGAACAGCGAGTTGATCGGGCCGAACGTGAGCATGAACCTGCGGATGAACGCGACGTTCCAGTGTGATGGCGCATCAGTTTGCTCCTCATCGACCCGGTCGGTGGGGATCGCCAGCTGGGAGGCGTCGTAGAGCAGGTTGCCTAGCAAGATCTGGCTGGCCAACATCGGCAGAAACGGCAAAAACGCCGAAGCCGCTGCGGCGCTGAAGGTGTTGCCGAAGTTGCTCGATGTGCCCATGAACACGTACTTGATGGTGTTGGCGAAAATCCTTCTGCCCGTGGCCACCCCGGTGGCGAGCACACCCAGATCCTTTTCCAGCAGGATCACGTCGGCTGCGTCCTTGGCCACATCGGTGGCGGTGTCGACGGAGATGCCGACGTCGGCGGCGTGCAGGGCCAGCGCGTCGTTGACCCCGTCGCCGAGGAATCCCACTGATCGTCCGGTGCGTCGCGCCGCGGTGATGAGCCGTGCTTTTTGCTCGGGCGAAATCCGGGCAAAGATGCTGTAGTTCTGCGCGGCGTGCCCGAATTCCTCGTCGCCGAAATGTTCCATCTCCGCGCCGGTGATCGTCCCTTTCGAGACCAAACCCAAATCCGCGCAAACCTTTTCGGCGACCCGCGCGTTGTCGCCGGTGGCGATTTTCACCTCGATACCCAGCTCTGCGAGCTGAGCAAGGGATTGCCGGGCGGCGGCTTTTGGTTCGTCGGCGAAGACGCAGAACCCGACCAGCATCAGCTCGGATTCGTCGTCGGCGGTGATGGTGGCCAGTTGTGCCGCCGGCTTGACCGTCACGGCAACCACCCGGCGCCCGGCCGCGAACAACGCGGCCAGGGTCTGCTGAGCATTTTCTGGTGTGCTCGAGCAGCGACTCAGCATCTGCTCGGGTGCGCCCTTGACCACGAGAAGCCGTTTCCCCTGGTCATCGACCAAGGCCGAGGTCGCTCGCCGGGTGTGGTCAAAGGGCAAAAACGCTACTCGTTCAACGCCATCGCCGACGAGCTGTTGTGCACCCGGGTGCGCCCAGAGCGCGCTGTCCAGCGCGTTGGTCACGGCACCGCCCGCGGCGAGATCGATGTCGGAGGCCAACAGCGCCAGACGCAGCACCGAGTCGTTGTGTACTCCGGCCGGGTTGACGGTGTCGACCAAGCTGATGCGGCCCTCAGTCAGTGTTCCGGTTTTATCGGTGATCAGGATGTCGATGTCGCCGAAGTCTTCGATGCACACCAGACGTTTCACCAGCACCTTGGCCTTGGCCAGCTGCCGGGAACCGGTCGCCAGGCTGGTGCTGACCACCGCGGGGAGCAGCTGTGGCGTGATGCTGACCGCGATGGCCAGTGCAAACAGCGCCGAATTGATCAGCGGCCGGTGCAACATCAAGTTGGTGACCAAAATCATGACGGTCAGGGCGATCGCGACTCGTAGCAGCAGATAGGAAAACCGACGCAGGCCGACCTGGAAGTCGGTCTCGGGTTGCCGCTCACTCAAACCGGCCGCGATCCGGCCGAACTCAGCACGGTTGCCAGTGGCATAGACGACGGCCAGGCCCTCGCCTGCGCTCACGATCGTGCCCATGAACGCCAGATCGGTCATATCGGTCAGCGCGGCGTCGGCCGCCACCGGTGTTGGTGACTTCTCAGAGCCTGTGGATTCCCCGGACAGGATGCTCTCATCGCATTCCAATGCCGCGGTCTGGATCAATCGCACATCCGCGGGCACGGCCTGCCCCAGGGAGAGTCCGATGACATCACCGGGGACCAGATCGCGGACATCGACATCGACGAATCTCCCGTCGCGTCGAACAATCGCGGTGTGGCGGATGCGGGAATGCAGAGCAGCCGCCGCCTGCTCGGCGCGGTACTCGTTGATAAACCCCAGTCCGATGCTGGCGGCCAGGATCACGCCGATGATCAGCGCTTGGGTATGGTCGCCAAGGAAATACGACAGCGCGGCGGTGATGGCCAGCAGAATCAGCACTGCGTTGTTGAGCTGGCGGGCCAGCACCGCCCAGGCGCTGACGTGATGGGTGCGGAATGCGTTGGGGCCATAACGCTCCAAGCGTTCGAAGGCCTCAGCGCCCGAGAGTCCATCGGCCGAGCTGTCCAGCTGATGCAGAACCGCCTCGACCGGAGCCGCTGCCACCGCGTGAGCGGTCAGCGGTTCGCGGATCGCCGGAAGGGGCACCGTCGCAGACTAACCGGCAGCGCCATCGTGCGGAGGAGCCGTTTAGGCCCACGTTCGGGTGCCTTTCGTCACTTGTGCAAGCCGCCGGTAGTTCTCTAGCGTGTGACGCGCGCCATAGGAGAGGCTTCAGCGATGCGAACCGCTTATCACGAGCAGATGGATGACCTGGCCAGGCAACTCGGCGAGATGTGCGGCCTGGCCGGGGTGGCGATGAAGCGCGCAACGCAGGCTCTCTTGGAGGCTGACGTCAGCGCCGCCGAGGAAGTGATCGGCGACCGTAGGCGGATCGTCGCGATGCGCGCGCACGCCGAAAAAGACGCGTTCGATCTGCTGGCGCTGCAGCAGCCGGTGGCCGGCGACTTGCGGGCGATCTTCAGCGCCATCCAGATCATCGCCGACACGGAGCGGATGGGCGCGCTGGCCGTGCACGTCGCCAAGATCGCCCGGCGGGAGTCTCCGAAGCGGGTACTTCCCGAGGAAGTCCGGGGGTGCTTCGCCGACATGGCCAGGGTGGCAATTGCTTTGGGGGAGAGCGCAAAACAGGTGCTGATATCCCGCGACCCGCGGCAAGCCGCCCAACTTCACGAGCAAGACGACGCCATGGATGAGCTGTACCGGCATTTGTTCCGTGTCTTACTGGATGACGGCTGGCAGCATGGTATCTCCGTGGCCGTCGAAACCGCTTTG
>JARLGS010000369.1 GCA_031292695.1 Mycobacterium sp. | reverse complement strand
CGTGCAGACGGTGGTGCAGCCCGGTGTGATCGTCGACTTGCCGCTGGCGAATATGTCGCTTGATGACAGTGGCAGTGCGATGCTCGATATCGACAACATTCACATCAAGGCTGATGCCTGTGGTGGTGATGTCAACATTCGTTCGTACGCGTATCTGAGGATCTCGACTGCCAAGTCGCATACGGAGTTCGCCATCTACGGTGACCCGAGCAAGATCTGACGCGGATCGGAGGACCGAATCATTATGTCATTCAAGGGAATGAGACCGAAGGCGCTGGGGGTGATCCTCGGCCTGGTGGCACTACCGTTCGCACCGGGTGTGGCCGACGCCCAGCCCGCGGTGCCGCCAATTCTGCCATGGATGCCGGGTCCGCCGGTGCCGGTCAGCCCGACGATGGGTAGCTACACCTTCGCGCCCAACTGGATCACCAGCCCGCCGCCGGTGGGGTTCGATGCCCGCGGTGTGCGGGCGGCGGCCGGTGTCGATCCCACGATGGAGGCCAACGGGATGCCAGGTAGCGCGTTGGGGCTCAGCCCCAACAAGGCCAACCTGTTGACCTCCAGTAGCACCCGGTTCCGGATCGGGGCGGGCTTGAGCCCCAACCCGACGCTTCCGTCTGTGGCTCCGGGAACGAATATCGGGGCGGGCATGGAGGTGCCCACGCTGGAGGACCCGGGCGGTGCGGCACCGAAGTCGGCAATCGGCGCGGAATCGTCGCAGCCGACTGCGGCGCCTGCGGTTCCGGGGCAGCCGGCGCCGATCCTGGAGGCGGCCAACGGTCAGCCGGCGGCGGCAGCACCGACGTCGGCGGCGCCAGCAGCGCCGTCCGGCCCGCCACCGGTTGAGGTGCCGGCTGCGTCGCCCAATTCGTGAGGCGGCTCATCGGGCTAGCCGGGGCCGGGGCGGTTTGCGCCGCCCTGGTCACCGGCTGCTCGAGTCATCAGGCCGGGGCGCCGGCAATCGCGTCGTCGCCGGCGAGTCAGCCGTCGAAGTCTGCCGCACCAGCGGCTGAGCCGTGCACGCTGCCGCATTTCGGGTTTCTCATCGAGTGGCTGCATCAGCCGGGCAAGCCCGACCGGGCCTACCGGGTCAGCGACATCGATACCGCAAAATGTGAACCTACGCTGAACAATTGGACCGCGAACCTGGTCGATGGACCGGGAGTGTGTTACATGATCGGCTGGGACTCGGAAAATGTCGGCTATAACTTCAAGGCCGTGCCGGCACCGCGGCTGAGTAAGGCGATGGACACTATCGGCGACGGTTGCTGATTACGGAAATAGATAGGGGCCTGGAATGTTGACAGCTATCACCAAAGCTGGATTGGGCATCACTGCGGCGTTGACGGTGCCGTGCCTGGTCGTCGCTGCACCCGCAGCGGCACGGCCGAGCACCGATTTCCGGCAAGCGCCGGCGCAGACCTGCTCTGAGTCCATCGTCAGTGGGGGTACGGCCGCCTACGTTCCGGTTCCCGGTGACCCCACTGCCTACCAGAAGTGCGGACCGGCTGGTCCGGTGGGCATCAAGCATTGTCAGTCTGGTGCGGTATTCGACACCTCGACGGATTATTGCGTCGCGCAAAAGGCCTCAGACGCGACGCTCGGCGTCGACGCGGTCTGGCAGGAGGGCGATGGCTCTGCTTGCGAATCGGGTTGCGCGCCCAAGCCCATCAAGGTGCGTTTGACCTACAGCGGCAGCAGCGTCGGGATGGCGTCGGTGACGCTGTTCGATCCGGCCGCGCCCGGCAATTCGTGGGGCGGATCGGCAAACGCGCTCACCGGGGACGGTTCAACCCACTCGGTCGTGATCACCACCAACAAGTTGGTCCCCACCGCCGCGGACTGGATTCTCAAGCCGGGCGCCTCGGTGGCCGTCCAGGCCTACCTGACCGACGGAAAAGCCAACCCCGACGGTGACCCGACAACGGCCGTGGCCACGCTGACCCAGACAGTCACCGCCACCACCAAACCAGCGGGAGCCGACAACAAGCCGTCCGGATCGGACAGCTCGACCACTTGACCCGAGACGCTTTGCTGACAATCACAGTCGGCCGGTTATCCGAAGCGCCTGCGCCGTCGACTCGTCAGCGGGCAGGAAGGCTTCGATGCTCAGTTCCGCGGCGGTCAAATCCAGTGCCGTACCGAAAGTCGTGACCGTGCTGAGGAAAGTCAGCGTCTGCCCCTCCGGGCCGTTGATCTCCAGCGGTACCGCGACCCTGCCGAGATCGGACGCGTCAGAGTCCCCGCCGGGGTAGGCCTCGATCTCGGTGAGCAGGCTCTGGAGCTCTCCGGACGCACTGATCGCCACCTCGCGCCGAAGTCGGCCGATAACATGGTGCCGCCACTGCGCGAGATTGCGGATCCGCGGTGCCATCCCGTCCGGGTGCAACGAAATGCGCAGGGCGTTACGGGATTCCAGCAAGTGGGGTGCGACGTCCTGCAACAGCAGCGCAACTCCGCTGTTGGCGGCGACGATGTTCCAGCCGTGGTCGACCACCAGGCACGGGAACGGCTCATAGGCGGCCAGCACGCGGTCGATCCCGGTGCGGACCGCGGACATCTCCGGATCGTCGAGCGCGCGTTCTGCGTACACGGGCGCATGACCTGCCGCGAGCAGCATCCGATTCTGTTCCCGCGCAGGGATATTCAGCGCCTCGGCAAGTTTGAGCACCATGGTTCGGCTCGGGGCCGAGCGACCGGTCTCGATGAAGCTGAGATGGCGCGCTGACACCTCGGCCTCGATCGCCAGGTCGAGCTGACTGATCCGCCGGCGTTGGCGCCACTGCCGCATCAGGGCACCGAACGGTGGCGAACGGTGGGGTAGCGACGGGCAACTCGTGGAGGTGGTCACAGCGTCCAGTGTCGCCGCCGTGCGTCGTTGTGGCGACTACCTGAGAGGTAATTGTGCCGATTACCGGCTCCGGCGACGCTCGAACCACACCACGAAGCCCAAGGAGGCGACCGTCATGCGTGTGCACCGGACCAAGGAGCCGAGCGAAACCGAGGCGTGCGTGCAGGCGCCACCGATCTGGCTGCGAGCGGTCATGGCAGCCGACCGCGCCGGGTCATCCTGGTACATCGGTACCGGTTTCTTCTTCGCACCCGCGCTGATGGTGGTCTCGCCATGGCCCGCACTGACCACTGTGCTGTGGGTGGTCATCGCCCTCACCGGGTTGTGGCTCGGACTGCTGGGCGTAGCCATGGCGACCGGCCTGGCCATGGTGTTGCGCTCTGGACATCAGTTGCCGGACGCCTACTGGCGGTCGCTGCTCGACTATCCGGACCGGGCCAACGTCACTGGGCGGCAACCGGTTACGCAGACTTCCCGGTGTAGTCGACCTGCCAGTGCTTGATGCCGTTCAGCCAGCCCGAGCGCAACCGTTCCGGCGTCCCGACCGAGCGGATGTTCGGCATCTGGTCGGCGATGGCGTTGAAGATCAGATCGATCGTCATCCGGGCGAGATTCGCCCCGATGCAGTAGTGGGCGCCGGTGCCGCCGAAGCCCACGTGCGGGTTCGGGTCGCGCAGGATGTTGAAGGTGTACGGATCGTCGAACACTTCCTCGTCGAAGTTGGCCGACCGGTAGAGCATCACGACTCGCTGGCCCTTCTTGATCTGGACGCCGGCCAATTCGGTGTCCTGAAGCGCGGTGCGTTGGAATGAGGTGACCGGCGTGGCCCACCGGACGATCTCGTCAGCCGCCGTCGCGGGCCGTTCCCGCTTGAAAAGCTCCCATTGGTCCGGGAATTCGGTGAACGCCATCATGCCCTGGGTGATCGAGTTGCGGGTGGTCTCGTTGCCCGCCACCGCCAGCAGGACCACGAACATGCCGAACTCGTCGTCGGACAGCTTGTGGCCTTCGACGTCGGCCTGTACCAGCTTGGTCACCAGATCGTCGCGGGGACTGGTGCCACGCTCGGCGGCCATGGCCATGCCGTACATGATCAGCTCGACCGAAGCGCTGATGGCATCGTTGCCGGCGAATTCGGGGTCCATGTCGCCGACCATCTGATTGGACCAGTCGAACAGCTTCTTGCGGTCCTCCTGAGGCACACCCATCAGCTCGGCGATGGCCTGCAACGGCAGCTCGCAGGACACCTGCTCGACGAAGTCGCCGGAGCCGACAGCCGCGGCTTCACGCACGATCTGTTGGGCTCGATTGCTCAGTTCCTCGCGGAGCAGTTCGACCGCGCGCGGCGTGAACATCCGCGAGACGATCTTGCGCAAGTGGGTGTGATGCGGCGCATCCATATTCAGCAGCACGAACTTCCCGCGCTCGATCTGCTCGGCGACGGTGCCGTCCTGGTATCGCGGCAGCGCAGTCTTTTCCTGGCTGGAGAACACGTCGCTGCGGCGCGACACCTCTTTGACGTCCTTGTGTCGGCTCACCACCCAGTAGCCGCCGTCATCGAAACCGCCGATGCCCGACGGTTGTTCGTTCCACCAGATCGGGGCAACCCGGCGCATTTCGGCAAGTTCGGCCACTGGCAGGCGCTGCGCGTAAATATCGGGGTCGGTGAAGTCGAATCCGGGCGGGATGTTGGGTGCCGACATGTCAGGCTGGGCTCCTCGCTGGGGTGTGACGCAAGCGGTATCGCTACGTGCGGGCGCGTAATTCATTGCTACACCACAGCTCGTGGCCAAGTGGGTACTTTCCGGATCTCGCGTGGCTTGGCCGACGGCTGCCGATCGTGAAGCGCGATCCGTACGGCCGCACCAGATTGATACGTCTTGATACGTCGAATTCCCAGCATTAACGCAGCCACCTGTAGCACCATTGGTTACCGGAGTTGTACGGGAGGGGTTCAGATGAGGATCCGTGACGACGCCAAGGTCCGCGCCGTGGGGCTGGCCTGCGCAGTATTACTGATGCCCGTGGTCGCCGCAGCACCGGCATGGGCCGACGGGGGCACGTCGGCGACGGACACCAAGTCCAGTGACGCCGCGTCCGGCACCAGCACGACGACCGAGGTGGCAAGCCCCATCCCGGTGCCGCATCTGTCCAGTCCGGACAATCTGCCGCCGTACACCACGAGTACTCCGGACGGATCGCAGGACCCCGACCAGCTGTCCTATCTGCGGGACGTCTGGCACGCCGTCCAGGACCACGAGGTCACCCCGAAGCAGGCCCTGGTGCTGTTGGCACAGCGGCCGATGGATGCCGGCGCGCAGCCACCTGGCGGCATGTCCGCCGGACCGCAGGCGCCACCGCCGGGACCGTCGGCACCAGAGCCAGCAGCGCCGGCGCCGCTGCCCGTTCCCGACGTCCCGCCCGCTCCGGCCGGTTAGACCGCCACCACCTCGATACGCGCCGGCACATGCTTGTGCCACGGCGTGCCGGCAAAGGCGTCGCGCCAATCTGCCGACGTCAGGCTGTTGGGGGCCACGCCGGGTACCTGCTCCTTGCCGTCCGCGTCGGTGAAGTCCAGCCCGAATCCGTTCGGCAGCGACGCATGCCCGGGCAGCATCACGTCGGTGACTTCCACCGAGGCCTCGGCGCTGCCCGCGGCGGTGGTGATGCGGGCTCGGCCACCGTCGACCAGACCGAGCGTCGCGGCATCCTGCACGCTGACCCTGAGCGCACCGTCCGCGTCGCGTTTGCGCCATACCGGATCGCGGATGATGTCGTTCGCGGTGAAGGCGCGGCGCTCGCCCGCGGACAGCACGATCGGGTACTCGGCGGTAGTCAGCGGCGGCCGGCCGGCCGCGAGCGCGCCAAGTTCGGTGAGCAGTTCCGGAATCTCGAATGCGATCCGGCGGTCGCCGTGGGTGATCAGCTGCCAGTCGTCGTCGTACTCGTGCACCGTGAACGTCACCCCGGACCGGCCTTCGAGGATGGCGGTGAACAGGGCATTCCCGTCGGCATGGCCGGCCCGGCGCACGGCATCCGGATAGGTCATCGCGGCTTTCTGCGCCAACCCCCACAACGCGGCGGCGCCGGCCAGCCCGTCGGGCAGCGTCGGGCCCAGGGTTTCGTACAAGACGTACGGCAGTACCCGGCCCAGCCCGGGGTTGGCGCCGACCGCGGCCAGAAATGCTCCCGCATACGCATCGAGCCCGTCGCGGGCTGCCCGGCGCAGCGGGTCGAGTTCGGCCTCGTCGACCACCCCGAGCGCGCGCACCAGTCGCGTCCAGATCTCCGGTTCCGGCAACGTCCCGGGCAACGGCGCCAACAGTGGGTGGCGCAGGTGAAAAGTGTTGTGCGGGAACTCGAGATTGAAGAAGGTGGCCTCGGGTTTCTCGAACTGGCTGGCCGCCGGCAGCACGTAGTGCGCCAGCCGGGCGGTCTCGGTCATTGCCACGTCGACGACCACCAGCAGGTCCAGGGCACCCAGGGCCTCACGCACCGCGGCCGAGTCGGCGATCGAATGGGCCGGATTGCTGCTCTCCACGATCATGCCGCGGAAACGGTCCGGATGATCGGTGAGGATTTCCTGCGGCACCACGTTGGACGGTAGCAGGCCGCCGATGATCGGGGCGCCGGTGACTGGAGAGCGGCCGACCCCGCCCGCGGCGAATAACGGTGCGAATGATGAATGCAGATGCTGCCCACCGGGTTTGGCGAAGCTTCCGGTCAGGATCCACAGCATCTTGTTCAGATAGGAGCACAGCGTGCTGTTCGGTGCCTGCTGCACACCGAGGTCCTCGAACACCGAAACACTTGCCGCGCTGCCGATCCGGCGGGCTGCGGCCCGCAGCAGATCGGCCTCCACGCCGCACCGCTCGGCAAAGTCGTCGACGTCAACGCCGCGCAGCGCGTCGCGGACCGCCTCCACACCGGTGACGTGCTCGGTGAGAAATGCTTCGTCGCAAAGGTTTTCCTGCACCAGGACGGCGGCCAGTGCGGCCAGGCACCAGGCGTCGGTGCCGGGTCGGGCCCGCAAGTGGAAATCTGCCAGTTTGGCGGTGTCGGTGATCACCGGATCGATCACGATCATCGACCGTTGCGGGTCCTTGGCGATCTCCTGCAGCACGGTGCGGGCCCGTGGGAAGCTCTGCGACATCCACGGGTTCTTCCCGACGAACACCGATACCTCGGCATGCTCGAACTCCCCGCGCGTGTGCCCGCCGTAAAGCTGCGCATCCACCCAGAACTCGCCGGTCTTCTCCTGTGCCAACGCATTCGATCGG
>JARLGS010000368.1 GCA_031292695.1 Mycobacterium sp. | reverse complement strand
TTGGCGCACCTGCTGGTTTCTCGGGGGGTGGGTCCGGGCGGGTGTGTGGCGCTGCTGTTTTCCCGTTCGGCTGAGGCGGTCGTGGCGATCGTGGCGGTCCTCAAAACCGGGGCGGCCTACCTGCCCATCGACCCGGCGCTGCCGACGGCCCGGATCGGATTCATGCTCGCCGATGCCGCGCCGATCGCCGCGATCACCACCACCACGCTGGCCGACCGGCTGGCCGAACACGACCTGCCGGTCATCGATGTCAACGACCCCGCTGTTGACACCCAACCCAGCACGGCACTACCAGCGCCAACCGCCGATGATATCGCCTACCTCATCTACACCTCGGGCACCACCGGTGTTCCCAAGGGGGTGGCCATCACCCACCACAACGTCACCCAACTGCTGGAGTCACTGCATCCACACCTGCCCCCGGCGGGGGTATGGACGCAGTGGCATTCCTTGGCCTTCGACGTCTCGGTGTGGGAAATCTTCGGTGCCCTTCTGCGCGGCGGGCGGCTGGTGGTAGTGCCCGAGTCGGTCACCCGCTCACCAGACGACTTCCACGCCCTACTGGTCAGTGAACACGTCACCGTCTTAAGCCAGACCCCGTCGGCGTTTTATGCGCTGCAAACCACCGACGCGCTCTCACCCGAGCTAAGACATCAGCTCAAGCTTGAGGCTGTGGTGTTCGCCGGCGAAGCGCTGGAACCACAGCGTCTTGGGACGTGGCTGCACCACCACCCGGGATTACCGCGCCTGATCAACATGTATGGCACCACCGAGACGACGGTGCATGCCTCGGTGCGGGAGATCGTCGACGGTGACGCCCACCGCACTGCCAGCCCCATCGGGGTGCCGTTGGCGCATCTTGGCTTTTTTGTGCTGGATGGGTGGTTGCGGGCGGTGCCGGTGGGGGTGGTCGGTGAATTGTATGTGGCTGGCCGCGGTGTGGGGGTTGGGTATTGGCGCCGGGCGGGGTTGACCGGGTCGCGGTTTGTGGCGTGTCCGTTTGGGGGGCCCGGGGCGCGGATGTATCGCACCGGGGATTTGATGTGTTGGGGTGCTGATGGGCAGCTGCAGTATGTGGGGCGCGCTGATGAGCAGGTCAAGATCCGCGGGTTCCGCATCGAGCTGGGTGAGGTGCGCGCAGCACTGGCTGGGCTGGATGGGGTGGAGCAGGCGGTGGTGATCGCCCGCGAGGACCACCCCGGCGACAAGCGCCTGGTGGGTTATGTCACCGGGACAGCAGACCCGGCGACGGTGCGTAGCGCGCTGGCCGAGCGGCTGCCCGGGTACATGATCCCGGCCGCGGTGGTGTTGGTGGCGGCGCTGCCGTTGACGGTCAACGGCAAACTCGACAAGCGCGCCCTGCCGGCACCGAAGTATCAGGATGTCGATCGCTACCGCGCCCCGGCCAGCCCGGTCGAGGAGATCCTGGCCGGCATCTACGCCCAGGTACTCGGGCTTGAGCGCGTCGGGGTCGACGACTCCTTCTTCGAGCTGGGCGGGGACAGCATTTTGTCGATGCAGGTGGTGGCGCGGGCCCGGGCTGCCGGCCTGCTGTGTCGGCTGCGCGATATTTTCGTCGAGCAGACCGTGGCCGGGCTGGCCCGGGTGGCCGGGGCGGAAGCCGGCGAGGGCGGCGTGGTCGATGAGGGCCTCGGGCAGGTGGTCGCGACACCGATCATGCGTTGGTTGCACGGCGTGGATGGCCCGGTGGAGCAGTTCAACCAGACGGTGCTGGTGCAGGCCCCGGCGGGGGCCACCGAGGCCGCCGTGGTGGTCATGTTGCAGGCCTTGGTGGATCGGCACGCCATGCTGCGACTACGTGTCAACGGCGACGGCGCCGGGGGCTGGTCGTTGACGGTGCCCGAGGCGGGGTCGGTGGATGCCGGCGCTTGCCTGCAACCGGTGGAGGTGTTGTCCGAGGCGGCGCTGGTGGGGGCGCGGTCGCGGTTGAATCCGGCCGCCGGGGTGATGTTAAGCGCGTTGTGGGTTGCCTGCACCGGCCAGCTGGTGTTGATCATTCACCATTTGGCCGTCGACGGGGTTTCGTGGCGGATTTTGCTGGAGGACCTCAACATCGCCTGGGCCCAGCATCGCGGCGGGCAGCCGGTGGTGTTGCCGGCGGCGGGGACGTCGTTTGCCCGGTGGGCGTCACTGCTGGGTGAGTATGCGCGCGCCGCGGCGGTGGTGGATCAGGCGGGCGCCTGGAAGGAGGTGGCGGCGGCCCCGGCCGCGCTGCCGGCGGTGCAGCCTGCGGTGGATACCTATGCCAGCGCCGGGCACCTGTCGGTGTCGCTGGATGTCGAGACCACCCGCATGCTGCTCGGTGAGGTCCCGGCGGCGTTTCATGCCGGGGTGGGCGACATCCTGTTGATCGGGTTCGCCTTGGCGTGGGCTGAGTTTTTAGGGTTTTTGGGCAAACCCGGCGCGCCGATCGGCATCGACGTCGAGGGCCACGGCCGCCACGAAGACCTGGCCCCCGATATTGATCTGTCACACACGGTGGGCTGGTTTACCACCAAATACCCGGTGGCCGTGGCGGTCGGTGGGCTGGGCTGGGCGCAGGTGGTTGCCGGCGAGGCGGGGCTGGGGGCGGTGCTCAAGAACGCCAAAGAGCAGCTGCGCGCCCTCCCGGATCCGCTGAGCTACGGGGTGTTGCGGTATTTGAACCCCGAGGTTGAGCTGGCCGGGTCCGACTCGCAGATCGGGTTTAACTACCTGGGGCGGCTGGGCGCCCCGGCGACCCGCGGTGATGGTTGGCGGCTCTGCCAGGAAGGTCTGTCGGTCACCGGCGGGGCCGTGGCGGTGCCCATGCCGCTGATGCACACCGTGGAGCTCAACGCGGTCACCGTGGACACCGACACCGGCCCGCACCTGCAGGCCGCCTGGATGTGGGCGCCCTCGGCATTGGATCGCGCGGCGGTCAGTCGGCTGAGCCGGTTGTGGTTTGACGCCCTGGCCGGTATCTGCGCGCATGTGCGCCGCGGTGGGGGCGGGTTGACGCCTTCCGATATCGCGCCCGCCCGCCTGAGCCAGCAGCAGATTGATGAGCTGCACCAGCTATATGAGATCGCCGACGTTTTGCCGCTGACCCCCCTGCAGCAGGGGCTGCTCTTTCACGCCAGCACCGCGCACGGTAACGACGGCGATCTGTATGCGGTGCAGCTGGATTTCACCGTGGCCGGTGCGCTTGACCCCTACCGGCTGCGCGATGCGGTGCACACGGTGATTAACCGGCATCCGAACCTGGCGGCCCGATTCTGCGGCCGGTTCGACGAGCCGGTGCAGATCATCCCCGAGGATCCCGTGGCGGGGTGGCGCTATGTCGACCTCGGCGCTGGCGGCGGCGACGACGTCGATGTCGATGAGCAGATCCAGCGGATGTGTGCCGCAGAACGCGCCGCGGTCTGCGACCTCGCCGACCAGCCAGCCTTTCGGGTGGCTTTGATCCGCACCGCAGAGCACCGGCACCGGTTTGTGCTCACCAATCACCACATCGTGGTAGACGGCTGGTCGCTGCCGATCCTGCTGCAGGAAATGTTCGCCAGCTATGACGGGCAGCGGCTGCCCGCGGCCGGGTCGTACCGCAGCTTTCTTACCTGGCTGGCCGGTCGGGATCGCCAGGCCGCTCACGCAGCGTGGCGCGAGGTGTTGGCCGGCTTTGACGCCCCGACATTGGTCGGTCCGCCGCAAAGGTTGGGGCTGGGCGCCCGAGGCGTGGAATCGTTTCGGGTGCCCGCCGAGACCACGCAGGCCCTGAGCGAGCTGGCCCGCTCGCACCACACCACCGTCAACATCGTGCTGCAGGGCGCCTTCGCCCAGCTGCTGATGTGGCTGACCGGCCAGCACGATGTCGCCTTCGGCACCGCGGTCTCGGGTAGGCCAGCCGAGCTGGCCGGCGCGGAATCGATGGTGGGCCTGTTCATCAACACGGTGCCGGTGCGGGCGCGCAGCACCGCGACCACCACCACCGCAGACCTGCTGGACCAGCTGCAACGCGCCCACAACGACACACTCGAGCACCAGCATCTGGCGCTCAGCGACATCCACCGCATCACCGGTCACGAACAGCTGTTCGACACCCTGTTCGACTACGAGAATTACCCGATCGACAGCGGCGCGTTGTTGGGCGCGCAGGAGCTGACCATCACCGATATCAGCGGTCGCCAATCCACCCACTACCCGCTGACGGTGGTCGCCGTGCCGGGCCGCGAACTGGGCCTTCGCGTCGCGTTCGCCACCGATGTGTTTGATGCGGACAGCATCGAGGCGTTGGTTGGGCGGTTGGAGCGGGTGTTGGTGACGATGACCGCTGACCCCGCGCGGCGGTTGTCGTCGGTGGATCTGCTCGACGAGCAGGAGCACGTCCGG
>JARLGS010000367.1 GCA_031292695.1 Mycobacterium sp. | reverse complement strand
GTCGACGATGAAGTGTCCGCAGTTGGGCACCTCGATGATGTTCAGATCGTCGGCATGGTCCGTGAAGCCATCCAGCAGCGACGGGTGCACCGCCACATCGTCGAGACCGAACAGCACACGCACCGGCATTGTGAGCTTCTGATCGTCGTAGGGACCGCGCGCCAGGTTGGCGAACTCCTTGCCGACCATGGCCCGGTAGATCTTGGAACCCGCCACTCGACGGTCCCGGTCACGGAAGCAGCTGCGGAAGAAGTCCACCGACTCCTTGGGCATCCCACTGCGGCGGATGAACCACCACAGCGTCGGCGACAGATGCGAGAGAGGTCCGGCGACGGGAGCTCCCACGACGAGTTGGTACGCCAGCTTGTGGGCATGTCGGGCCACCCGGCCCGGCTCCTGCCACACCGGCGGAATGTTGAGGATGGCCAGCCGCCTGATCCGCGACGGCGCCTTCAGCGCCACCAGTTGCGCGGTCCAGCCGCCCCAGTCATGTCCAACCAGGTCGAAGGAGTCGAGCCCCAGCGCGGTCGCCGCCGCCAGCACATCGGAGGCGAACTGCTCTTTCTCGTAGCCCTTCGGGGTGACCTCGCTCCAGCCGGCGCCGCGCAGGTCCATGGCGTACACCCGGTGCCCCGAGTCGGCCAGCGCCGGGATGACCCTGCGCCACATCCACCAGTTCTCCGGCCAGCCGTGCAGCAGCACGACCGGTCGGCCGCCCTCCGGCCCGGCCACGGCGACGTGGATCCGCACATCGCCGGCCTGCACATATTCATGTGTCGCGCCGTCAAGGGTCGGCATGCTGCGCTGAGTCATGCAGCGCATCTTACCGCGCGGTAAGTTCTAAAAAGCCGCGCATCTGGCGGTCGCGCCTCACTGTTCGGACTATGCCTGTTCCACGGTGCGTAGGGCCAAGTCGAACGGCAGGCGATCGAAAATGATGCGCATTTCGACGACGCGGCCGTTCGCCACGCGGTGCCATTCCGCGCCGGGCGCATGCTCGACGAGCGGTGTCACAGTGTCGTACATCAGGACGGCTGTGTCGGTATCGCCGAAGGACGCTAGGAGACTGGTGTCCGTGACCATGCCGGCGAATGGGCCCATGAAACCGTGGAAGGCTTCTGCGCCCTGGATGGGACCTGCCGGCGTGTGGCACAAGATGTTTGGGTCGATGAACGTCATAGCGTGCTCGAAGTCGCCGCCCGACCAGGCCTGAAAATAGTTGCGGGAGACATTGACCGCCGCTGAACCACTCATGGTGAATCGCTCGTTTCTCGTCGGGTACTACACGGACGGTGTCCACACTCTGCGGGCTGGCGATAATCACGCTAACTTGCTTTAATAAAGTTCACAATAGAAGTTCCACGCACTCGGCGGGCGGGTCCTATGAACGCATTGCTCGATGGCGTGCTCGCCGCACACGGAGGCGCGCAGCGTTGGCGATCCGTTTCGGTGATCACGGCACGGGGTCGGACAGGCGGCCTCCTGCCAGCGCGCTTTCCCGGAAATAGGCTGGCGAACTTCGCCGTCGACGTTCACATCGCTGAACGGCGCACCGTCCTCCACGACTTCCCGCACATCGGCCAGCGCGCGGTCTTCGACCGGGGCGACGTGCGGATCGACACCTACGACGGGCGGCTACTGGACGCTCGATCCAATGCGCGGTCGGAGTTCTTCGGCCTCAGCGGCGTGCGGCGCAACGTACGTTGGGATCCGCTTGATCTCGCCTACTTCGCTGGCTATGCATTCTGGAACTACCTGACTGCGCCACTGCTGCTCACCTTCGATGGCGTAGCCGTCACCGAAGGTGAACCCTGGACGAACTCCGGAATACGCTGGCGCAGACTGCATGCCACGTTTCCCGCAGAGATTGACACCCACTGCCGGCAGCAGACGTTCTACGTCGCCGACGACGGTCTGATCGGTCGCCACGACTTCGTCGCCGGACCGGTGGGCCGCTGGGCTCAGGCGGCCCTGTACTGCGACCAGCATCGCCCGTTCGATGGACTGGTGTTCCCAACCCGGCGGCGGGTGCTCCCACGAGGCCTCGGCGGGCGCGTTTCACCCCGGCCGACCCTACTGGCGATCGACTTCGACGACATCGCGATCGAGCGCTGACAGGCCTTGTGTGCCAATCAATCCGGAAGCTTCGCACCCTCGGCGGGCCCACGCGTGAGCCAGGGCGGCGTCGCAACGTTCGGGCTGCGCGGAGCGTCGAAGACGGCCCGTGCAGCAGTTTGATCGCCCTCGATGTGGACCATCCCGACGACGTGGTCCAGGGTGATCGCGCCGGCAGCCAGCCCGAGAATGATCTGGCCTTCGCCGCTGACCACGGCATCAAACGCGCGACCGTCGGGCGCAGTCACCTCGAAACCTGTTCGAGTAGAACGAATCTGGAGCAGCTCGTCATCCACGGCCACGCCCACTGTCACCGATCGGCGCGGTGGCACCCGCACACGAAACAGGGCAGGCAGAGCAACCAGGAGCCCCTCAGCGCGGAAACTATCGTCCTCGGGGCCCCGGATCATCAACGGTGTGGACCAGCGAATCAGGCCCTCAATCGGTTCACGTAGTTGGGCACCCCAGGCAGTGAGTGTGTAGACGATCGCACTGCTGTCGTCGGTCAGCCGCCGTTCGATCACGCCGGCAGATTCCAAGTCGCGGAGCCGGTCGGCCAGCAGATTGGTGGCAACGCCCGGGAGTCCCGCGCGCAGCTCCTGATAGCGGGCAGGCGCAATGAGCAACTGACGGACGATCAGCAGATTCCAACGCTCGCCGACCACATCGAGCGCGCGGGCAAGCCCACAGTATTCGCGGTAACTTCGAACCACCACAACTCCTTGACTTTTTAAAGCTAGCTTGAGTATACCAATGACAACAACGTGAGGGGTAGGTATGGTTGTCACCGAACGACCCGCCTGGGTCGACGACGAGTTGTTCCCATTCGAATGCCGGTTCCTCACCATCGACGGGCACCGGGTGCACTACATCGACGAAGGCTCCGGGCCGACACTGCTGTTCCTACACGGCAACCCGACCTGGTCGTTCGACTACCGCGACGTCATCACATCGCTGCGCCAGGATTTTCGTTGCATCGCCGTGGATTACCCCGGCTTCGGGTTGTCGACGGCAGCTCCGCGGTACCGGTATCTGCCCACCGACCACACCCAGGTGATAGGCGCCTTCGTGGAATCACTTGCGCTGACCGAGGTCACGCTGGTGGCGCACGACTGGGGCGGCCCGATCGGGTTGGCGACGGTGCAACAGCACCGCCAGGCCTTCGACCGGCTGGTGCTGACCAACACGTGGGCGTGGCCCGTCGCTGACCCGCTGGTGCAGGTGATGTCGCACGTGATGGGCAGCCCGATCGGACGGCTCCTGATCCGTCAGCTGAACGTGTTCGTCAATGTCATGATTCCCGTCGGACACCGGCTGACCAAGCCCACCAACAAGGAGATGGCCCACTACCAACAAGCCCTCGACAGCCCCGCACGGCGGGAGGCCTCAGCGGTCTTTCCCCGCGAAATCACCGCCAGCCGTGTATTTCTCGCCGAGGTCGAACAGGGATTGGTCGACATCGCGGCACTGCCGACGCTAATCATCTGGGGCGACGCCGACTTTGCATTCGGCAACAAGGAACTACGACGGTGGCAGCAGACTTTCACCGACCACCGGACCGTGATCATCAAAGGGGCCGGCCATTTCGTCCCCTCCGACGCCCCCGAACAGTTCGCGGAAGCAATCCGCGACTGGCACAACCCGTCGGGGTCATGATGGCCACCGACAAGGCCGCTCAACACAACACGGCACGCCGCAAGGCCGGAGTTCTGGCCGCCGCCTGGTGCTGGCCGGGAACTGTCGACGGCAACGCGGCGTAGGCGGCGAGTGACGTTGGTTCACGGCTCCCCGTAAAGGAGCACAGCGGCAGTGGTTGCGATCGGGTGTTAGGCAAAGTCGTGCCGCCCACTCGGCGGCATTGCGCGTGTCTCACGAACTTGGCGAATCCGCCACCACTCGCGAGATTCCACCACGCGCGCTGAGACCCTACACGGATGTCGAGATGCAAGACAGATTCACAAGACACGCCTGGCTACTTTGACAAAATTCGGGCGTGTCGCGGGGGCCTGTTAATCTTCGTTGCAAAAGTCCAGCTCAGCACATGTGGTCCCGCCAGACCTTGCTCTACGTTTGGCGCGTCACGCTGGGAGGAGCGCGTGACCGTCTGTCGCCATTGAGCGCGCCACTTCCGGCGACCTGTGTACGCACCCGCCATTGCCGAGCTGGTTGTGATCGCGAATGTCAGCGTCGTTTGATC
>JARLGS010000034.1 GCA_031292695.1 Mycobacterium sp. | reverse complement strand
CCCAGGGACATTCCGCCACAGCCCGAGCACAGCTCGAGCACCCGCGGAGACTTCCTCTCCCGGATCCGCTCGAGCTTTCTGGCTCTGATGTCAGGCCTGATGGTCATGGTCCTCGTGCGCCCCGAGGTGCGAGGCGCCTGCGAGATGCTCGGCTTCGACCCGCTCTATGTAGCCAACGAGGGGAAGCTGATCGCCGTCGTGCCGCCTGGGGACGCCGAGCACGCGCTGGAGGCAATGCGGGCGCACCCGCTCGGAAAGCACGCCGCGCTGATCGGCAGGGTAGTCGGCGATCATCCGGGCATGGTGCTCCAGCGGTCGCGGGTGGGTGGGGAACGCGTCGTCACACTGCTTGCCGGGGAACAATTGCCGAGGATCTGTTAATGGCCACCGCGGCGCCCGATCGACTGGCCGGCCCCTCCGACTTGCAACCGCCGGTCGCTGAGGAGCAAGCGCCCAAGAAGGCGTCGCGGCTGATTCTCTTGCACGAGATCGAGGAAGGGCTCGACGCCATCGAGCGGCCCTTGGCCGGCCTGTTCGTCTCGGGGCTGTCGGCCGGGCTCGACGTGGGCTTCAGCCTGTTCCTGATGGCCGTCGTGCTGACTCGCGTCGAGGGGACGATGCCGCCCGCCGTGGTGTCGTTGCTGCTCGCCAACATGTATGCGGTCGGGTTCATCTTCGTCGTGCTCGGCCGGTCGGAACTGTTCACGGAGCAGACCACGCTCGCGGTCCTGCCCGTCCTGGGAGGGCGGGCCTCGATCCGCGCGCTACTGCGGCTCTGGGTGATTGTTTTCGCCGCCAACACGCTCGGGGCCGCCGTGTTCGCGGCGCTTGCCACGCTGATCGGCCCGGAGCTCGGCGTGATCAACCCCAAAGTCTTCGGCACGATTGCCCACCGCATGACGGACCACTCGGCCTGGGCGATGTTCCTCAGCGGCCTGCTGGCCGGCTGGCTGATGGGCCTGCTCTCGTGGCTGGTGGCCGCCTCGCGCGACACGATCAGCCAAATCGTCCTGGTCTGGCTGGTCACGACCGTGATCGGCTTTGCCAACTTGCACCACGCGATCGTCGGGACCGTCGAGGTCCTGGCCGGCGCCTTCTCGGGGCAAGGGATCGGGCCGAGGGACATCGGCCGTTTCCTGGTCTGGGTCACGGCCGGCAACATCGTGGGCGGCGTCGTCTTCGTGGCATTTCTCAAGTACGGGCACGCCCGGCCGGAGGCCCAAACCGCCCCGTAAAGACCACTTACTTGCCCCCCCAGAAAGGAACCGCAGATGGTCGCAAGCACGAACGGCGTCCCTTACGGACGCAAGACCCAGCGGGAACCGGCAGTCAAGGAGGTTCACGTCCTCTGGATCACCGCCGGCTTGAGCTGCGACGGCGACTCGGTGTCGGTCACCGCCGCCACGCAGCCCAGCATCGAGGACATCATTCTGGGGGCCATTCCGGGCCTGCCCAAGGTCCACCTGCACAACCCCGTACTGGCCTACGAGGTCGGCGATGAGTTCATGAACTACTGGCACCTCGCCGACGAAGGCCGGCTGGGTGCTCCGTTCGTCCTGGTCATCGAAGGGTCGATCCCCAACGAGACGATCAAGAGCGAGGGGTACTGGGCGGCCCTGGGGACCGACAAGAAGACCGGTCAGCCGATCACCACGTGTGAGTGGATCGACCGCCTGGCACCCAAGGCGGTGGCCGTCGTGGCCGCCGGCACCTGCGCGACCTATGGCGGCATTCACGCGATGGCCGGTAACCCGACCGGCGCCATGGGCTTGGCCGACTACCTGGGCTGGAACTGGCGGTCGGCCGCCGGCATCCCGATCGTCAACGTGCCCGGCTGCCCGGTGCAGCCGGACAACATGACCGAAACCCTGCTCTACCTGCTCTACCAGGTCGCCGGCCTCGCCCCCATGATTCCGCTCGACCAGGAGCTGCGGCCCACCTGGCTGTTCGGCAAGACAGTCCACGAAGGGTGCGACCGGGGCAGCTACTACGAGCAGGCCGACTTCGCTCACGAATATGGCTCGCCCAAGTGCCTCGTGCGGCTCGGCTGCTGGGGCCCGGTGGTCAACTGCAACGTCACCAAGCGCGGTTGGATGGCAGGCATCGGCGGCTGCCCCAATGTCGGCGGCATTTGCATCGGCTGCACGATGCCGGGCTTCCCCGACAAGTTCATGCCCTTCATGGACGAGCCCCCGGGGGGGGTCCTGTCGTCCACGCTCATCGGCAT
>JARLGS010000366.1 GCA_031292695.1 Mycobacterium sp. | reverse complement strand
GCCGCGATCGTCGGCGGACCGGTCACGCCGCTGTAGTCGGCGGTGTCGACGGCGGTCTGCGTCTGGGTGGTGGAGCCGAGGCTGGCGGTGCCGGTCACCGTGGCGGTGTCGAGCACGTGGCCGGAGACGGCCGTCGTCGTGCTGATGCTGGACGTCTCCGACGCGCCCGCCGCCAGGGCGGCGGCGGTTAAGGTGAAGCCGGGGCCGTTGACGTCGGTGACCGTGATCCCGGTCTCGGTCGCCTGCCCGGTGTTGGTCACGATCGCCCGGTAGTAGACTGTGCCTCCAACCAGAGCGCTCGGGTCGTTGAGCACGCCGCTGCCGACATCCACCCAGGTACTGCCGTCGACCGACACCTGCTTGTCGATCGCGATCGCCGCGGTCACGCCGGTGTAGTCGGCGGTGTCGACGGCGGTCTGCGTCTGGGTGGTGGAGCCGAGGCTGGCGGTGCCGGTTACCGTGGCGGTGTCGAGCAGGTGGCCGGAGACGGCCGTCACCGTGCTGACGCTGGACGTCACCGACGCGCCCGCCGCCAGGGTGGTGGTGGGGAAGGTGAAGGCGGGGCCGTTGACGTCGGTGACCGTGATCCCTGTCTCGGTCACCGCCCCGGTGTTGGTGACGATCGCCCGGTAGTAGACCGTGCCACCGACCAGAGCACTCGGGTCGTTGAGCACGCCGCTGCCGACATCCACCCAGGTGCTGCCATCGACCGACACCTGCTTGTCGATCGCGATCGCCGCGGTGGTGGTGGTGGTGGTGCCGACCTTGGCGGTGCCTGTCCGCTCGACTTGGGTGGACCATCGCGAACGGCGAAATCCAACCAGGGGAACGTCGATCAGGCGCACGCGGCGTGGAGCTTCCGACATTCCCGAACTCCGTTCCTTTTTTGCTGGCCCCGGTTGATAGTCACCATTCGTCAATCCGCGAATGCGTGGTGGCCGCCAGATGCCGCTTCCGGACTGCCGCACACAGTCAGGCCGATAATCGTAACCCGACCGTGGCGATCACGCACCGCCCCAAGGCGTGGTTACTGTGCGATTATCATCATATTGCAAGATATCCAGGCGGTTTTTGCCCATGTCGACAGAGAGCGCGACGGCTTGTCAGGACGTGACGCGCCGTCTGTCGTTACGCTGATTGCCAGCGTACTACTCATGCCTGGAAGCCCGCATCGGCGCGGGACAATTCGAACGGTCGCCCCGTCACGGGCCGACCACGGATCGGCTTCGGCGCCCTCGACCTGACAACCGTTCCGACGATCGCCCAGGGTCTCGCGGTTCGCGGGGTTGACAAACTTCGCTGGGCTTTCGAACAGAGCACGATGCGTGCTTGTGCTTTTCGGCCCGACCCTGGCAGAGCCGCGGACCTTGACCGCCGCGCCCGCCACGCGTTGGC
>JARLGS010000365.1 GCA_031292695.1 Mycobacterium sp. | reverse complement strand
GCCTCAGCCAGAGCGATCGCCAGCGCGCCTATCGCAGCGACATCACCTACGGCACCAACAACGAATTCGGGTTCGACTATCTGCGCGACAACCTGGTCTATTCGGTCGGCGAGATGGTGCAGCGCGGCCACCACTTCGCGATCGTGGACGAGGTGGACTCGATCCTGATCGACGAGGCGCGCACGCCGCTCATCATCTCCGGCCCCACCGAGGACCGGTCTGAGTTCTACCTGACCATGGACGCCGTCGTCCGTGAACTGATCAAGGACGAGACCGCGTTCGACCTGGATGAGAAACAGCGCCAGGTGCTGCTGACCGAGCATGGCTCGGAGCTGATCGAGGAGATGCTGCTGCAGGCCGGGCACCTGGCGCCCGACTCGGCCGGCCTCTACGACCCGGCCAACATCTCGGTGGTCCATCACGTCAACCAGGCGATGCGGGCCAACAAGCTATACACCCTCGACAAGGACTATATCGTCAAGGTTGGCGAGGTGATCCTGATCGATGAATTCACCGGCCGGATGATGACTGGCCGGCGGCTGTCGGAAGGCCTGCACCAGGCCATCGAGGCCAAGGAGAAGGTGGAGATCCAGCCCGAGAACCAGACCCTGGCCTCGGTCACCATCCAGAACTACTTCCGTCTGTATACGAAGCTATCCGGCATGACCGGCACCGCCGCCACCGAGGCGCAGGAGTTCGGCGACATCTATAAGATGGACGTGATCGAGATTCCCACCAACCGGCCGGTGGTGCGCATCGACATCGACGATGAGGTCTACCGCACCGAGCGGGAGAAGAATGACGCAATCCTGGCCCAGATCGAGGACTGCTATCTTCGCGGCCAGCCAATCCTGGTCGGCACCGTCTCGATCGAGAAGTCAGAGGCGCTCTCGACCCTGCTCAGCAAGCACAAGTACGACAAGGACGGCAAGACCAAGACCGGCATCCCGCACCAGGTGCTGAACGCCCGCTACCACGAGCAGGAGGCCTCCATCGTCGCCGACGCCGGCGTCCCCGGCGCAGTGACCATCGCCACCAACATGGCCGGCCGCGGCACTGACATCCAGCTCGGCGGCAACGTCGACATGCGGGTCGAACGCTGGCGCCACGAACAGCGCGGCCTCGGCATCGAGGTCACCCCCGAGCAGGCCATCGCCAAG
>JARLGS010000364.1 GCA_031292695.1 Mycobacterium sp. | reverse complement strand
GACGGCGGCCGGGCTGGCGCCGCTGCGGCCCTGGCGGGATGCCCTGGCCGCGGCACTGGCCGGCAACACCGGTAACTCGGGACCCATCAGCAACGTTGGGAATGTCACTGCGGCCGCCGTCACACCGGGCGGCCCGCTAACCTCTACGCCGTGACCGAGCAGCTTTCCGGGCAGGAACCGGACCGCCCACTGCTCGTGGTGACGGTGACCTACTCTCCGGGTCCGCATCTGGACCGCTTCCTGGCCACACTGGCGCATGCGACGGACCGCCGCCTGTTGGTGGTGATGGCCGACAACGGATCGACCGACGGTGCACCCGAGGAAGCGCTGGAGCGGTACCCGGACGTCCGGCTGTTCCGCACTGGCGGGAACCTCGGCTACGGCACCGCGGTCAACCGCGCGGTGGCGGCGTACCTCGATACGCCCGACAGCGTCGTCGACCCGGAGTTCGTCGTGGTGGCCAACCCGGACGTGCAGTGGGGGCCCCACAGCATCGACGAGATGCTCAAAGGTGCGTCACGGTGGCCCGAAGCCGGTTCGGTGGGGCCGCTGATCCGCGATCCCGATGGCTCGGTGTATCCGTCGGCCCGGCACCAGCCCAGCCTGGTCCGGGGCGGCATGCACGCGGTCGTCGGCCCGTTCTGGAAGGCCAACCCGTGGACGGCGGCCTACCGCCAGGACCGGGTGGCGCCCAGCGAACGCGCGGTGGGGTGGTTGTCGGGTTCGTGTCTGTTGTTGCGCAGCACGGCTTTCCGGCAGGTCGGTGGCTTCGACGAGAACTAGTTCATGTATATGGAGGACGTCGATCTGGGGGATCGGCTGGCGCGCGCGGGGTGGCAGAACGTCTACGTCCCGGCCGCTGAAATCCTGCACGACAAAGGCCATTCCACCGGCCGCGACCCGGCCAGCAATCTGGCCGCACATCACCGCAGTACCTATACGTTCCTCGTCGACCGGCATCCGCGCTGGTGGCAGGCACCGCTGCGGTGGACCATCAAGTCCGCCCTGACCGCCCGCGAACGCGCGGTGGTCGGCAATTCCCG
>JARLGS010000363.1 GCA_031292695.1 Mycobacterium sp. | reverse complement strand
GCTGTGCTGGCGCGCCAAGATGATCACCGCCGCCGCGAGTAGCAGCGCCGCCAGCCCCCCGCAGTAGGCGGCCGGTGCCCAGCCCAGGTGCCCATAACGCCAACGCCCCAGCAGCGCGGTCGCGGCCAGCACACCGGCGATCACCATCCCCGCGCCGACCCGGGCCGCCCACACCGGGGTCACGGCCGGCCACCGCTTACTGAGCTCGGCGGCCACCGCCGAGGTGACATGCTCGACGACGTTGATACGGGCCTCGGTGTCCGCGGCGAACCGCAGCCACAGCCGGGTGCCGTCGCTGACCCCCTGGGCGGCCAGGGACAGCCCCGGCTTGAGCGCGCTGCCATCCACCCAGCACAAGGTCCAACGGCCCCGCGGGCCAGCCGTCAACGCCGGCTGCCCCAGCTCACCAAGCCGGGTATTGACTAAATCCACCAACGCCGCCAACTGCACCGACACCGGGGCGGTGGCATCCAACACCACCCCGATCTTGGTGACCCCGGCGATGACCGCCACCAGCACCCGGTCGGGCAGGGCCGGTCCGGCCGAGGCGGTCACGGGGTTATCGCGCTGCCGTTCGATAGTCACGCGCTGAGCGCCCCCGCGGTGGGGAACCCTTCGGCCAGCTCGGCGGCCAGCTCCAAAAACGCCAACCGGGTGCCTTTACGCAACGCCAGAAAGTCCAGCGTGTCCGCATCCCGCAGATGCGGGTCCCACGGAATCGTCATGACCGAGCGCACCCGAGGCCCCACGGTCTCGGTGATATGCGCGATGAACGCCTTATTCGCGCAGTCATGGGTGTCGTTGAGCACGATCACCGACCGCTTGAGCAGCTCGTGGCCGTTGCGGGCGGCCAGCCAGTCGACCGTCGTCTCGATCGCCAGGGCGCCCTCAGCAGTGCACGAGCCGATGATCATTAACGCATCCGAGACCGACAGCACCGCTTTGAAGAACTCGGTTTCCACCTCGGCGCCGCAATCCACAAGCGACAGTTGGTAAAAGCGGCGCGCCAGGCTGATGGTGTCAAAAAACGTCGCCGCGTCAAGCTGCATCGGGTTGGCCACATTTTGGTTGCCCGCCAACACCTCTAGGCCTTGCTTATTTTGTCCGGTGAAATGACGCGCCTTGGGATAGTCGACAACCACGTCTTTGGCGGCCAGAAAATCGCGAATTGAGGTCAGTGCCTTGGGATCAACGAAGCGGCCCAGACCGCCGTAGGTGGTGTCGGCGTCGATCGCGATGACCGGTTGTTTGCGCTCAGCGGCGAACGCAGCGCCCACACCGGCAGTCACACGAGTCTTGCCGACCCCGCCTTT
>JARLGS010000362.1 GCA_031292695.1 Mycobacterium sp. | reverse complement strand
CGGGCGGCATGAACTCGCAGTTCACGCCGGCCGTGTTCGGCGGCGCCCTGGTTACGGGCGGCGGCATTCAGACCGTCGGCAACCTGACGATCAACCTGGGCGACCCCGCTGCCAGCAGCTTCCTCGGACAGCAGCTTCTGTCGACCGCTGGCAACATCCTCATCCAGGGCACCGTCAACACGACGCTTGCCGGCTTCCTCAACAATCTCCATGGTCAGTCGACCAATATCGCCACGGATGGCGGCAACGTCACGATCGACGGCTTCAAGGGTGGATTGGGCGGCCCCGGCGCTACGATCACGACGAACGGCGCTTCGGCTGCGACTGGCGGTAACGTCACCATCGGCGTCGGCGCTGGCAACGCGGTTACCGGCAACATCATCGAAAACATCAACACCGCGGGCACGGTCAATGGCGGTGTGGTGGCTGTCAGCCTCAGCCAGGGTACGAACTCGCTGGTCTTCAGCAGCGGCGACGCCCATACGGCCGTCGGGATTACCGGCGGAACCAACACGCTCGACTTCTCGAATACGGCGTCGACCGGATTCCACTCTGGCAACGGCTACGATGTGAATGCGGACTCCGTCACCTCGACCGCCAACCCCGCCAACCAGACCCTGCTTCTGGACCCGCAGTTGCTCGGCGGCGTCGCTACCGGTGTGGCGAATATCAACTTCGTAACCGGCAACCTGACGTCCGGCAGCCCGATCAATATGTCCGCGCTGAATCTGAGCGGGATCGTGCAGACGATCACCGTCCAGGACACGATCGGGGCGAGCCCGAACTTGTCCTTCATGACGACCGGCGACACGCTCGACTTCTCCACGATCGCCGCCGCGACTTACAGCCTCAATACCGGGTTCACCAGTAACGGTGCGGAGCTCGAGCTCTTCGTCAAGGGCGGTTCCACCGTCACCGTGACCAATACCGATTCCGGCAGCCTTGGCACGTTGAACTTCCATGTGGTTGACGGCACCACGGTTCTGAATATCTCCAACGATCCCGGACTCACGACGTTGGGGCTTTTCGGCAGCGCCGGCGACTTCCTGAACGTGTTCGCTGTCCCGACTGACTACGCCACCATCACTGCCGTGAATGGGCATACCGACCAGGCCAACGTAAACCTGGCCGGGCTGGCGGCCGACCTGTCGGTCTCCGATGCCCTAACTGGCGGCGGCGCGCCGGTGGACACCATCAACCTCGGCAACGGCAACGACACCATAGCCGTTACCAATGTCATCGGCGGCTTCGACGGCAGCTGGGCCATCACGGCCGGCAACGGGAGCAACACTGTCACCGTTACGCCTCAGTTTGGCGACTACGACGTCATCCACCTTGGCAACGGCGGCAACACGGTCAACGTCAACGGCGTCGGCGGGATCGTGAACATCCACACGGGTTCGGGGAACGACACGGTTATCTTCAACCAGTCGACCGTGAATCTCACGGATGCCGACACTCTCAATCTGGGCGGCGGCTACAACACCGTGCAGATCATCGACGGTGCCGTGAACCTGAACGACTCCATCTTCCAGAACTGGACCGGCGTCGACCAGCTCGATCTGGCGGCCGGTTTCGCCAATTCGTTGATCCTGGACATCAATGCCGCCGCGAATGCGGGGACCATCGGCAATAACGTGTTCACGATCGAAACGGGCGGCAACAACGGTGCGATCCCGGGCAGCACGACCATCTACGCTGGCGCGGGCTACACCGGCATCGCTCTGAATGTGGACGTCGCCGCGGGCGGCGACGCTGGCGGCGACAGCATCCAGATGAACCATTACGTCACCGGTAGCCTGACCGTTACCGCCACCGTGACGGACTACGACACGTCCTTCGAGAGTGCGTTGACAACGGTTCAGTTGGCGCCCGAGGGCATCTTCGGGTATCCGACGACGGCCAACACCCTGCAGCTTATCGCCGACAACAACCTCGCCACCGTCGACATTCTCAACTCGGCCAGCGCCGGCTTGCAGGGCGTCCAAACCATCGTCGGTGAGTTCAACGGCTATGGCACGGGCATGGCCGTGTGGCTGGCGAACAATCACGCCTCGACGGTTCACACGATCGACCTGAGCGACGTCTACGGAACGACGGATGTCTGGGCCCAGACCGTCACCAACCACACGGCCCTGACCATCACGGGCGGCGGCTACTACTGGGGCGCCGACACCCTGTATGCCGACAACGGCAACGACACCCTCACGGCCAACTCCACCTTGGGCGGAGTCGACAACTTCATCGTGAGCGGTGGTGGCCACAATCAGATGACCGGTGTGGCTGGCTACAATAGCACCGGCACGGTCTTCGCCTTCAACAGCCTTAACGATCTGCTCAACAACGCCTCGATCACGAACTACCACACCGCGACGGATGCGATCTTCGTCCCGGCGGCGTCGGTGCAAGCCGCGAATGCCGCCGTTCTTCTCGGGCCTACCAACACCAATGGCGCCATCATCTTCGAGGGGTCCGTAACCACGGCGGTCGGCGCTTCGACTGCTACCATCTACACCTATCTGAACTCGCAGCTGGACACCGTGGCTCCCGGCAACGCAATTCAGGCGGTCTACGACACGACAACTGGCCTGATGTATCTGGATATCGGCAATACCCCGGTATTCAACTCGGATACCATCTCGTTTGCCATCAACTTCGCCAGCCCGGCGGGTTTGACGGACCTGACAACTGCTCAGTTCAACGCCTACGCTGCGACGTCGAACCTGTTCTACAACGGCACGAGCATCGTGCCGGATCTGCAGATCTCCGGCGCGGACATCACTGTTGTCCAGTGGAACTTCTTCCAGGGGCTGGGCCTGATCAACGGACAGCCCGGTGGTGGCAACACGGCATTCTTCGACGGCCCAGGCGGCGCGATCACGACCAGCGTCAATGTTGGGAACTACGACTTCTCGTCCGTGTCGGGTCCGATGTCGGTGACCACGACGGGTTACACCGGCGGCGCCCCGACGGGGCCGGGAACGATCGTCGGCAGCAACAACGGCGATAGCTTCTTCGTCCACAGTGCCGAGCTGTTTGCTGGCCTGATCATCGACGGCGGCAGCGGGGCGAACCAGATCACCATCGATCCGGTGGGTCCGCTGACCATCACGCTCAGCCCCTCGACCTATGGGGGGGCGACTGGTGAGGTCCAGAACGTCCAGACGCTGAACCTGGTCGATACCGCTGGTAACACCGTCAGCTTCGCCTCCGGCGTGGCGTTCGAGCACGTCAACGTCGCCATCGGCGCCGGGCCGACCGTGATCAATACCGCCCACATGGCTCAAGACGCGGTTAATGGCGACAGTCTCATCTTCGCCAACACCGCCGGCAACACCGTCAATCTGGCTCCGGGCGCTGTTGCTGACGGCACTCCCGCCGCCACGATCAAGTTCTCGTCGCTCAGCAGCGCCGAAAACAACGTGGTCTCGAGCGTTGGCGGCACGATCAACACGATCATCCAGGGCGGTGGCTACACCACGTTGGATCTGATCAACAACGACAACATCAGCACGGCGGTGCTGTCGGGGATCGATACCCTGAATATCGCTAACAGCGCCCACATCACCTTGACCGGGTCGGAGTGGAACGGCTTCAACTTCGTCACTTCGGGCAATGGCGCGGCCACGGTGAACTTCACCGGCAACGAGATGGTGACAGCTACGCCGAACCTCTACGGCGGGTCGGCCACCTACAACCTCGGCGGCAGTGCTCTCCAGACCAACACGATCACGCTCGTGAACAACGAGCATATCGCGGGCGTGCTGGTTCCGGGTGCCAACACCTTCATCGGTAACGTGAACGGCGGAGCCGCCAATGACACGGTCGTGGTGGGCGGCTTGTCTCTCGGCGCGTTCCTGATTGGGTCGACCGCCATCGACCTCGGCGCTGGGGTCAACCACATCAGCGTCAGCAATGGTGCCAACCTGGGTCCGTTCCTCTCCGGCACGACCATCGTCGACACCGGCGGCACGACCGAGCTGGACATCTCCGGTTCGGGCGCGGCCACGGTGACGATGAGCAACGCCGAGTACGCGTTGTTCGAGCTGGCGGTTGGTGGGATCAACATCGGCAGCACCGCCAACGATACCGTGGTGTTCTCCGATACCGATGGCGCGTCCAACTTCACGCTCGATGCCAATATCGTGAACTGGGATCTGGCGGGCGGTGGACCCAACTCCTACACGCTGGGTGCCGCAAACCAGAATGTGACGGGCGACACGGGTGCCGATAACATCAATGTTGGCGCGTTTGCCATCACTGGAACGATTGCTCTCCACAGCGGGGCCAACCAGGTCGACGTGAGTGATGGTGCCGATCTCTCCGGTGGCCACATCTCCGTCAGCGGCGGCGGCCACGTGATCCTGCACTTCAATGCTAACTTCGAGACTGTCACCATGACCTCCGGGCAGGAGCACTACTTCGACGCCGCTGCCACGGGCGGTGCCATGACGTGGACCGGCAGTCCCAGCTTGGCCTTCGAGACCATCAACATCACCGACAACGGCAGTCACGTCGTGCTGGGTGCCAACGAGTATATCCCGGTCGGTCAGGTAAACCTCCTGGCCAGCGGCACGACTGTTGACCTGTCGGTTGGCGGTGGTGCCACCCAGGGCTGGGATAACAACACCACGCTCAACGTCGGTAGTGCTCTGACCAACCAGTTGGTCAACATCAACAACGGCACGCCGGGCGTGACGACTGCCACCAATGACCTCTCGCACTACGCCACAATCACGGGCTTCACGCCTGGCACGCTGGTTCCCGTGGATACGCTTCACCTGGTGCTTGACGGCAACGCTCAGACCTGGGGCGAAGCAATCGTGACGCCGACCAACACCGTGGCGGTGGGGGCGAATTCGATCATCGAAATCTCCGCCCTCGTCGGTTCGCTCTCGAGTGCGAATGCTGGGCTGGCCGCCGTCGAAGCCTTGGTTGCCCATGCCATAGGCGCCACGGCAACGCTTTCGGCGGGCGAGTACACCTTCCTCCTGTCGTCGCCGCAGGGCATCGCGATCTATGAGGCCCATGAGGCAACGTCCACGACCGTTGACGGTGTGCAGCTCATCGGCGTGCTCAGCGGACTGGCGTCGGACGCTCTGGTCGCACACAACTTCGTGTAACCGGCAACGGCGGCGAGCGGGCTACACCCCGCTCGCTGTGACGGCTAAACTTCCGCGGCGGGGGACTCCGGTTCCCCGCCGTTTCTCTTGCCGGGACGTCCGATGACCCAGGCTTCCTCAGCTCCCACCCCCCCCACGGCGCGGTTCACGCCGGTCGGCCGCGAGCGGCATGCCGATTGGAGTTGGCGCTCGATAACCGGGTTCTCCTACGCCGCCGCGACCGCGCTGGTGCCGCTGGTCGGGGCGGAGCTCGCAAAGGTGGCGCTGGCGATGCCGTTCGGCTTCAACCAGCGACCCGACGGACGCTTCGTGCTCGTCGGCATTCTGTCGCTGACCCCCGGCCGCAACCTGTTCGTCGCGCCGGATGGCCGCTGGCTCGGCGACTACGTGCCGGCGGCGATCAGGAGCCACCCGTTCCGGCTTCTGCGCGAGGAAGGGACGGAGGCGCTGATCCTGTGCGTCGACGAGCAATCGGGCCTGGTCGGAGAGGGCGGCGGCAAGGGCCAGGCGTTCTTTGACGGGCAGGGCAACCTCGCCCCGCCGACCAAGGCCGTGCTCGATTTTCTGGGCCAGATCGAGCGCAACCGCGCCGCGACCGAGGCCGCGGTGTCGGAGCTTGCCGCGGCCGGCGTGATCTGCCCATGGCCGATCAAGCTCAAATCCGGCGAGGTGGTCGATGGGCTGCACCGGATCGACGAGCGGGCGGTGAACGCGCTCCAGGATGACGCCTTTCTGCGGTTGCGGAAGAGTTCGGCGTTGCCCATCGCCTATGCCCAACTCCTGTCGATGGGGAAGATCCAGGTGTTGGAGCGTCTCGCCGAGCTGCAAAGCCAGCTCGCGCCAACCGTAACGAACCTGCCGGAGTCACTCGATAAAATCTTCCAGATACGGGGTGACGAGTTGATTTGTTTTGACTAGAACGATATCCCGTACCATCTGTTAAGTCGTTCGTAACTGAGGAGAGCAACGCCATGTCCATAGTTCTCGTTGACGGCATCAAAGACGTCATGTTTCACAACGGTATCGTCCGCATCGAGTGCCTTAGCGCCGGCCCAAACGGTGAACAGCGCTCGTCGGGGACGTTGGTCATCCCCGGAAATGTGACGGGTCCGG
>JARLGS010000361.1 GCA_031292695.1 Mycobacterium sp. | reverse complement strand
GTTGCGCTGGTGGTGGTGATGCACCGAGGTCCCGGGCTGCGGGGTGTTGTTCTGATGCGGGAACGCGTGGTGGCTGGACGTCGAGGCGTTGTTGGGACCCGCGCTGTCGGCGTGCGCCGTGGCGGCGCCCAGGAAGATGACGGCCGGCGCGGCGGCGAGGGTGAATCCCGCGGCGATGCGGTGGGTGAGGTTCATGTCGATTCCTTTGTGCGGGAAGGCTTTTCAAGTTCTTTCCGGTGTGTTCCGGTGTTGAACTAAGAATGCCCCCGACGGCCGCCATCCTGTATCCGCCAACCGGCCCTTACGCCGGGTGAAACCCTTGTCCCCCGATCAGGGGACAAGGCTGCACCGACGCGCATTCCAGACCGTGCAGCACCCTTCGCATCACCCGAGCTGTGCCCGCCTTGTGGGCAGAGGGCCGACTACCAGGCCACAGAGCGCGTAACTCCCCCACATCGCCCACCCGTCCCGCACACTTTGTGGCGTGACGACCCAAGACCACCTCACCAAATGGGACCACCGAGCCGAGTGGGCGCTCGCCGCCGTGGCATTGGTTTTCCTGGCCGCGTACAGCATCGAAGTGCTCGTGCAACCCCGTGGGTTCGCCCAGCACCTACTCGACATCGTCACGTTCCTGACTTGGGCTGTGTTCGCCGTCGATTATTTCGCCCGGCTGTATCTGGCACCGGATCGGCGAAAGTGGTTCCTGCATCACCTGATTGATCTGGCCGTGGTGCTGTTGCCGCTACTGCGACCACTGCGCCTCATCCGCCTGGTGGTGCTGGTCACCGCACTGCAGGAGGCCATCGGCAACGCGATCCGCGGCAGAGTTGTGATCTACACCGTCTCCGGCGCGATCCTTCTGGTGTACGTCGGCGCATTGGCCGAGCTGGAAGCGGAGCGCGCCGCGGCGGGATCCCATATCACCAATTTCGGCGATGCGGTCTGGTGGGCGATCACCACGATCACCACCGTCGGCTACGGCGATATCTACCCGGTGACGACCACCGGACGCGTCATCGCCGTCCTGATGATGATCGGCGGGATCAGTCTGGTCGGTTCCATCACCGCGACCATCGCCTCCTGGGTCATCCAGAGCGTGTCGGTCGAGGACCAGGCCCACAACGCCGCCTCCGCCGCGCAGATCGACAGGCTTCACAACGAACTCACCGAACTACGAGAGTTGTTGCAGCAGCGCGCCGAATGACGACGACCGCCCGGTGAAGGTGTAGTGCCAATCCAGGGCTACGCCACCTCGTCTGTCCACACCCGGAAGCTTGTCAACGTGTTCGCGCCGAACGCGTTGCTCAGTGCTACGTCGGCGGCGTCACGGCCACGCGCGATCAACACGCGGCCGATGCGCGGCATGTTGTTACGCGCGTCGAATGTGTGCCAGTTCCCGTCGAGAAACACCTCGAACCAGGCGGCGAAATCCATTGGCCCATAAGGCGGCGGCATACCGATATCGCCGAGGTACCCGGTGCAATAGCGCGTCGGGATGTTCATACAGCGGCAGAAGGCCACTGCCAGGTGCGTGAAATCGCGGCAGACGCCGACCCGACCCTCGTACGCCTCCAATGCCGTGCGGGTGTTGTCCGCCTGCATGTAGTCGAACGTGATGTGTCGGTGGACGTAGTCACAGATGGCCTGGACGCGGTCCCAGCCCGGTGGCGTCTGCCCGAACAGGTCCCACGCCGTCTGGGACAGCCGATCGGTATCGCAGTACCGGCTGCCGAGCAGGAAGATGAGCGTCTCGTCGGGCAGGTCCGGGACCGGTGTCTGGTGCGCCCCGGGGACCAAGACGTCGGGGAGCCCACTGTCCCTGACGATCGCGTCGCCCCAGACCCGGGTGGACCCCTTCGGCGCGACGATGCGGGTGCACCAGTTGCCGAAATCGTCACGATAGGCATTCATCGGTACCGGTGGATCGACAAATAACACGTCGCGGCCGATGAGATCGGAGACCCGGGTGAAGTGGACGTTGAGATTGAAGATCATCGGGGTTGGGTTCGGGCAGTCGAAGACCATCTCGAAGCCGACATTGATTTTCATGGTGTCTCCGTTTTCGCTGTTGCTCGTTGGTTCACACGGGCGGGTTCGGCTGCGGAGCACCAGCCGCGTGAAAGGAATCGATCAGCACGCCGCGCAGCGCTGCCCAGGGCTGCCCGGAGGCGACGACGATGCGCTGGTTGATCTCCAGTTCGATTCCGACATACTCGCTGGGCCGGAAGCACTTTCGCAGGTGTGACGTCAGGCCGTCCCCCTTACCCGAGTAGGGATAGTTGCGGCGCACGCGCAGTTCCGGACGAAGTGCCGCGAGCGACGCCTGCCAGCGCGTGCTCAACTGCACCTCTGCGCGCCGACGGGGGTCGTAGAGCAACCCGACGTCGGCTTGGCGCACCACCCCATCCAGTTCTGCGGTGAAGCTGTGAGAGGAGATGTGGACTACCCGGTGACCGGACGAAATTGACTGTCTGACAAGGCCTTCGACCTCATCACGATACGGTCGGTAGTGCTGCTCGACGATCTGCGACCGGACCTCCCTCGACGCGGCACGTGTCATCGGCGAAAAGAGCTGCGGGTGACCGATCGACCGGTTGAGATCGACGAGGAGACGGCTGGTGGTCGATGCGACCAGCGGTGCCCGGGTCGCGGTAGCAAGCGCCTCAGCCATCACCAACGCACCAGCGTCCCAGCCCCGATGCGAGTCCAGCAGCGCCCGATGTCCTTCGAAGAGCGGACCAAACTGCGCGGGTATGCCATTACCCCCGTGTTCGCAAGTGATCAGCGCGAAATCCGGCACGACGCGGTCACCAGCGGAGGTCGGGTAGCTTGCTGAACACCGTCCGGGTGCCTTCGCTCCACGCCTCCCTGACGGCCGTGAAATAAGGATCACCCTCGTCGAATCGCCGCCGCCACGGCACGCGGAGGCTGTCCCGTTCGTAGCTGATCAAGTCGATCGGCATGCCGACCGACAGGTTGCTCCGCATGGTCGAATCGAAGGAAACCAGAACGCATTTCGTGGCGTCGGCCAGCGATGTGCTGGGCGTGAGTACGCGGTCGAGAATCGGCTTGCCGTACTTCGTCTCACCGGTCTGCAGATACAGCGTGTCGGTTCCGGCTTCGATGAAGTTTCCCTCCGCGTAGATGCGGAAAAGTCTCATCGGCTCACCGGCGAGCTGCCCTCCGACGATGAACGAGGCGTTGAAGCCGGCCGGGTTGCTGTCCAGGTAGCCCGCGTCTCGCTGCTCGGTCTCGCGCATCGCATCCGAAACCAATCTGGCGACGTCGAACATCGTTGTCGCACCGAGAAGATTGGCTGTCGCGGGGCCGTCCGAACAACGCTGCCGCAACACGCTGATGATGGCCTGAGTGCCGGCCAGGTTTCCCGAACTCAACAAAGCGATCACCCGACTGCCCGGCGACTCGAATACCGTCATCTTGCAGAACTTGGCGAAGTTGTCGACGCCTGCATGGGTGCGGGAATCAGCCGCGAAGATGATCCCGTCATTGAGCAGCACGCCGATGCAATACGTCACGGTAAATACCTGCCGCACATCTGAATTCCCCGATCTCAGGACGGGTGAATCTGACTCGTGGCAGACGCGGGCGCATTGGTTCAAGTCGGTGTTGAGTCCGGCTCGACGCCGTCGATTCCTCAACCCTACGCTGTGCGGAACGGATGCGCGCGTCCGCTCAGTTCGCCGACGCCCCAGCCCGTCGAGTCTGGAGTCCGCGGAAACAACCGCGTCATTGACGTGACCATTGCCCAGATCCGGCGGCTAGCACCCCGCCCCGATCAGCGGACCGTCAGGCCGGAATCCGACTCAGCCAATCGTCGTCGTCGATGATCTGCCCATCGATCACGACCTGCGGCACCCCGGGATCCGGAAACTCGTGCAGGAGCGTGAGGTTGTTGGCGGCGATTGCCCGGGCGTCGTAGCCGACCGGCAAGCCGACCCGGATCAGGTTGCCGTCGACGCGCCCCTCGGGATCGACGAGCCGCCGCTGCACCTGTGGTCCGCCCGGGCTGGCGCAGATTGACCCCGGCGCCCGACGGAAGTTGTTGGCGCCGCTACCAATTGCTCTTCGAGTAGTCCTTCAAGAAACACCCAAAGAGATCCTCGCCCGATTCCCCTCGCACAATCGGGTCATACACGCGCGCAGCACCATCCACCAGATCCAGCGGTGCGTGAAAGCCTTCCTCGGCCAGCCGCAGCTTGGTCGGGTGCGGACGCTCATCGGTGATCCAGCCGGTATCGACCGCGGTCATCAAGATGCCGTCCTGCTCCAACATCTCGCCAGAGCTGGTGCGGGTCAACATGTTCAGCGCGGCCTTGGCCATATTGGTGTGCGGGTGCCCGGGCCCTTTGTAGCCGCGGCTGAACTGGCCTTCCATCGCTGACACATTCACGACGTACTTGCGCCGGGCGGGAGATGCCGCAAGAGCCGGGCGCAGCCGACTCACCAGAATGAACGGCGCCGTCTGATTGCACAGCTGCACCTCGAGCAGCTCCATCGCGTCGACCTCGTGCACGCGTTGGGTCCAACTGTTGACCGACGCGGTATCCGGCAGCAGCCCACCGGCATCAATGGCAGTCCCGGCGGCGATCCGCTCCGGCGACGCACTGCGCGCAACCAAGGCAAGCGAAGTCAGGGCGTGCGCCGATGGGTGCTCGCCGAGACTGCCGGCCAGGGCATGCGGATGAGCATCACTGACATGGTCGAAGGTGACCACGTCCACCAACGCCGGCGCCGGGGTGCGCTCGGCCTCGACCAGTGCGGCATACGAGCCCGGCGGGCGGCGCACCGTCTGCGCCGCATTGTTGATCAGGATGTCCAGCGGCCCCTGCATAGCCACCTCGTCCGCCAGGGCGACCACCTGGGCCGGATCACGCAGGTCGATCCCCACCACCCGCAGCCGGTGCAGCCAGTCGGCACTGTCCTCCATCGCAGCGAAGCGGCGCACCGCGTCGTTGGGAAACCGGGTGGTGATCGTGGTGTGCGCGCCATCGCGCAGCAGCCGCAGCGCGATGTACATACCGATCTTGGCCCGCCCGCCGGTGAGCAGGGCACGGCGCCCGGTCAGGTCGGTGCGGGCGTCCCGCTTGGCCCGGTTGACCGCGGCGCATTCCGGACAAAGCTGGTGGTAGAACGCGTCGACCACGGTGTAGTGGTTCTTGCAGATATAGCAGGCCCGCGAGCGCAGCAGCGTGCCCGCACTGGCCCCGACCGCGGTGGACACCAGCGGCAAACCCTCGGTCTCGTCGTCGATCCGTCCAGGCGCGCCGGTGGCGGTGGCGGCGACGACAGCGCGGTCAGCAGCCGCGATCGCGTCGCGTTTGGCGTGCCGGCGGGCCTTCTTGACCGCCTTGAACACGCTCGCAGTGGCCTGGCGCACAGCAACGGCATCGGGATGCTCGGGCGGCAGCGCCTGCACCTCAGACAGCACCCGCAGGCAGATGCTGAGCTGGTCCGGATCGATCGCAGTCACCGTGGAAGGGTACGGGGACTTGGGCAAAACCCGGAACTCAAGGCCGTCAGCGAATAGACATGACGCTCGCAGCGCAACTTTTCGCCCGGCAACGCAGGTAGATCAACGTATCCAGATACCAACAATCCGGGTCGAGGTGGCACCCGAATGAATTAGACCACTGCCCCATCCCCCAAGCCCAGATACACGGGCCGCAGCAGCTCGGCCAGCCCACGTCCACGCACCGTGACCGCGATTTCGGGTAGCTGATCCAACAGCGCCGTCGACGCGGCCACCGGCGGGCTCGACACCGGAATATCGGCTTGCCGCACGAAGAATGAATCAAGACAGTCGGCCAGGTCAGGGCCCGACGGCTCGGCGCGATCAACACCCGGACGACCGCCCGAGCGGGCCGCGGCCAGATTCTCCAGCAGGTCTTCGCGTTCCCGACCCCGCCAGGCCAGAATCTGAAACGGATCCTCGTCGAACGTCTCGGCCAGCAGGTAGAAGACCGCGGCCAAATGCTTGCACGGGACGGCAACATCCGGGCAGGAACAGTCCAGCGACAGGTCGCGCGCATTCGCCGGAAACAGCGGCAGGCCGAGCGCGTGGAACACCGCCTCGATATCGGAGGGCATCTCGCCGGCAAGTAATCCCGCTGCGAACAAAGCATTTTCGGCCAACGCGGCTTCGATCTGCGCCCACTGGCTCTTGTCGAATGCCGCAATCGCGATACGCACCCGGTAAGGCCGTGCCCGGCTGCCCTGCACCTGAGCCGTCACCAGTCCCGGCCCCACGTCCATCGAGATGACCTGGCCGCGCCGAGCGTAATTGCGGCCGCGCTGCAGCCGGCTGCCCATGCCGATACCTTCGAGCACTTCGACGAATCGCTGTGACCACCAGGTCTGGGCGATCGAGCCCCGGGTGCTGCGGGCCTTCAGACCGTCGGCCTCGCGGGGCCGCGACGGCGGATACCAGTTACTCACCGACCGCCCCCTCCGACAGGGTGAACAAGGAGCGCAGATCACCGGTGGACAGCTCGGTCAGCCAGCCTTCCCCGTCGCCCACCACCAGATCAGCCAGGGCTTTCTTCTGCTCGATCATGTCATCGATCTTCTCTTCCAGCGTGCCGGTGCAGATGAACTTGCTGACCTGCACCGACTTCTTCTGCCCGATCCGGAACGCCCGATCAGTGGCCTGGTTCTCCACCGCCGGGTTCCACCAACGATCCAGGTGCACAACATGATTGGCCGCCGTCAAAGTCAGCCCGGTGCCGCCGGCCTTCAGTGACAACAGAAAGATCGACGGACCCTGCCCAGCCTGGAACCGCGCCACCATTTCGTCGCGGCGCTTCTTCGGAGTACCGCCGTGCAGATACGCCACGTCCTGACCGAACCGCGCGGCAAGATGCGGGACCAACATCTCGCCGAATTCGGTGAACTGAGTGAAGCACAGCACCCGATCCCCTTCAGCCAGAATCTCTTCCAGGATCTCCTCCAGTCGGATCACCTTGCCTGAACGCACCCCCACGGGCGAGCGGTCGTGCAGCAACTGCGCCGGATGGTTGCAGACCTGCTTGAGTTTGGTCATCGCCGCAAGAACGTTGCCGCGCCGCGCGATTCCCTCGGTGTTCTCGATCTTTTCCATCATCTCGTCGACGATGGACTGGTACAGCGACCCCTGTTCGGTGGTGAGCCGGCAGTATTGCTTGACCTCGATCTTCTCTGGCAGATCGTCGATGATCGTCGGGTCGGTCTTGAGCCGTCGCAGAATGTACGGGCGGGTGACGCGACGTAACCGCTCGGCCGGTTCGGTCTGACCGTACTTCTCCACCGGAATCGCGTACCGGGTGCGGAACGCCTCAGACGAGCCGAGCACCCCGGGGTTGAGAAAGTCCATGATGGACCACAATTCGGCCAACCTGTTCTCCACCGGGGTGCCGGTCAGCGCCACCCGATGCTGGGCCTCCAACCGGCGCACCGCCTTGGCCCCGCGGGAAAGGCTGTTCTTGACGGCCTGCGCTTCGTCGAGCACGACGCGATTCCACCGGTACCCGGCCAGCTCGTCGATATCGCGGGTGGCCGTCGCGTAAGTGGTGACGATCAGGTCGATACTCTCCAAGTGTTCGGCCAGCTCGTCACCATGTAACCGCGTGGCGCCGTGGTGTGCGTAAACCCTCAGTGCCGGAGCAAATTTCGCGGCCTCGCGTTGCCAGTTGCCGACCAGGGACATCGGGCAGATCAGCAAGGTCGGCGACGTCGCGGGGTCATCGTGGCGTTGCGCGGATTCCAGCGCCAGTAGTTGCACGGTCTTGCCCAGACCCATATCGTCGGCCAGGCAGCTGCCCAGGCCGAGCGCGGACAGGAAGGCCAGCCAGGACAACCCGCGCTGCTGATACGGCCGCAGCGTCGCGGCGAATCCGGGCGCCGGTTGCAGCGGTTGAAGTGTTTGCGCCGCAACACCGTTGAGCAGATCACCGAGCCACCCGTCGGCCCGCACCGAGGTAACTTCCAGTGGGGTATCTGCGGGCTGGCTGGCCGCCATGGCGAGGATCGCGGCGGTACTGGCCTGCCCGGAGGGGTTGCTCTTGAGGAATTCCAATCCCCGGCGCAGTTGTTCGGGATCGACGGCCACCCACTGCCCGCGCAGCCGGATCAGTGGGGCCTTGGTCTGCGACAGCGCCGCAATCTCGTCCTCAGTCAGCGTGTCATCACCGACCGCGAGCTCCCAACGGAAGTCGACCAATTGCTCACGGCCGAACCTGCGCGCGGCCGCCACCACTCCGTCCACCGGCGTGGACGCCGACACCGCCAGGCCCAACTTGCGGCGCTTGTCCCACCACGACGGCAGCAACACACCGAACCCGGCGTCTCCGAGCAGCGGTGCGGCGGTAGACAGGAAGTGGAAGGCCCCCTCGGCGTCCAGGTCGATCCCTGACGGGCGGGCGGTGCGCAGTCCGGGCGTGAGCTCTGGATAGATCCGCACAGCCCGGCCGAGCTCGGCCAGCAGCAGCTCCTCGGGGCGATTCAGCCAGCGGCGCAGGCTGCCGTCGTCGTCCCAGGCCTGCTCCGCCGACACCAGCAGGCTGGGGTCGGCGACCGACTGCAGCAGGAATTCCAAACGCCAGGACGGGGTCTCGCCGTCGACGTCGGCCAGCCGGAAGATTGCCCGGGCCGGGCCCGGCTCCTCGACGCCGATCTCGTCCCACGGGGCCAGCGCGTCAGCCAACAGGTCGAGGTCACCCGGTTCGGCGTCGAACCGACCGTCCGGTGCGGCCAGTGCCGTCAGCCATTCCTCCTCGGCCGCAAGGCGTTTCGGGCGACGGCCACGGCGCGGCGGCAGCAACTCCTCGGCCGCCGGCATGACGGCGCGCGCTTCTTCGTCGACGAATGCACTCACGGCCGCCAACGCGAGTTCGTATGCCGTCCTCGCACCTGACTCCGCCCGGCACACCGGCGGCATCGCCGTCACCAGAGCAGTCAGTTCCACCACATCGGCGCCCCGAACAACGGGCCGCCAGAATGCGACGGGCCCGTGTGCATCCACGCCGAGTGCCGGCAGAATCCGGCCGCGCGCCACCAGCTTTCGCGCGAACTGAGCGACATCGGCGAAGTACCTGACCGACGCGCCGTAGCGCACATCCGACGCGGGTTCGTCGAGCACGGCCAACGCCGATACGGCGGGAAGTACCGTCACCGGTACCGTCCACGGCAACAACGCCGGTTCACTGTGCGCCGCGGGACGCGGCGTGACCCGCAGCAGCTCCGGTGAGTCCAGCGGCGAGGCCCGCAGCGACGGCAACAACACCACGGCGCTGCCGGGCTTGCCGGCGTGGATGGCCGCGAGCACGTCGGTCGACGCGGCGAACGGATGCCGACGCGCGGCACGCAGGGCTTGGCTGGCACTCGTCACCGACAACTCAGAGTCCTCAGCCCACAGGGACAGTCCGTCGGCGGACCAGAATCCATGCAGGACCAACATCGATGCATCGCTTTCGTGGGGCAGTCGGGGTCAGGCTAACCAACGCCACGAACCGTTGTCGCGGTGACGCACCGAGGTTCCCGGCCCTGGCCACCGCCCCGCGTGGCACACGGTGCCACTGGGGTCGAGGTGAATGCTGAGGCTACCCAGATCATGGCCCTCACGGTCACAAACGACAGAGCGCAATGTCATATATTTCGAGCATTCCGCCAGTCAAATCCAATGCACGAAATAATGCGCATTTTATCAAACGGTTGCTATGATCGAAAAATGCATCACGCCGCGCTGCTGTACGACACCACCGAGTTCGGCGAGAGTATCCGCGCGCTACGTCGCGAGAAGGGCCTGCGCCAAGACGAACTCGCCGATCGCATTGGCGTGACCCGGATGACGATCTCACGCCTTGAACGCGGCGAATCCGTCAGCGTCGACACCGCGTTGCGGGCGCTCTCGGAATGCGGCTATGCGGTCGCGGTGGCACCGAAATTCACCCGACTGGCGGTCCTCGATGGCCAGTAGATCACTCAACGTGTGGCTATACGGGGTCCGCATCGCGCGGCTGAGCGAACCGACCCGCTTCCGCTACCGATTGGACTTCACGGATGAAGCGCTGGACGCCTCGGGTCGGCGCCGAATGTGCCGGGGCCGTACAGATTCTCGACACCGGGATGGATCCCGGACCAGGTCGTGTTCGCCGACTCACCGACGAGCAGGTGACCCGACTCGTCGCACACCTGCCGACCTATCACCTACCGGACGGCACCACCCCGCAGGCGTCATTGGCCGGCATCCAGGACAAGGTGCTGCTTACCGCACTCGACGACGGCCGCTGGGGGTGGCCCGAACGGGGCGCCCCGTCGTCGCACATCATCAAACCGGAGCCCCTGGGCGGATCGGTTCCCCATCTGATTCAGACCGAGGATTGGGCGTTACGCATCGCGCGGGCCGCCAATTTGACGGCCGCGGAATCCAAACTCGCGACGTTCGATGAGCGCGAGGCGATCGTCGTGACCCGCTACGATCGCAGCCCGACCGGCGAACGTATGCATCAGGAGGACTTCCGCCAGGCGATCAGCCTTACGCCGCAGGCGAAGTACGAAAGCACAGCCGAGTCCAAACGCCACGGGTCGCGCCTCAAGCGGATCGCTCGAATAGCCGCCGCTCGAGCCGCGGATCCCGATGCCTTTCGCGCGGCACTGTTGCGGGCCGTCACATTCAATATCGTGATCGGCAACGGGGACGCCCACTCCAAGAACTACTCACTGATGATCGATCGGACTGGTCAGGTATCCCTGGCGCCGATCTACGATGCGGCGCCTACCGCCTACCTCGATCCGAAATACAAAGGCACCGGGCATGTCATCAACGGCAAGACCACGATTGACCTCGTCGATGTCGACGACCTCGCCCGAGAAGCGGCCGCCTGAGGTATGTCTGAGCGTCGCGCGACTGTAATTGCGCAGTCCTGCATGGAACGTGTGCACGACGTGATCGACTCGGTGCCATTGCCTCCAGGCGCTGAGCGGGTCAAAACCAACCTCGAGGCGATGTGGGTCCGCCGGGCATGGCCGATCGGCGACGTCGGCTCCCCAGCGCCATAACGATGTACGGCTGCGTTACTGCCCGACACCGCGACCGCAGCGCAGATCGAAGACCTACGCGGCGAGATCGTCCAACTACGAGAGTTGTTGCAGCAGGGCGCCGAATGAACGCACCCGCCTGGTGACGGCCCTCAGCTCGCCAGCCGCCCCAACCAGTCCGAATCCCCATCCACCGGCTGGCCGTTGATCACGACCAGCGGCACACCCGCCTCGGGGAAATCATGCAAGGCACTGAGATTGTTGGCCGCGATCGCATGTGGGTCGAACCCGATCGGCAGACCGAATCGGATCAGGTCCTGGGCCGCCTGCGGTGCGCCGACGCGGCCGGCCAGCTCGGCCAATTGGTCGTCGCTGAGATCGGTGGGCCCTTTTTCCTTCGGCTGTTGATCAGCCGAGAAGATCTGCTGGACAAAGCGCCACGTAACATCGCTGGATTGCGACTGACCGGCCACCACGAAGGCTGCGTAGATCGCGCGGATATCGTATGTGCCAGTGGCCGAATACTTTTCGAGGAAGTTCACGAACCGAAGGTTGACCCGCAGCGAGCCGTTCTCAATGCGCTTAGCCATTTCGTCGCCCTGGGCGCGGATGAACTTCCCGCTGTACGGGCAGAGCGGATCGACGTACAGATCGATCTGCTTGAGCGCATTCGGGTCCCCGATGGAGATGGCATCCCCCACCGGCGTCGCCGCGGACGCGTGGGCCGGCCCGGTGCTCGGTCCACCGATCAGCAGCGCCAGGATCACACCGAGTGCCGCCGCGATGATGCGGACACCCCGGTTCACTGTCGCCCTGTGCATGGCTCCTATCATGCCGTGCCACGCAAGGGGCGCGACAGGCGCCGTCCCCTACACCCCCAACTGCCCCGACAACCGGTTCAGCCTGGTCAGGCTCGCCTCGTCAAGTCCGGTGAACTGCACGGTCTTTCCCCGTGCCGAGTACTTCAGCTGAATCGCATCGAGGGTCGCCACCGACGATGCGTCCCAGATCGACGTCCCGGACAAGTCGATCACCACGTCGCCGGGATCGCCCGCATAGTCGAACTGGTGCACCAGGTCATTGCTGGAGACGAAGAACAAGTCTCCGCGCACCCGGTACGTCCCAGGTACTTCGCCCGCCGAGACCGAGGTGAAATGCGCGACCCGGCGGGCGAAGGCCACCATCGCGGTCAGCACCCCCAGCAATACCCCGACGGCCAGGTTCCCGGAGGCGACGGTCGCGACGACGGTGATCACCATGACCAGAGTTTCGCTGCGCGGCAACACTTTCAGCGTCCGCGGCGCCACGCTGTGCCAGTCGAAGGTGGCCACCGAGACCACGATCATCACCGCCACCAGCGCCGCCATCGGGATGCGGCCGACCTGGTCGCCCAGGGCCAGCACCAGGATCAGCACGAACACCCCGGTCAGCAGCGTGGACAGCCGGGTCCGGGCGCCGGCGATCTTGACGTTCATCATGGTCTGCCCCACCACCGCACAACCACCCATGCCGCCGAACACCGCGGTGACCATGTTGGCCAGGCCCTGACCCCAGGCTTCCCGGGTCTTGTTCGACCGGGTATCGGTGATGTCGTCGACGAGTTTGGCCGTCATCAACGACTCCAGCAGCCCGACCAGCGCCGCGCCCAACGCGTACGGCCCGACGATCTGCAACGTGTGCAGGGTGAACGGCACGTGCGGTATGCCGGGGACCGGCAGCGAATCCGGCAGCGCCCCTTGGTCTCCCACGTTGGGCACGTGCCACCCGAAGGCCACCACAGCGAGCGTGAGCACCAGCACCACCACCAGCGGTGGCGGCACCGCGGTGGTCAGCTTCGGCAGCGCCACCATCACGGCGATGCCCACCGCGGTGAGCGGATACACCAGCCACGGCACGTCGATCAGATGCCGCAGCTGCGCGACGAACACCAGGATCGCCAGCGCGTTGACGAAGCCGACCATCACGCTGCGCGGAATGAACCGCATGAGCTTGGCGACGCCGAAGAATGCCAGCAGCATCTGGATCATGCCTGCCAAAAAGATTGTGGCGACGAGGTATCCCACCCCGTGTTCGCGGGCCATCGGCGCCACGACCAGCGCCACCGCTGCGGTCGCGGCCGACACCATGGCGGGACGTCCCCCGGCGAACGCGATGGTGATGGCCATGGTCACCGAGGAAAACAGCCCGACGCGAGGATCGACCCCCGCGATCACCGAGAACGCGATGGCCTCAGGGATCAGCGCCAGCCCGACGACCAGTCCGGCCAGCACCTCGGTGCGCAGCACGGCGGGCGACCACAGCGACGGCCGATCGACGCCGGGCGCGGGCGCGCGGAATCCAGGAACGGTCGAACTCATCGAATCTCCTTGACGAACAGCAGAATCAGTTACGCAGCCGAGCGATGGCCGAGGAAGTCCAGAATGGCGCGTCGGCGCCGCTGGTAGGACTCCTCGAACTGCGCCTCGGTTGTGCGGGGCTGCTCGATCGTGATGATGTCGGCGACGGTCGCCGGCCGGTGACTGAGCAGCACGATCCGGTCGGCCAACAGCAGGGCCTCGTCGACATCGTGGGTGACGAACAGCAGCGTCATCTTCTGGGTCTCCCACACCGACATCAGCAGCTGCTGCATCTCCAGCCGGGTCTGCGCGTCCAGCGCGCCGAACGGTTCGTCCATCAGCATCACCCGCGGCTCGCAGGCCAGGGTGCGGGCGAGCTGCACCCGCTGTCGCATGCCGCCGGACAACTGGCTCGGCAGGTGGTGCAAGTAGGCACCGAGCCCAACCTGCTCCAGCCGGGCAGTCGCCGTCTCCTTGATTTCCCTGCCCCGCACGCCGCGAAGTTTGAGCGGGAACTGAACGTTCTTGAGCGCCGTGCGCCACGGGAAGAGCGCGTCCTCCTGGAACACCATGGCGCACTGGGCAGCGTTGCCGGTGACGGGCGCACCGTCCACCGTGGCGGTGCCACCCATCGGTTTGAGCAGCCCGGCCAGGGCCCGCAGGATGGTCGACTTGCCGCAGCCGGACGGCCCGAGGAAGACCACGACTTCGCCGGGTTGGATGGTCAGCGTGATGTTCGCCGCGACAACGCCGTTGAAGCCGAGCTGCAACTGGTTCAGCTCGACCGCGCCGGTGCTCATCGGGCGGCCCTCGGCAGCCAGCGGTTGACCCGCCGCCCGACCCGCTCCACCAGCCACGCGGTACCGAGTCCGAGCGCACCGATGGAGATCATGCCGACAACCACACCGGCGTAGTCGAGCAATCCGTAGGCCTGCCAGGTGTAGTAGCCGATGCCGTACTGGCCCGAGATCATTTCCGCGCTCACCACGCAGATCCACGCCACCCCCATCGCCACCGACAGCCCGGCGAAGATCCCTGGCAACGCCCCCGGGATGATCACGTGGAACAACAACGACATTCGCCCCGCACCCATGGTCTGCGCGGCTTCTTCCCACACCTTCGGCATCGAGTCCACGGCGTGAATGGTGCTGACCACCACGGGGAAGAACGCGGCGAAGAACGTGATGAACACGATGCCCTGCTCGCTGGACGGGAACAACAGGATGGTCAGCGGCACCAGCGCGATCGCCGGGATGGGCCGGATCAGTTCGATGAACGGCCGCAACGTCATTCGGGCAATTTCCGACCGACCGACCAGCACGCCCAATCCGATGCCGACCACGGCCGCCAAACCGAAACCCAGCAGAATCCGCTGCAGGCTGGCCAGCAGATCGTCGTAGTAGCCGCCCGAACCGACCCGTGCCACCAGGGTGTGCCACACGGCCTCCGGGGTCGGCATCCGGTTGAATCGCAGCCACGCCACCACGTTGTGGGCGGTCAGTTCATGCCAGAGCACCAGGAACGCGACGATCGGAATCAGAGGGAGCAGCACGGCTGAGACGCGCCGGCCGGCAGCCGCGGGCACGAGGTCGACTAGGTGGCGCCGCAACGGCTTTCCGGTGCGATTCGTCGGCGACCAGAGTCGCGGTACCACCAACGTGGGTCGGGTCATGAGCTCGGTCATGCGATTCCTTTCTCTCTGCGGATGATTGATCAGCCCGCGGCGCGGGACTGTCCGACCGCGGCCGCGTAGCCGACGGCGAGGGCTTGCGGATGATTGGCCCGGTAGGTATCGGCACCGGCTGACGTGGCGAATGGCTTGTAGCGCTGGGTCGGCGGGGCCTGCGGATCCTGTAGCCAGACTGCGTGATCGGCGAAGATCCGAAGACCAGTCAGGGTGTCGGGGACGTAGGCGGCCCGTATCCGGGGCGTGACCGCCAGCCGACGGAGCAGACAGCTCGGGGTCGCGGCGACCTCCGTGCGGGTGCCGGTTGCCCACAGCTCTGAGGCCTGCGCCGGGTCGTCGACCGGCAGGCCGCATACCTCGTCGAATCCGGTGAGCGTCATCGGATTGGCCACGTCGGCACGCCGCCGCTCGTAATCGGCGCCGAACAGCTGCCGCAAGTAGCGATCGTTGACGAAACCGGCGATGTCGAAATCCTTTGTCACCGAGCCGCGGCCGACCAGATAGGTCTTGATCGCCTTGAACGCCGCCAGGAATTGCTCCTTGACCGTCATGTCGAAGCTGACCAAGCCGTTGGGGCCGTTGTAGAGATAAATCACCTCGGGCTCGATCCCGGTCAGCGCGCCGACCCGCAGGGCCGCCTTGAGCGGACGGGCGACGATGTCGTCGGTGGTGGCCTTCATCGACCGCAGGAACGCAGCGATGACCTCGGGGTGGCCGTCAGCGAACTGCCGGCGGGCCACCACACCGTGGAAGGTCGGCACGTTGTTATCGCCGCCGTCGTAGAGCAGTCGACCCTGATTGCGGTAGATCACCAACTGCGGCCAGGGTACGAACTGAGCCAGGCCGTCGACCTGACCTCCGTCGATGGCCGAGGCACCGATCGACGGGTCCTGATTGACGATGTGCACCGAATCCCTCTTGATACCAACGTTCTTTACGGCGGTGGAGAACATCCCGTCGCCGGCCGAGCCGAGGCTGGTGGACACTTTCTTGCCGGTCAGATCGGCCAGCGTCCGGACGCTCGAATCCGACCGGACCACCACCTGATTCAGCGAGCCACGCAGGTTGTAGCCGGTGGTGGCGATCAATTCCGTTGCCGCGTCGTCATATTTGTGGGTCTTGGACCCGTTGGTGAGCAGCGGGTAGTCACCCATCGAGCCGATGTCGACGTGGCTGGCGATCATCTGCGCCGTCAACGGCGCACCGGACGCGAAGTCCTGCCACACCACCCGATACTTTGTGCCGTTCGTCGCGCCCATCGCTTTGAGGGCGTTCTCGAAGTCGCCGCGGTCACGCAACAGCGTGCCGGCGTTGACCGTGTTGATCGTCTTGGATTGGTAGCCGACGTTGACCACTACGGTCGGCTCGGACAGCAGTCCGCACCCGGTCAGCAGCGGTGCCCCACCAACTGCGAGTGCCGCCAGCAGCGCAACCGACCGGGCCCGCCACCGGCCACCAGTGAGATGTTGCCTGTCGTCCATACCGAACAAGGGTCGACCGGTTCTGTTACCTCGCTGTCATCTGAGGTTGCGTGGTAGTTACGCCATCTGTGCAGGTCGGGCAACCGTGGTCAGCAGCGGATTCACGCCGATTGCGCCGCGGCGCCGGAGCTGCGTATGAAGAATCTGTTACGCCACCTGCGACGCCCTGGCACAGCGCAGATATATCGGAAAGTCTTGTAGCCATGGATATTTCGAGCGCGACGGCCGCGCGTACCCCGATCGAGCCCGATTACCGGTTCACCCTGGCCAATGAGCGGACCTTTCTGGCCTGGCAACGCACCTCACTCGGGCTGATGGCTGCCGCAGTGGCGGTGGTGCAGTTCCTGCCCGAACTGGCCATACCGGGCCTCCGGCACGTGCTGGGCATCGCGGTCGGCGCCATGGCGGTACTCACCGCTATGGCGGGGCTCCGC
>JARLGS010000360.1 GCA_031292695.1 Mycobacterium sp. | reverse complement strand
GCCCCTGGCCCGACTCCCGGCAGGAAAATCTCCCAGACCCCGGAGCTGCCCAGCACCCGCATCGGGTGAACCCGCCCGTCCCAGCCGTTGAAGTCCCCGACAACGCGCACGCTGCTGGCGCTGGGCGCCCAGACGGCAAACGACGTCCCAGACAGCCCCTGGTGGACGCGCACGATGGCGCCCAGGTGCCGCCACAGCCCCTCGTGCCGGCCCTCGCCCAGCAGGTGCAGGTCCATCTCCCCCAGCGTTGGCCAGCATCCGTAGGGATCGTCGAAGCACGTCGTCGTGCCGTTCCGGTCGGTCGACTCGAGGCAGTAGGCAGGGACGGAATCCGCCTCCAGCACGCCGGCGAACACACCGGCGGCATGGATGCGACGCATCTCGATCCGCGCCCCGCCGCTGAGCACCGCCATCCCCGCGGCGTCCGGGCACCAGCCGCGGATCACCACCCGAACCCGCCCGTCGCCGTCCTTCTCCAGGTGCGGGCCCAGGATCTGGTGCGGGTCGTGATGATCACCCGCGACGAGCCGCTCGAGATCCGCCTGGTGGACCGAACCCTCGAATTCGACCGGTGCACTCATGACCGTTCCTTCCCCGACCAGGCGCCGTAGGTCACCCGGCCCGCCGCGCGGCACACTCCCCGGACGCCGGAATTGTGCATTCCCTGAGCTTTCCACGGCACGGTCGCGGCGAGAAGGTGCTCACTGATCGAACGCACGCGCTGCACCCGGTCGAGCTCCTCTCCCCGTTGTCGCGCAGTTCGCGCACGGTCACCGACCTCATGGCAGGTGGTCGCGGTTTTCGACGAACTGCGCCGATGGAACTTGTCTATAGCGCCGGGTGGCTGACTCCGGCCAGTGGCCAGCCGGCCGCCGCGAGCCTGGCGGACACCCGGCGGATGTCGGCCTCGGTGGCGTCGGGATCACTGACGCCAGAAGTGAAGGCCGCGATCTCATCGTCGTCGATCGAATGATCGGTCGACCCGGTCGAATCGGTCGCCGTGAGGGTGCGCACCGCCTCCCTCACTTGTCCTTCGGTCAGCGGTGTTCTGTCCAGGAGGGCCAGCAACGGGACCCGGTCTGGGCCCGGCACATCCTCGGGATAACCCACACGCAGCCACTCCAGGATCGAGTGCAGGAGCGAGGTTTCGGCCACGACCGTCAGTCTCGTGGCCGCGGCGCACCGGTGCCACTATCCGGCCGCATTGTTTGTTCGTAATTCACCGGGTCGTTCACCGCGTCGCAGTTGTC
>JARLGS010000359.1 GCA_031292695.1 Mycobacterium sp. | reverse complement strand
GGCAGCGGCGAAAGCTGGTCGCGCGCTGGCCTCGCCGGGGATGATGGCGTCGCACTACGCGCCGGCGCTGCCGGTCCGGCTGAATGCCCGCGAGGCGGCGGCGGACGAAGCGTTGCTGGCGTTCGGACCGACACCGGCTGGAGCGGGTGTTGTGTTCCAGTTGAGCGTCACGGGCGATCTCGCGGAGGCGGCTGCCAACCTGTTCACCGGCCTGCGCGCCTTGGACGAGGAAGGGGGGCGACGCGGGCTGCGCTGCATCGCGGTCATGCCGGTGCCCAAGGAGGGGCTGGGGTTGGCGATCAACGATCGCCTGCAACGGGCGGCGGCGCCGCGCGTATAGGAGACGCCGGATTGACCGGGTACGGGCGCGGACTACGCTCGCTGAAGGAGAATCTGTCATGCCGGATACGCCGCCCCCGTGCTCCACCCCGGCTGCCGACAGGGCGGGCCTGGTTGCGCGACTTGCCGGGATGCTTGGTCCACGCGGGCTGCTGATCGAACCCTCCGACATCGCACCATACGGCCAGGACTGGCGGGGGCTGTATCGCGGCCAACCGCTGGCAGTGGCACGGCCGGCCGATACCGTGACGGTGGCGGCGGTGGTGCGCGCCTGCATGGCGGCCGGAGTTGGCGTGGTGCCGCAGGGTGGCAATACGTCCCTGGTGGGCGGCGCCGCGCCAGCCGAGGATGGCAGCGAACTGGTACTTTCTCTTGAGCGGCTGAACCGGGTGCGCGCGGTGGATGCGGTCGACCTGACGCTAACGGTGGAAGCGGGGGCGACGCTGAAGGCTGCGCAGATGGCGGCGGCGGCGGCGGACTGCTTGCTGCCGCTGTCCTTCGGCGCGGAAGGCACGGCGCAGATCGGCGGTATCCTGGCCACCAATGCCGGCGGCAACAACACGGTGCGCTACGGCAATGCACGCGACCTGGTGCTCGGGCTGGAGGTGGTGTTGCCCGATGGCGAGGTGTGGGAGGGACTGCGCCGGCTGCGCAAGGACAATACCGGGTATTGCCTGCGTCAGTTGTTTGTGGGGGCCGAGGGTACGCTGGGTGTCATCACGGCGGCAGTGCTGAAGCTGGCGCCGCGGTTACGTCAGGTCGAGGTGGCGCTGTGCGCGCTGCCGTCGTGCGAAGCGGCGCTCGATCTGTTCAGCCGGTTCCAGTTGCACGATCCGGCCTTGCTGCAGGCGTTCGAGTACATGTCGGGGCTGGGGGTGACGTTCGTGCTGCGGCACATCCCCGGGACAATGCTGCCACTGGCGGTGCCGGCCGAGCATTATGCCCTCGTGGAGCTGGCAACGCCGCGACCGGGCGCAGGGCTGCGCGCGGAGCTGGAACAGGTACTGGAGGGCGCACTGGCGGATGGCGTGGTGGCGGACGCGGTGATCGCCGAGAGCACCGCCCAGCGCGCCAATCTGTGGCGGTTGCGCGAAGAGCATTCCGAGGCGCAGAAGCGCGAGGGAGCGAGCGTCAAGAACGACATCTCGGTGCCGGTCTCGAAGGTACCGGAGTTGATCGCCCGGGCTTCTGAGGCATGCCGGGTGCTGATGCCGGGCATCCGCACGGTGCCTTTCGGCCACCTCGGCGATGGCAACATCCATTTCAACGTGGAGCAGCCCGAGGGCATGGACCCGGCTGCTTTTCTGGTGCGCGCCCATGACATCATGGACGCGGTGTGTGCGGTGGTACGCGAACTCGACGGCAGTTTCTCCGCCGAGCACGGGGTGGGGAAGCTGAAGCCCTACATGATGCCGCAGTGGCGTGGCGGGGCGGAACTGGCGACGATGCGGCGGATCAAGGCGGCGCTCGACCCGCGCGGGTTGATGAACCCCGGCAAGGTACTGCCGTGACGGCGGCTTCGGCCGTGCGGGAGGGCGGCCTCGCAGCGCCGCACCGTCCTTGCCGGTTTGTTGCCCGCACCGGGGACGGCTATGGTGGGCGGCATCATCGGAGTGACGATCGTCGTGCCGACCTATCCGGGTTTCCGCAGCCTGCTCGGGACGCAGATTGACCGCTACGTGTTCCGTCAGCTCGTCTTTGCGCTGGTGGCGGTGACCTGCGGCCTTGTCGCGTTGATCTGGCTCACTCAGTCGTTGCGGTTCGTCGAACTGGTGGTCAACCGCGGGCTGTCGCTGCGCGTGTTCCTGGAGCTGTCCAGCCTGCAAATTCCGTATTTCGTCTCGGTGATCCTGCCGATCACCACCTTTGTGGTGGTGCAGTTCATCTACCAGCGCCTTGCCGGCGACCGGGAACTCACGGTGCTGCGGGCGGCCGGATTGTCGCCGCTGGCGCTGGCACGGCCAGCGCTGGCGACCGCCCTGGTGGCCGTGGTGCTCGGCTATGCGCTGAACCTTTGGGTCGTGCCGGCGGCGTCCAGCGCGTTCCGGCAGTACCAGTTCGAGATCCGCAACCGGGTCGCCGCCTTCCTGCTTCAGGAGGGGGTATTCACGCCGGTGTCTGACGATCTGATGGTTTATGTGCGGGCCCGCGATCCCGACGGCTTGCTGCGCGGCATCCTGATCGAGGATGCACGCCAGAAGAACAACCCCGCTACCATCCTGGCCGAGCGCGGCAGCTTAGTCGGGTCCGAAGGCACGCCCCGGGTACTGCTGTTCAACGGCAGCCGTCAGGAGATCGACCGCCAGACCGGACGGCTGAACGTGCTGACTTTCGCTGAGAACGCGATCGACCTTAGCACTGGGATGAAGGGCGAAGAGCAGCGCTTCCGCGATATGACCGAGATGTCGGTTGCCGAGCTGCTGCATCCAGCCAGTTCGACTCCCGGTCGTGATATTCCTAAGCTGCGGGTGGAGGCGCATCGCCGCCTGGCGAGCCCGCTGACCGCGGTTTCGTTCACCCTGGTTGCGTTGGTGGCGGTGCTGATGGGTACCTTCCGCCGGCATGGCGGCCTGGTGCGACCGTTGCTCGCGGTGCTGGCGGTGGTGGGGTTGCTCGCCGCCGGGTTGTTGCTGGAGAACATGTCAGCCAAGCAGCCGGCCCTGATCCCGCTGATCTGGGTGGTGACGGTGGCACCGGGCTTGTTTTGCGGCTGGGCGTTGTTCGGCCCGCAACTGCGACTGATGCCGGCCGCACTACAGGTGAAACTGGGAGTAAGCTGATACCGTGCTGATCGCCGCCACCCTGTCGCTTTATATCGCGCGCGTGTTCATGCTGTCGGTGACCGGGATGCTGGCGGGCCTGACCGGGCTGATCGGCCTGTTCGACTTCATCGAGCTGCTGCGTCGGTCGGCGAGCAAGCCGGATGCCACGTTCGCCATCGTCGGCCAGATAGCGGCGCTGCGCTTGCCCTGGATCTGCATGCAGATCCTTCCTTTCGCGGTGCTCCTCGGCGGTATCATGGCGTTCTGGAAACTAACACGGTCGTCTGAGTTGATCGTGGCCCGGGCGTCCGGTGTGTCAGCCTGGCAGTTCCTCGCCGCGCCCTTGTTGTGCGCGGTGGCGGCCGGGACCTTCGCCACCGCGGCGGTCAGCCCGGTGTCGGCGGTCATGCGGGCGCGTGCGGAAGCGATGGACAATGTCTATCTGCGCACCGGCGGAGGACCGCTCGCACTGAGCGGTGGCCAACTCTGGCTGCGCCAGGCCGATGCGGGGTTGACGCCGCAGGGCGTGGCGATCCTGGATGCGCGTGTCGTGAGCCTGCACAACGGCGAGCTTTCCGCGCAGGACGTCAGTATCTTCCGCCTGGACGCGAACGACCACCTGCTCGAACGGGTGGAAGCCGGCCGGGCCCGGCTTGGCGACGGGGTATGGCAGCTCGATGAAGCGCGTACCATCCTGCCTGGTCGTCTGCCCTCGCCGCCGCGCTCGCTGATGCTGAACACGAACATGACCGTGGCGCGCGTGCAGGAGAGCTTCGCACCGCCCGACACGTTGTCGTTCTGGGCGCTGCCGGGCTTCATCGCCCTGTTGGACCATTCCGGGTTTTCGTCCATCCGCCATCGGCTGCAGTTCCAGACATTGCTGGCGCTGCCGCTGCTGGCTGGGACGATGACGTTGCTGGCGGCGGGGTTCTCGATGCGGCCGGCGCGCCGCGGCGGGGTGGCGAGGATGATCGCGAGCGGCGTTGCCGCGGGATTCGCGCTGTTCCTGGTCTCGAAAGTGGCCGAAGAATTCGGCCAGTCCGGCGCGTTGCCGGCGGTGCTTGCGGCCTGGGCCCCCGCTGCCTCAGGGTTGATGCTGAGCGTGGCGTTGTTGCTGCATTTGGAAGACGGCTGAGCATGGTGAGAACAAGGGGCAGGGCACTGCGGGGACTGCGCCGCCGTCTGCTGCTGGGTGCGACCGTGGCGGCGCTGGGGGTGATCACGGCGCGGGCACAGTTCAGCGGCATGTCGCACACGCAGCCGGTGTCGCGCGACCAGCCAGTGTTTTACCAGGCCGACGCGGTCGAGTACGACCGCGACGGGGCGATGGTAACGCTATCTGGACATGTGGAGATTTGGCAGGGAGACCGCGTCCTGCGGGCGGACCGGGTCACTTACGACCGCAACACGGGAGTGGCGGCCGCGACTGGCAACGTGGCGTTGGTGGAGCCCGACGGGCAAGTGCTGTTTGCCGAGTACGCGGAACTGAGCGAGGGGATGAAAAATGGCGTGCTGCGCGACCTGCGAGCGCTGCTGCCGCAGAACGGACGGCTGGCGGCGAACGGCGCGCGCCGCACCGACGCCGCCATCAACGAACTGAGCCGGGCGGTTTATACCACCTGCAACCTGTGCGTCCGGAACCCGTCGGAGCCGCCGCTGTGGGATATTCGCGCCCGCTCGGCGCTGCAGGACGCCGAGAACAAGAAGATCGAGTACAGCGACGCGGTAGTCGACCTTTATGGCGTGCCGGTCGCTTATTTCCCGTGGCTCGCGCATCCCGACCCGTCACAGCGACGGGCCAGCGGTATCTTGATACCGGACGCGGGATATTCGAGCCACCTCGGCGGCTTCCTGTCGGTGCCATACTATTGGGTAATCAATGGGCAGACGGACGTCACGCTGACGCCGACCCTTTCAACCAGGCAGGGTGGCGGGCTCAATGTCGACTATCGGCAGGTGTTCAACAGCGGCAAGATCACCGTGCACAGCGCGGTGGCCAACGATGACCGTGCGTTGAGTGGATATATATTTGCTCGTGGCGACTTCTCGATCGACGACACTTGGCGCTGGGGCTTCAACATCAACCGAGCCAGCAGCGTCGACTATATGCGCGATTATCGGATACGCGACGGGTTGGTGCCCGTGCTGACCAGCCAGGTCTGGCTGGAAGGGTTCGGGCAAGGCTCGTATGCGCGGTTGGATGTGCGGGCGTACCAGAGCATCGAGAACAGTACTTCGCCGATCACTCGGGTGCCCTATGTGCTGCCGCGCTACCAGTACAGCTATTTTGGTGAGCCGGACGCGCTGGGCGGGCGGCTGTCGGTGGACGCGGATGCGTTCAACCTGCAGCGCGAGCGCGGCACCAATACCCAGCGCGCGCGACTGAGCCTGGACTGGCAGCGGCCGTTCACGGGGCAGTTCGGCGACCTGTGGAAACTGACTCTGCATGGGGACAGTGCCGCTTATTCCGCGGGCAAGTTCGACGAGGCGCCGAATTTCGGTACTTCGGGGTCGGTGCAGGCGACGCAGGCCATGCCGACCGCAGCGATGGAAGTGCGCTTGCCGTTGGTGCGTGATGCCGGCAACTGGGGTACCCAGACCATCCAGCCGATCGCCCAGTTGGTCGTGGCGCCGAACGGGTCGAAATACGGCTTCGTCAACGGGCCGAACGGCACCACGGTCTCGACATCGAAGGTGCCAAACGAGGACAGCCTCGACCAGGAACTGAGCGATGCCAACCTGTTCGCGCTGAACCGCTTTCCCGGGGTGGATCGACTTGAAGGCGGTATCCGGGTGAATGCGGGGCTGCAGGGGGCCTGGAAATTCCCCGGCGGGGCAGCCATTGATGGACTGGTCGGAGAGGCCTACCGAGTCCAGAAAAGTTCGCCGTGGTGGGTCGGATCCGGGCTGGAGAACCAGGTGTCGGACATCGTCAGCCGGGTGTCGTTCACCCCCGGCTCGGATTTCGACCTGACGACCCGGGCGCGGTTCAACCCGCATAACCGGATGACGGTGACGTTCGCCGATGCGCAGGCCAGCGCCGGGCCGCAGTCGCTACGGCTGTCGACGGGCTTTATCCATAGTTCGACCAATCCGTACTTTACCTACGACTATGGACCCACCGGGGTGTTCTGGGGCGGCGACGGGAAGGCCGAACCCACGGCCGCCCAGGCCTATGCGGCGCCGCGCGAGGAGATCTCGATAGGGGCGAGCTCACATTACGGGCAGTGGCGCTTCTCCGGCTCGTCGCGGGCCGATGTGCATACCCACCGGATGGACTCGATCGGTGCCAGCGCCGCCTATGAGAACGAGTGTGCGATTTTCGACCTGAGCTTGTACAAGCGCTATACGTCCATTGGGGGCGACAATGGCGACACCGTGGTACTGTTCCAGATCACGCTCAAGACCGTCGGGCAGTTCGGCTTCCACCCGATGTGACGTGGCACCGGAGCCCTCCCCCTGGAGTTCAGATTGCCCATGATCCTGCGCTTTCCCCGTCCGCGCTGCCCATATCTCAGGGTCGTGCTGTTGCTTGCCGCCCTGGCCGTGGCGCCGACGCCGGCACCGGCGCAGACTGCGGTGTCGCCTTCGACATCCGCCGCGGCGCCGCCTTCAGCGCCTGCCACCGATGCCTCGCGCATCGTCGCGGTGGTGTACGGCGATGCCATCACCAAGGCCGATGTCGACAACCGGCGGCGGTTGTTTGCACTGTCGACGGGCATGTCGGCCGCGCCGGACGTGCTGGACCGGCTGACCCCGCAGGTGACGCGCCAACTCATCGACGAGCGGTTGCGGC
>JARLGS010000358.1 GCA_031292695.1 Mycobacterium sp. | reverse complement strand
TCGAGCCCGATCAGCTGCTTGCCGTGCAGGCGCACCGATCCGGCGACCCGGGCATGCTCGGGCAGCAGGCCCACCACAGCCATGGCGGTGGCCGACTTGCCAGCACCGGATTCTCCGACCAGCGCCAGGACTTCGCCGGGGGAGATGTGGAAGTTCATGCCGCGCACCGCCGAGACGTCCTCGTCGGCGGCCTGGAAGTTCACGGTGAGGTCGCGGACCTCGAGCAGTGGAGTGCTCATCGGGCCACCCCCGAACGGCGCCGCCTGGGCCGCGCCGCCGGATCGAGTGCGTCCCGCAGGCCGTCGCCGATCAGGTTGGCGCACAACACGATGAGCACGAGCACCCCGGCAGGGAACAGGAACACCCAGGGGAAAGTGGTCACCGACGGCGTGCCGTCGGCGATCAGCGTGCCCAGCGAGACGTCGGGTGGCTGGACTCCGAAACCCAGGTAACTCAAACCGGTTTCGGCGAGGATGGCCATGCCGACGTTGAGGGTGGTGTCGATGATCAGGATCGAGGCGACGTTCGGCACGATGTGCCGAGCGATGATCCGGGCATGGCTGACTCCCATATATCTTGCGGCCGTGACGAATTCGCGTTCGCGTAGGCTCATGGTCAGGCCGCGTACCATGCGCGAGCTGATCATCCAGGAGAACGCCGCCAGCAGCACCACCAGCCACAGCACCGTGCTCTGATGCCGGATGCGGGGCGTCACGATGGCGATCAGGATGAATCCCGGAATCACCAACAGCAGGTCGACCAGCCACATCAGCGCGCGGTCGCGCCAGCCGCCGAAGTAGCCGGCGACCGATCCGACCGTGGCAGCGATGACCGTCGAGATCACCGCCACGCAGATTCCGATCAGCATCGATTTCTGCATACCGCGCAGCGTCTGGGCGAGCACGTCCTGGCCCAGCGCATTGGTGCCGAACAGGTGTCCGCCGCCGGGCGGCTGGAGCAGCGCGGTGAAATCCATGTCGGTGTAGGCGTACGGCAGTAGCGGCGGCACGGCGTAGCAGCCAGCGAAGAGCAGGCACAGTGCCACCAGCGACACCACGGCGGGACGGTTACGCAGGAAGCGCCGGGCCACCAGCGTGCGGCGCGACGCGAATTGGGTGCGGCGCAGCCCGAACTGGACGCTCATGAGACCCGCACCCGAGGATCGAGGGCGGCGTAGATGATGTCGGACAGCAGACCGCCGAGCAGGATCGTCGTGCCGGAGAACAACGTGAAAGCGGCGACGATGTTGGCGTCCTGGCCGTTGATGCCCTGCACCATCCATTCACCCATGCCGTGCCAGCCGAAGATCTTCTCGACGAACACCGCGCCGGTGACCAGGCCGCTGACACCGTAGGCGAACAGCGTGGCCATGGGGATCAACGCGGTGCGCAGCCCGTGCTTGAACAGGGCCCGGCGCCGGGTCAGGCCTTTGGCCCGCGCGGTGCGGATGAAGTCCTGACCAAGCACGTCGAGCATCGCGTTGCGCTGGTAGCGGCTGTACGACGCGATCGCGCCCAGCGCCAGGGTCATGGTGGGCAGCACCAGGTGTTGCATCCGGTCGACGAATGCCCGCCAACCGCTCGGCGCATAGGGCGAGGTCTCTCCGGTGTACTGGAAAAGCTGGAAGCCCAGCACCGAATTGACGTTGAGCGCGCCGAGAATCAGCAGGTTGGCCATGACGAAGGTCGGGGCGCTGAGGATCAGTAGGGCCAGCACCGTGATGGTCCGGTCGGACAATCGGTACTGGCGGATAGCGCCCCAGGCGCCGACCACCACGCCGATGATGGTGCCCAGAATCGATCCGATGCCCACCAGTCGCAGACTGGCCCACACCCGCCGGCCCAGCTCCTCCGAAACCGGTTGCCCGGTCACGGTTTTACCGAAGTCTCCGTGCGCCGCTCCGGCCACCCAGCGGCCGTAGCGGATCGGCAGCGGCTGGTCCAGCCCGAGGTCGTGCGCCTTGGCGTCGATGACCGACTGGGGTGGGCGGGGGTTGCGCTGCAGCAGGTTGTCCAACGGCCGGAAGGTCACCGATGTCAGCGCGAAGGTCAGAAATGTCGCCAGCGTCAACAGGATCGCGTAGTTGACCAATCGGCGGATCAGGAACCGCGTCATGGATCGCTCACCGGTAACCGCATGCGCACAGGTTAAGAGATGACGGCGCGCGTCGGGGTGATTGACGGCACCCGGTGCAGTGGCGAACTTACAGATCCAGCACAGCGTCCTCCCAGATTCGCATTGTTGACTACACAAAAGACTGACCGCGCGCAGCGCCACTGCGCGGCGTCGCGGTAGATGGGAGATGTGCCATGGGTCGAGTTCAGGCTTCGGGTATCAGCACCAAACTGGCTATCGGCATCATCGGTGGTAGCGCTGTGGCGGGCGTCGCCGCGCTGTTCGGCGGCAACCTGACCGAGCCGTCGGATTCCATGAACGCCAACACCACACTGAATTCGGACACCACGACGACAACGGTGATCACCGTGGCGGTACCGTCGATCACCGGCAAGGCCCCACTGTTCGCCGGGCAGGCCCCGAACGCGAACCCTCAGGGCTAAGCGGGTCGTCGTTGGCGTCGAGTCAACTTCCACGCGGCGAAGGTTCGAGTGGCGGCTCCAAATCGTTGCGGCGCGTCAGCGCCAGTCCGATTTTCATAGCCCGCGCATAGATTCGTCACAGTAGCCCCTCACGACCGTCGTCAATACTGGATCAGTGACCAGCCCCAGCACCCGCGACAGTGAGGCCCCGCGCGTCGTCATGCGCCGGGCCGACGGTAAGCCGATCAACGTACTCGTGGTCGACGACGAACCGGTTCTGGCCGAACTCGTCTCGATGGCGTTGCGCTATGAAGGCTGGGACATCGCCACCGCCGGCGACGGTGCGAGCGCGATCGCGCTGGCCAAGGACAACCCGCCGGACGTCGTGGTGCTGGACGTGATGCTGCCCGACATGAGCGGGCTGGACGTGCTGCACAAACTGCGCGAGCAGCAACCCGCGCTGCCGCTGCTGTTGCTCACCGCCAAGGACTCGGTCGAGGACCGGATCGCCGGTCTGACCGCCGGCGGCGACGACTACGTCACCAAGCCGTTCAGCATCGAGGAAGTGGTGCTGCGCCTACGTGCGCTGCTGCGGCGCACCGGTGTCGCCAACGAAGCCGGTGGCGCCCAGATCGTCGTCGGTGATCTGGTGCTCGACGAGGACAGCCACGAAGTCACGCGGGCCGGCGAGCCGATCACGTTGACTGCCACCGAATTCGAGCTGCTGCGGTTCATGATGCGCAACTCCAAGCGCGTGCTGAGCAAGGCGCAAATCCTGGACCGGGTGTGGAGCTACGATTTCGGCGGCCGTTCGAACATCGTTGAGCTGTATGTGTCTTACCTGCGCAAGAAGATAGACAGCGGGCGCGACCCCATGATTCACACCCTGCGCGGCGCCGGCTATGTCCTCCGCCCCCCTCGCTGAGGCGCCCCGCACCCGGATCTGGCAGCCGCGCACCTGGTCGCTGCGGGTCCGGCTGCTGGTCACCCAGGTGCTGCTGTTGACGTTGGTCATGATGGGCGTCGGAGCGGCGACAGAGTTTGCGCTGCAACGCTTTCTGCTGCACCAGCTGGATGACCAGGTGCTCGAGGCGGGCCGGCGCTCGGCCGCCATCTTCGAACTGCCCACGCCGCCGATGGCGCCGCCGCTGACCGGGGGCGTCCCGCGGCCACCCTTGGATCAGCATTTCCGGATGCGGTTCGACCCGGAGGCCGGCCCCGGTCCGGGGTTCCTCAATGCGCCAGGCCAGGCCGTCGGCACCATCGGTGCGGTGACCTTCCGCGGTCAGATCGACGCCGGTGTCATCACCTCCGACGGCGGGCGTTCCGGTGTGACAACCACGGCTGCAGCCCAGTTGGCGCAGGTTCAGCCGGATCGCCAGATTCGCACGATAGACGTCGACGGACTGGGTTCCTATCGGGTCATCGGCATGCACCCGCGGCACGGCGGTCCGCAGACGATCGTGACCGGCCTGCCCACCAGACATGTGGACAACACTCTGCTGTGGGTGCTCGGCATGTTCTGCGCGGTAGGCGTTTTCGCCTTGATCGGAGCGACGGTGGTCGGCGTACTGATCATCCGGCGCCAGCTTGCTCCGCTGTCGAGGGTGGCCGCGGCCGCCCGGGACGTGGCCGACCGGGAACTGGACAAGGGCGAGGTGCAGCTGCCGTCGGAGATCGTGCACGTCGACCCCGTCGCCGCGCATACCGAAGTGGGGCAGCTGGGTTCGGCGCTGAACCGCATGCTGGACCGGATTGCCGGGGCGCTCGCGGCCCGGCATGCCAGTGAGACCCGGGTCCGGCAGTTCGTCGCCGACGCCAGCCATGAATTGCGAACCCCGCTCGCCGCGATCCGCGGCTATACCGAACTGGCACAACGCAAACGCGACGAGCTGCCCGCCGATGTCGCCCACGCGATGAACCGCGTCGAATCCGAGACCGTCCGGATGACCCGTCTCGTGGAGGACATGCTGCTGCTGGCCAGGCTGGATGCCGGCCGGCCGCTCGAGGCTGAGACCGTCGATCTGACGAGACTGGTCGTTGATGCGGTCAGCGATGCCCACGTCGCCGGGTCCGATCATGAATGGTCGTTGGAACTGCCCGACGAACCCGTCACGGTCGAAGGGGATTCCGCGCGGCTGCAGCAGGTGCTGGCGAATCTGCTGGCCAATGCGCGCACCCACACCCCGCCGGGAACGTCGGTGACCACGACGCTGTCCTGCGACTCGTCCGGCGCGGTGATCAGCGTGGCCGACGACGGTCCCGGCATTCCAAAGGCCTTGCAGCCAGAGGTGTTTCAGCGGTTCGCCCGGGGCGATTCGTCGAGGTCCCGGCAGGCCGGCAGCACCGGCCTGGGGCTGGCCATAGTCGTGGCGGTGGTCAAGGCCCACGGCGGCACCATCAGTGTGGAGAGCCAACCCGGCTCGACGCTGTTCACGGTGCGGTTGCCGGCCGGACCGGCGCTGGAGGCCGCACAGCCGCCGCACAGCGTCACCTCGACATCTGCCTAACGATCGCAACGAAAATCAGGCTGGTGACTCCCATAGTGTTCGACGCGTTGACGGCGCCTGCCGACTCCACTCCCACGGAATACGGGAGGGAAACCAAGCCGGCCGACTCGGCAGGGGTACCCCCGAAAAGCGGCCGCCCGGTGGGGGAGTGGGTGCAGCTCGGGGTTCTGCTGGCCGGGACTGCCGTGCTGTATCTGTGGCACCTGTCGGTCAGCGGCTGGGCCAACAGCTTCTATTCAGCTGCGGCACAAGCCGGGGCCACCAACTGGACTGCGATGCTGTTCGGCGCCAGCGACGCCGGCAATGCGATCACTGTCGACAAGACCCCGGGTGCGCTGTGGGTGATGGACCTCTCGGTGCGGCTGTTCGGCCTCAGCTCCTGGAGCATCCTGGCGCCCCAGGCTCTGATGGGTGTGGCGGCAGTGGGGCTGCTGTACGCCGCGGTGCGCCGGGCATCAGGTCCTGCCGCGGCGTTGGTTGCCGGGACGGTGTTCGCGCTGACGCCGGTGGCCACCTTGATGTTTCGATTCAACAACCCGGACGCGCTGCTGGTGCTGCTCTTGGTGGTGGCCGCGTACTGCCTGCAACGCGCCTGCGAAAAGGACGCTGGGCGTTGGTGGTTGGTGCTGGTAGGAGTGGCCGCCGGGTTTGCCTTCCTGGCCAAGATGATGCAGGCGTTCCTGGTGCTGCCGGCGTTCGCTGCCGCCTACCTGGCGGCAGGGCCTGCATCACTTCGTGCCCGACTGATGCGCTTACTGGGCGGCACGGTGGCGATGGTCGTCGCCGGCGGCTGGTATCTGCTGCTCGTCGAGCTGTGGCCCGCCTCGTCCCGTCCGTACATCGGTGGTTCGCAACATAATTCGATCATTGAGCTGGCGCTGGGTTATAACGGCGTGGGCCGGCTCAGCGGCGATGAACCTGGCGGCCTGGGCAACCCGAACTTCGATGTCGGCTGGGATCGCCTGTTCGGTCCGAGCATGGGCAGCTATGCCGGATGGCTATTGCCGGCAGCTCTGATCTGTCTGGTCGCGGGACTGTTGCTCACGCGGCGGGCGCCGCGCACTGATCCGGCCCGTGCCGCACTGATCATGTGGGGCGGTTGGCTGCTTTTCGCCGGGGTGGTGTTCAGCTACGCCAACGGCATCGTGCACCCGTACTACACCGTCGCACTGGCTCCCGCCGTCGGCGCGTGCCTCGGTATCGGATCGATTCTGTTGTGGCGCAACCGCACTGTGTGGGCCGCTCGACTGACCATGGCGGGCACTGTGGTGGTCACCGTGCCGTTGGCCGCAAATCTGTTCGGCCGCGGTGGCGGCGACCTGGGCTGGCTGCGCACGGCGGTACTGATCGTTGGTGTCGTCGCCGCGCTGTTGCTGCTCTGGCCGCCGCGTTTCGGCCCGGCCCGACTGGCCGCAGCGGTGACGGCGGTGGCCTGTCTGGCCGCCCCGGCCGCATATTCGATTGCCACCGTTGGTGTTTCGCATACCGGGGCGATGCCGTCGGTCGGCCCGGCCGGTGCGCACGGCGGCTGGGCCCCACCCGGAGGGCATGGCGGGGCCTGGGGCCCGCCGGCGGGTGCGACCCAACCGGCGAAGGGGCCATCCGGTGGGCACGGGCCCGGCTGGGGCACAGCGCGGGGCCGCGGGATGGGTGGCGGTCTGCTGGATTCGCCGGTGCCCGGTGCCGAACTGACCAAACTGCTGGGCTCTGACTCCGCGAAGTACCGCTGGGCCGCCGCCGTGATCGGCTCGAACAACGCCGCCGGTTATCAATTGGCGGTGCGGGCCGCGGTGATGGCGGTCGGCGGCTTCAACGGCACCGACCCGTCGCCCACCCTGGCGCAGTTCCAGCAGTACGTCGCGGCAGGCCAGATCCACTACTTCATCGACGGCGACGTCAAGGGCGACGTCAAGATGGGCTGGGGCGAGCAGGGGCAGTCCGGGGACAACGGCAATCAGGCAGCGCAGCAGATCGCCACCTGGGTGAGCGCACATTTCCCCGCCACGACGATCGAGGGCACTGTCGTCTACGACGTGACCGGCCCGATGCTGGGCTGATACCGGCCCGCAACCTCCGGCCCAAACACATAGCTAGTCCATAGCTTCACCCCATGGCGGGCTAAAGGTGAGGGCCAAATATTGGTGTCATGACAAACCTGGTCGAGTGCGACACCGCGCGCCGCTTCACCACCCGCCCGAACGCCACGGTCGCTGCTCGGGCCGCGGGCGTCCCGGTCCTGGATGTCGTGGTCCCGGTCTACAACGAACAGGTTGCGCTGCCGGGCTCGATCCGCCGGCTGCACCGCCACCTGGAGGAGAACTTCCCCTACCCGGTGCAGATCACCATCGCCGACAACGCCAGCATCGACGACACTCCGCAGGTCGCTGCCGAGCTGGCCGCCGAGCTGGACAACGTCCGCGTCGTGCGCCTTGAACTCAAGGGCCGCGGCCGGGCGCTGCACGAGGTGTGGTCGCACTCGCCGTCGCCGGTCCTGGTCTACATGGACGTCGACCTGTCCACCGACCTGGCCGCGCTCGGCCCGCTGGTCGCGCCGCTGATCTCGGGTCACTCCGATCTGGCTATCGGCACCCGCCTCGCCCGGACCTCTCGGGTCGTGCGCGGACCGAAGCGCGAGTTCATCTCCCGTTGCTACAACCTGATCCTGCGCTCCACGCTGTCGGCCAAGTTCTCCGACGCCCAGTGCGGATTCAAGGCCATCCGGGCCGACGTGGCTCACGCCCTGCTGCCGCTGGTCGAGGACACCGGCTGGTTCTTCGACACCGAGCTGCTGGTGCTGGCCGAGCGCACCGGGCTGCGCATCCACGAGGTGCCGGTGGACTGGGTCGACGACCCGGACAGCCGGGTCGACATCATCGCCACGGCCACCGCCGACCTCAAGGGTGTCGGCCGGCTGCTGCGCGGTTTCGCCAACGGCTCCATCCCGGTCCATACCATCGCCGCCCAGCTGGGTTCGTCGACTGGCTCCGCCGCTCCCGGTTCGCTGCTGCGCCAGGTGGTGCGGTTCGGTGCCATCGGTGTGGCCTCGACGCTGGCGTACCTCATCCTCTTCTCGCTGATGCAGGCCCCGTTCGGGGCCCAGACGGCCAACCTGGTGGCGCTGCTGCTCACCGCGATCGCGAACACCGCCGCGAACCGGCGCTTCACCTTCGGAGTCCGAGGCGGTGGTGCCTCCAGCGCGACCCGACACCAGTTCGAAGGGCTGATCGTGTTCGGCATCGCCCTGGCAATCACCAGCGGTGCGCTGGCCGGGCTGCATGTGTTCGCGCCGCACGCCCATCACCTGCTCGAACTGAGCGTGCTGGTGCTGGCCAACCTGGTCGCCACCGCGGTGCGGTTCGTGCTGCTGCGCGGCTGGGTGTTCCACCCGCGGCGTTCCTCCTGACCCGCACCCCGGACGCTGCGTCGTCCAGCTTGTGCGCCAACCGAACCCGAGGAGACTGACCTGTGACCCCCGTGGCCGCAAGCGCCGCACCCAGCGTCGACCACCAGTCGGCCACCCGTCGGGCGCGGTCGGTCTGGGGGCGCCCGGTCTGGGAATGGTCTGCACTGCTGGGCCTGCTGGCCGGGACCGCGGTGTTGTATCTGTGGGCGCTCGGCTCGTCGGGATGGGCCAACTCCTATTACGCGGCCGCGGCCCAGGCCGGTACCCAGAACTGGGAGTCGCTGCTGTTCGGGTCGCTCGACGCCGGTAATGCGATCACGGTGGACAAACCACCGGCCGGCATGTGGCTGATGGGATTGTCGGGCCGGCTGTTCGGCTTCAGCGCCTTCAGCATGCTGCTGCCGCAGGCACTCGTGGGCGTCGCCGCGGTCGCCATGCTCTACGCCACGGTCCGCCGGACCAGTGGTGCCGCCGCCGGCTTGCTCGCCGGCCTGGCACTGGCGGTGACTCCCGTTGCGGCCCTGATGTTCCGGTTCAACAATCCCGACGCCCTGTTGGTCCTGCTGTTGATCACCGCGGCGTACGGCACGGTCCGGGCGATTCAGGAAACCGAATTCTCCACGTCAGCGCGGTGGATGACACTGACCGGCGTCGTAATCGGCTTCGCCTTCCTGACCAAGATGCTGCAGGCTTTCCTGCCGGTGCCCGCGCTGGCGCTGGCGTTTCTGGTTGCCGCGCCGTTCGGATTGGGACGCCGCATCGGCGCGCTGGTGATGTCCGCTGTGGCTGCGGTGATCTCGGCCGGCTGGTACCTCGTGCTGGTCGGGTTGTGGCCCACTGATGCCCGCCCGTACATTGCGGGTTCCACGGACAACAGCCTGCTGCAACTGGCGTTGGGCTACAACGGCATTGAGCGGATCACCGGCGGGGACGGTCCCGGTGGTCCGATGCGGGACAACCTCTTCTTCGGCGGGCAGGCCGGTATCACCCGACTGTTCGGGCCGTCGATGGGCGTCGAGGTGTCGTGGTTGCTGCCCGCGGCCCTGATCGGCCTGGTGCTGCTGCTGTGGTCGACGCGTCGCGCCCCGCGCACCGACCTGGCGCGCTCCGGTGTGTTGCTATGGGGTGCTTGGCTTTTGGTCACCGGTGCGGTGTTCAGTTTCATGGACGGCACGGTGCACCCGTACTACAACGTCGCGCTGGCGCCTGCGGTGGCCGCGCTGGTGGGGATGTCGGTGGCGCAGTTGTGGCAGCGCCGGGACGCGTTGCTCGCGCGTCTGCTGCTGCTCGCCGTGACAGGGCTGTGGGCCTTCGCGCTGCTGTCCCGGACGCCGGATTGGCTGCCCGCGCTGCGCTGGTGCGTGGTGGTGGCGACGGTCCTGGCCGCGGTGGCGATCGTGGCCGTGGGCAGCCGGTCGGCACGGGTGACCGCGGTGATCGCCGGCCTCGCGGTCGTCGCTGGCCTGGCCGGATCGGCGTCGTTCGCGCTGTACAACGTGGCCAAAGAACACAGCAGCGGGCCCGGTTCGATGTCGGGTCCGCCGCGGCCCGGCGGGGACAAGTGGCCGGGTGGTGGTCCCGGGCATGACGGCCCCAACCCCGCGCTGGAGAACTTGATCCGCGGCACCGACAACCGTTGGGCCGCAGCGGCTGTCGGCTCGTGGCAGGTCAGTGATCTGGAACTGAGCACCGGGAAATCCCTGATGGCGATCGGGGGTTTCTCAGGCGGTGACAACTCACCGACCCTGACGCAGTTCCAGCAGTACGTGGGTGATGGCGCGGTGCGCTATTTCATCGTCAGTGACCGCAAGCGCGGGCACGATTCAGGCAGTGCCCCACAGATCTCTGACTGGGTGACCGGGCATTTCGCCAAGCTCGAGGTCGGCGGCGCGACGGTCTACGACTTGGCGGCTCCCCGTTGAGTTCGATCGGCGGCGCTCAGCCGATCTTGTAGCTGCCGACGACCTTGGCCACTGCATCCCCGCCTGGAGTTGATACCTCAACTTCGCAGTGCACCAAGGACTTTCCACGGTGGAGCACCCGTCCAGTGCCGATCAGGTCGGTGGCGCGAGCCGGCGCCAGATATTGCACCGACATCGAGATCGTGACACCGCGCAGCGAATCCGGTGCGGTTTCGGTGGACCACGCCGCGGCCATGAGCGTCACGTCGGCAAGCGTGGCGATCGCGCCGCCGTGCACCATGTCGGCCAGCGTGACGTTGGACGGATCCCACGGCATCCGCAGTCGGACTTCGGGGGCGTCGAGCACTTCGGCGATGATGCCCAGCTTGGCGACCAGCGGGGACTGGGGGAGGAACTGCGCCATGACCTCGGCGCCGGTTTGCGGACTCATGGCATCGAAGTGTGCCGCCAGCTGTACACCGATTCAATTACCGGTCAGGTAGGCGGGCTACATTGCGGCGGTGGCCCCCGACCAGAGTCCACCGTTCCCAAGAGGATTGGCACTGCTGGTGGCAGGTGCGTACTTCATGGAGATTCTGGACGGCACCATCATCACGCCGGCCATTCCACTGGTTGCCTCGTCGTTGCGGGTGACGCCGATCGACGTGAACATTGCGATCTCGGCCTACCTGGTCACGGTGGCAGTGCTGATTCCGGTTACGGGCTGGCTGGCCGACCGCTACGGCATCCGGCGGGTGTTCATTTCGGCGATCGTGGTGTTCACCCTGGCCTCGATCGGCTGCGCGCTCAGTGCGTCGCTGTCGATGCTGGTCGCGATGCGGCTGGTGCAGGGGGTGGGCGGCGCGATGATGGTGCCGGTCGGCCGGCTCGCGGTCTTGCGCGACAGCGAAAAGTCGCATCTGGTGCGTGCCATTGCGGTGCTGACCTGGCCTGCGATGGCCGCCCCGGTGCTGGCCCCGGTGCTCGGCGGGGCGATCGTCACGCTGGGGTCCTGGCGCTGGATTTTCGTGGTCAACATCCCGATCGGGGTGCTGGGGGTGCTCTTGTCGCTCCGGCTGGTTCGCGGGGGTCCGGCACCGTCGACCCGTCCGCTGGACTGGCCGGGCGTACTGGCGCTGGGTGGCGGCATCGGCGCCGCGCTGGTTGCGCTGGAGCACATCCGAGTCGCGGGTACGGACTGGACCTTGGTCGCCGGCTGTGGCGTGGTGGCCGCCGTACTGTTGGCCGCCGCGCTGTGGCACTTGCTGCACACCGCTTCGCCACTGGTCGAGCTCCAGGTGCTGCGGGTGCAGACCCTGCGGATCACCGTCAGCGCCGGGTCGCTGTACCGGCTGGTCATCGTCGCGGTGCCGTTTCTGCTGGCGCTGCAGTTCCAGCTGGAATTCGGTTGGAATCCGTTGGCGGCCGGTGCCATGGTGGCGGCCCTGTTCATCGGCAACCTGGCCATCAAACCGGCGACGACGCCGCTGATGCGGCGGTTCGGAATTCGCAATGTGCTGCTGGTCAACGGGGTGGCATCGGTGGCCTGCTTCGGGTTGTTGGCGGTGTTGCGGCCCTCGCTGCCGCTGCCGGTGATCGCCGCAATCTTGTACGTCAGTGGCGCGCTGAGGTCCATCGGCTTCACCGCCTACAACAACCTGGCGTTCTCCGACGTCGACGGCGATGACCTCACCCACGCCAACACTCTCAATGGGGCAGTACAGGAACTGGCCGCCGGGCTCGGTGTCGCGGTGGGCGCCCTGTTGCTCAGCCGGATCGGTTCGTACCCGTGGACTTTCCTGGTCCTCGGCGCCGTGATGGCGCTGACGATCGTGGAGTCGTGGCAGCTGCCGCGGGCCGCCGGGGCCCACGTCAGCGGCGCCGGGCAGGGGGCGACCTCGGGAGCCCGTCCGCCCGGTTGATCAGCGTGATCACAAGCGTTGACACGGTAGGCCCGGGGACGTAAATTCTCACTATGGTTCCAATCTTGACCAGTTCTACCAACTTAACGGGGAAATGATGACCGTCACTTCCGAAACCACTGACGTATCTGGCGCGGGCCAGCGGGCCGTCAAATACGAGCTGAGCCACCTGCGTTCGCTGGAGGCCGAAGCCATCCACATCATCCGCGAGGTTGCCGCCGAGTTCGAGCGGCCGGTGCTGCTGTTCTCCGGTGGCAAGGACTCCATCGTGATGCTGCACCTCGCCATCAAGGCGTTCGCGCCGGGCCGGCTGCCGTTCCCGGTCATGCATGTCGACACCGGGCACAACTTCGAAGAGGTGATCGCCACCCGCGACGCGCTGGTGGCCCAGCACAACCTGCGCCTGGTGGTGGCCAGCGTGCAGGAGGACATCGACGCCGGGCGCGTGGTCGACAACGGCCCGTCGCGGAACCCGCTGCAGACCGTGTCGCTGCTGCGCGGTATCCGCGAGAACAAGTTCGACGCCGCGTTCGGTGGCGCCCGGCGCGACGAGGAGAAGGCGCGGGCCAAGGAACGCGTCTTCAGCTTCCGGGACGAGTTCGGTCAGTGGGACCCGAAGAATCAGCGTCCCGAGTTGTGGAACCTGTACAACGGCCGGCACCGCAAGGGCGAGCACATCCGCGTCTTCCCGCTGTCGAACTGGACCGAGTACGACATCTGGGCCTACATCGGCGCCGAGGAAATCGAGCTGCCGAGCATCTACTACGCGCACCAGCGCCAGGTCTTCGAGCGCGACGGCATGCTGCTGGCGGTGCACGAATACCTGCAGCCGCGCGCGGACGAGCCGGTGATCACCAAGACCGTACGGTTCCGCACCGTCGGCGACGTCACCTGCACCGGTTGCGTCGAGTCGGAGGCTTCGACGGTCGAAGAAGTCATCGCCGAGACCGCGGTATCGCGACTGACCGAGCGCGGCGCGACCCGCGCAGATGACCGGATTTCCGAGGCCGGCATGGAAGACCGTAAGCGGGAGGGTTACTTCTGATGGCAACGTTGCTTCGCATCGCCACCGCGGGTTCGGTGGACGACGGTAAGTCCACTCTGATCGGCCGGTTGCTCTACGACAGCAAGGCGGTCATGGAGGACCAGCTCGCCGCTGTCGAACGCACCTCCAAGGAACGCGGCCACGAGTACACCGACCTGGCTCTGGTCACCGACGGCCTGCGCGCCGAACGGGAACAGGGCATCACCATCGATGTCGCCTACCGCTACTTCGCCACGGCCAGGCGGAAATTCATCATCGCCGACACCCCGGGGCACATCCAGTACACGCGGAACATGGTCACCGGTACGTCGACGGCGCAGCTGGCCATCGTGCTGGTCGACGCCCGCCACGGTCTGCTGGAGCAGTCGCGCCGGCACGCCTTCCTGGCGTCGCTGCTGGGCATCCAGCACATCGTGCTGGCGGTCAACAAGATGGACCTGATCGATTGGGACCGTGCGCGTTTCGAGAAGATCCGCGACGACTTCCACGAGTTCATCGCGCGGCTGGATATCCAGGACGTCACCACCATTCCGCTGTCGGCGCTGACCGGCGACAATGTGGTGACCAAGTCGGACAAGACGCCGTGGTACGAGGGACCGGCACTGCTGAGCCACCTCGAAGAGGTGTACATCGCCGGTGACCGCAACCTGGTGGACGTGCGTTTCCCGGTGCAGTACGTGATCCGGCCGCAGACCCACGAGCATGCCGATCACCGCAGCTACGCCGGCACCATCGCCAGCGGTGTCATGCGCCCGGGCGACGAAATCGTCGTGCTCCCAGCCGGAAAGACCAGCACCATCACCGCGATCGACGGACCCACCGGGCCCCTCGATGAGGCCTTCGCGCCGATGGCGGTGTCGGTCAGCCTGGCCGACGACATCGATATCTCGCGTGGTGACATGATCGCCCGGGTGCACAACCAGCCGCACGTCACCCAGGAATTCGACGCCACCGTGTGCTGGATGTCCGACGATGCGGCGCTCGAACCGGGTCGGGACTACATCATCAAGCACACCACCCGCACCACGCGGGCCCGGGTGTCGGATCTGGACTACCGGCTCGATGTCAACACGCTGCACCGCGACAAGAGTGCAACGGCCTTGAAGCTCAACGAACTCGGCCGGGTCACTCTGCGTACCCAAAAGCCGCTGCTGCTGGACGAGTACTCGCGAAACGCGGTGACCGGATCCTTCATCCTGATCGACCCCGAGACCAACGGCACCGTTGCCGCGGGCATGGTGCGCGACACCACCCCGGCCGCTACCCGATCCGCCAGCCCGAATGCGGTGCGGCACGCCAACCTGGTCACTGCCGAGGACCGGCTGTCCAAGGGCAGCACGGTGTGGTTCACCGGCCTGTCCGGTTCGGGCAAGTCCTCGGTGGCCATGCTGGTCGAGCGCAAACTGCTCGAATTGGGCCGTCCCGCATACGTTCTGGACGGCGACAACCTGCGGCACGGCTTGAACGCCGATCTCGGCTTCTCCATGGCCGACCGGTCCGAGAACCTGCGCCGGCTGGCCAACATCGCCACGCTGCTGGCCGATTCCGGTCAGATCGTGCTGGTGCCGGCGATCAGCCCGCTCGAGGAACACCGCGAGCTGGCCCGAAAGGTACACGCCGACCAAGGGTTTGAGTTCTTCGAGGTGTTCATGGACACCCCGTTGGCCGATTGCGAGTCTCGTGATCCCAAGGGGCTGTACGCCAAGGCCCGTGCCGGTGAGATCACCCACTTCACCGGTATCGACAGCCCGTACCAGCGGCCGAAGAACCCGGCTCTGGCTTTGGTGCCGGGTGATCTGGATGCCCAGGCCCAGCGCGTGGTCGACATGCTGGTGGCCCGCCAATGATCGATCACGACGTCGCCGAGCGGCTGGCCACCCGCGCCGGTGAACTGCTGCTGGACGTGCGGGCCGAGTACGCCGGGGCCGACTCTGCGGAGCGGAAGGCCGCGGGGGACAAGCGATCTCACGAGTTCCTGATTGCGGAGTTGACGCGGCTGCGGCCGCATGACGCGGTGCTCTCCGAGGAGGCCACCGAAGAGGAGCAGGCCAACAACGCCCGGCTGACCTCCGATCGGGTGTGGATCATCGACCCGCTGGATGGCACCCGCGAGTTCTCTGAGCTGGATCGCGACGACTGGGCCGTGCACGTGGCGCTCTGGGAGTCCGGCGAGCTCGTCGCCGGCGCTGTCGCGCTGCCGGCGCAGAACACCACGCTGCACACGCCCGCGGTGGCCGCACCCCGCGCCGTCGACGGGCCGCCGCGGATCGTGGTGTCCCGCACCCGGCCACCGGCGGTCGCCCTGGCGGTGCGCGACGCGCTGGACGGTGTCCTCGTTGAAATGGGTTCGGCGGGAGCGAAAGTCGCCGCGGTCATTCAAGGTCGTGCCGACGTCTATGTGCACGCCGGTGGTCAGTACGAGTGGGACTCGGCGGCGCCCGTCGCCGTGGCGCGCGCGGCTGGACTGCACACCTCGCGCATCGACGGCTCGCCGTTGACCTACAACCACGAGAACCCCAAGCTGCCCGATCTGGTGGTGTGCCGGCCGGAGCTGGCCGAGCGGGTGCTCGCGGTCACCGCGGCGCGGTAACTGGCGAGATTGGGCAGGCCATCTCGACGGCGCGTACCGCGCTCGTCCGCTAGCTTGGAGAGTATGAGCGCACATCTGTCCACTCGTCGGTTGCTTCTGGCGGCCGGCGGAGCCGCCCTCATCGCGACGGGCGCACTGACCGCAGGATGCGGTAACAACGGCGGGCAATCGCCGTCCACGACGACCACCACAACTACAACGACAACCACCACGACGGCACCGTCGTCGAGCCCTGCGCCGACGCCGACCGAAAAGGACATCAGCCCGAACGGGGGCAACCTGTTCACACCGAGTGTGAGGGCTCCGGCGGCACCCACCGAGCCACCCGGCGTCCACCGCCACTAAAGGCGGCGGCCGCTCAACGCGAAGGGACAACCATGGTGAATACCGGCCGAGTCAGCCGTCGCCGGACGGCCGTTGCCGGCGGCTCCGCGCTGATCGCACTGAGTATCTTGGTCGCCGCGTGCGGCAACAGCGGGCAGGAACCGTCCCCGACAACAACGACGACAACAACGACGACGACGACGACAGCGCCGTCATCGAGCCCTGCGCCGACGCCGACGGAGAAGAGCATCAGCCCGAGCGGCGGCAACCTGTTCACACCCGGTGTCACTGCGCCGGCGGCACCCAACGTGCCGCCGGGTCAGCATCCCGGCATGAACGGACTTTCTTAGTACGACG
>JARLGS010000357.1 GCA_031292695.1 Mycobacterium sp. | reverse complement strand
GTCCTGAGCGGCCGGGCGATATCGGTGGTGCCATCCACAGATGGATGTGCGGTGCGCTCCGCCGCTGAAATTCCAGCTTCCAGATGTACCGCGCCGACTCGCCGTACTCGCGTTGAAAGCGTTTGCGCCACAGCATCATATGTCGCTTCACACTGGCTCCGGTGGGTGCGACAACTTCCCAGTCGCCCGGGTAGGTGAGCGTGACCATGGCTGGGACGCGGCCAGACTCCACCAGAGGGCTGTAGTCGAGTTCGGCGAAGGTCCGACACATCGACGACCGAGACTTCCGAGACCACTCGGTGATGACGCCGCCAGTACCGTTCCGGTCGTTGTCCGTAGGGCTCCGCCGCGTCAAGGACGCGACGGCCTGATCGCTGTGCTGGGCTTCGCGTTCGAGGTCAGCTTTGACACGCAGCTGCTCGTCATCAACGCCGCGCTGGTGATGACCGACGGCCCGTTCGGCAGCCTTCTCGGCCCGGACAGGATTCGTCCAGCCGAGCCGTACGACACCTGGGCCGACAGTGATGCGGAACCGTCCGGACTCAGGTTCGGTACCTCGTCGGCCGCGACCACGTGCCCATGTTGCTGCGGGCTCGAATAATGCCGCTGCCGCCGTGACCATCTCGGGGCTCGGGAATCGCAGCCCCATTGCGTCGATCGCCCGCAGCTCGCCGGTCGCGATTTCGTCGCCAACTGGCTCGCGGACATTTTTGGCACATATAACAAGCCCGCCGGCCGAGGCCGGGTTGAGGCCCGGCGCCTCGGTTGACGTACGGCCGAACGCTGACGCTCTCCCGCCCTGCGGCCTGGCGGCCTCGGGCGCTCGCGACCTCCCATCAACCGAGGCGCCGGCACAACCGTGCTCAGATGGCGATTGTTCGGATGCCGATGTCGCACTGGTCGTTGACGGCGTCGATCCGGTGGCTGATGGTGCGATGCTGGGCATCGGGATGCCTGCTCCCCGGAGCCGCCGAAGCTGCCCACGACGCACGCGGCAGTACAAAAGCTCCTGGACGGGAGTGCATGCACCGTGTCCGGTTTATGTCCGTTCGCCGGACAGACTGAATACGTCAGCGCAGCTCAATGCGGCGCATACGACGCACAGACGCAGATAAACCGCAGGTCAGTGGCTATCTCGTCCGCCTGAAAAGCGGAAGGTCGCCGGTTCGATCCCGGCCCTGGCCACAGTTGGAACCACCTGGTGACGGGTGGTTTTCTTGTTTCTCGGACCGTTCACGGCGGGGCCTCCGATGACCCACTCGGGATGTCTCGCGTACCCGGTGCGGGGAGCGACGGTGCTCCCACGGGGCGGTCAGGCGCGGGATGCCACCACCTGTTTGGCCGCCTCCACAAGGTGCTCCGCCGCGCGGTTCATCTTCTTCAGCTCCGCGGAGGTCAGTGCCTGATGGGTGTACGCCGCCTTGTTCTTCAGGTTCAGTAGCGTGTTCAGGTGCCGCTCGGATCCGCTGTCCGCCCGCTTCAGCAGAGCGACGGCCTCGTTGTGGTTGCCGGTGTTCGAGTGGACACCGAGCCGGACGCAGCAGATGACATCGGAGGCCGCGATGCCGGCGTCGATATACAGATCACCGGCCGCGTTCGCCATCTCCTCCCCCAGAAGCACTGCGGCGTCGAAGAACTCGTTCGCCTTGGACAGGCGCCCCGCGGTGACTACGGAGTCGCAGTCGCGTTGTCCAGCCATCAGGACCGTCCTCCCAATTGCCGGTTCAGCCACGATCGCGTCCCGGCGACGGTCAGGCCCTGTTTGGCCACATCGTCGAGCAGCGGCTCACCGGCGGCGGCTGCGATGCGGAGATCGTCCTCGGTGTATTCAACGGCACGGGCGTCGTTCCCGGTCCATGCGGTGACCTGGTGCGCGAGGTCGGTCACCCGCCGCTCCCACATATCCGGATCCTCGTGGCGGCCGCCACGCTCGGAGTCGGAGGCGCGCACCAGGAACAGGTCGATGTCGCTGCCGACAGTCATCCGTCCTGTCGCCGCCGACCCGAACACCGCCGCGTACACGAGCTCCTCGCCCCACCCCTTCAGGTAGTTCTCCAGGCGATCCAGGAACGTGGCGGTCAACCGGGAGAGCGCCATGATCGGCTCGGCCGCAAGGTGTTCGGTGTTGAGGCGATAGGTGTTAGTCCTGCCAACCTGATCGTGGAGCACCACTCCTTGGGCTGTGAGTCGGGTCAGGACCTTGCGGATGCCCTCGCCCGACACTGTGGTCAGGATGCGCTGGATCTGGGAGATCGTGAACGTCACGTCGGCGGTCGCCAGGACGGCTAGCACATCACCGTCCAGCGTCGGTGTCACCGTGGCGAACGGCTTGTTCAGCTGCATCGCGGACACCCCTTCGTTTCCAACTAAAGTTAGAGTATCACAACTATAGTTGTGATAGGCGGGACTGGTAATCGGGTCCGGACGCCACAGCAGCCCTGGTCGAGATGGCCGGGGCTGCTTCGTGTTCGGCGCCGGGTGGGTCAGCGTTCCCGCCCGGCTGGCACCCAACAGGCCGCCCGCAACTTGTACCCCAGTACATCCTGCCGACTCAGCTTGGCCCGCTCCCCGATGTGCCCCGCGCGGAGTTCACCTCGGTGTAGATGAACGACCGTCGGCCGTGTCGAGGGGCCCGAGGTCCCTATGCCGGAAGGGTTGCGCAGTGTTGGGTGAAGTCGAATCAGATTGTCGTGTTGATGGGGTGCGCAACTGTCATGACAGCGGGACCACGAAGGCGACTTATGCACCGCAAACACCAGCGCGAGAGGGATTTGCGTGGTTTGGGCCCGGCTTCGGCCACCGCACTGGTAGTCGGAAGCATTGTCGGCACGGGTGTGTTCACCATGCCTGCGGTGGTTGCCAAGGCCGGCAGCGTCGGCATCGTTGTGGTGGCGGTGGTGTCGATCGGTGCGCTGATGTTGGCCGCGTTGTTCGGCCAGCTCACCATGCGGATCCCCAACTGCGACGGCGGGCCGTATGCCTATGCCCGTAGCGAATTCGGTGATTTCGCCGGGTTTCTCGTCGGATGGAGTTACTGGATCTCGGCGTGGGCGGGCAATGCGGCCATCGTCGCATCGTGGGTGTTCTACGTCGAGGCGCTGTTTGGATTGACCTCCCCCAGCGGGCTCGTGCGTAGCGGTATCGCGATGTTGGGGCTATGGATACCGGCCATCGTGAACCTGGTTGGGGTGCGTCAAGTGGCGTGGTTTCAGAACATCACTGTCGTGCTGAAGTTTCTGCCACTGGTGTTTGTCGCTGTCGTCGGTTGGTTCTTCGTTGATCCGTCGCGTTTCCGGATGTGGAATGCATCGGGCGGCAGCATGTACAGCGCGATCGGTCTTGCTGCTGGCGTAGCACTGTTTTCGTTCATCGGGGTGGAGGCGGCGGCGGTCACCGCCAAGCGGATTCGCAACCCGCAACGTAGCGTGGGCCCCGTCTCCCTGCTCGGGGTCGCAGTGTGTGCGTTGTTGTATGTAGTGGTGACCGCCGCCGTGATGGGTTTGGTGCCACACGACACCTTGATCACGACGGGTTCG
>JARLGS010000356.1 GCA_031292695.1 Mycobacterium sp. | reverse complement strand
TGGTGCTCAACGAGATGGTCTACGACCCGAATGGGTCGAACAATTCGTCGCTGCTCAGCCTGGTGGCGGGGACCATCACGTTCGTCGCCGGCGAGACCGCAAAACACGGCGACATGAAGATCGACACGCCGGTCGCGACCATGGGCATCCGCGGCACCGCGGTTCTGTTTGCGGTCCACTTCAAGCTGCCTAACGGCGTTCTGCTGCCGGACGGCCAGGATCCCCCGCCCGATGCCGTGCCTGAGGGGCAGTTCCAGGTCCTGGTCGAGCCCGACGGAACGTCGGGTTCCTACATTCTTTTCGAAAAGACGACGCTCACCCCGTATGTGGTGGTCGACAAGCCCGGGCTGCAGATCAACATCACCAGCGGCAACGTCACCCAGACGCTGACGCAGCTGAGCCCCGAGGTGCAAAAGCTCATCACCGATGTGTTCACGCTGAAATTCTCCGATAGTTCGAATACCAAGACCCTCGATCATTTTACCGATTCGATCATCCCGCAGACATTTGCGCCGACCATGCTGGCATTCGGACCGCCCGTCACCCCGACGGGTCCGGTCGTCAATACGCAGGCCGGTTCGTCGCCGACTTCAGGCACCCCACAAACCGATATTGGGCACATCGGCCAGGCGCCGAGTGCCACCAGCCTCAGTCCCGACGGCCACGATACTAAAAGCTTCCAGACGTCCGAACTCTTCGGCAAGACCGGCGACACCGCCGACTTCGACACCGTCTCGGGCAGGCTCAATTTTTCCGACATCAACCTCGGCGACAGGCCGACGGTCTCGTCGAAATTCGAATCATTCGCCTACACGGATGCGCATGGAAACGTCGTGCCGCTGAATGCGCAGCAGGTGGCCGACGTCACGGCGCTTGAACTCAATCTGACCCTGAAGCCCGACTCTGGCAACCTCAACACCGGCTCCGTGCTCTGGACCTACAATGACCCGACCAACCCGCTTAGCATCCCGGACAAGGCGTTTGACTTCCTGGCCGCCGGCGAGAAGCTGCAACTTACCTACTGGTTGACGGTCGACAACAATTTTGCGCCCGCCGATCAGACGACCACTGTTCCGATCACGATCACGATCACCGGCACCAATGACGTCCCGGTCATTGCCACCGGGGCGCAGACCATCAAATTTGCGGCCGGTACCTCCACAACGGGCGGCGATCTGATCCCGGGCTCGTCCACATCCGGCGTCCTCGTAAACAAGAGCACATCGCCAGGGGGGACGCCGACCGCCACGGAAACGGGAACGTTCACCTTTACGGACCCCGATCTGACCGACACCCACAGTATTGTTTTGACAAGCCCGACGGGCGACCTGACGGGCGCATCTCTCTCCGGTACGACACTTGATCTGACGGCGCTTGAATCGAAGTATCCTGGCCCATTCCAGATTTTCGAAACCGCGCTTTCCGCCTCCCTTGCCACGGACAGCACCGGAACGGGGACCGGAACCATCAACTGGACGCTTGCGGAGCTTCCGGTTTACGTCGCCGACTTCATTCCCAGCGGCGAGACGCTGGCACTGACCTATACCATCGAGGTGAAGGATTCGCAGGGCGCGATCTCCACCCAGACCATCACGGTCAACATCACCGGCACCGACAACCCCGCCGAGGTCTGGATCGCGACCGTTCCCCAAGGCGCGACGCCCGGGGGGTTGTGGAGCAAAGCGTCGAACTGGGAAACCGGCAACGTTCCGACGGCTACCGACGACGTCATCATCATTACCAATCAGCTGCTCGGCCTGACGCCGTCTTATCCCGCCACGATCGATGCGGCGACGAACGCGGTCGCCAAGACGGTGACGCTCAATGACTTCTCCGATCTCGGCAACGCTCACCCGGAGCTGATCGTCCAGGGCACGCTGACGATCGGCGGCACGTTTGACGTTGGCGCCGACTCCACCGTCGAAAATTCCGGAACCATCACCGTCGGCGGTCCGATGGAGATCTCGAATACGAGCGTGCTGCAGAATGACGGTCAGCTCACACTCCAGGATGGCGGCGGCTTCAAAGATCAAACCAGCATTACCAATTCGGGAACCATCGAGCTGTCGGGCGGCACGCTCGACGTTGAGGTCGCGGTCGCCAATGCCGGCGGCAAGATCAAGGTCGATGGCCCTGCCACGCTGAAGCTGAACGGTGCTGCGATCAATGGCGGTACCATCACCGACGACGGTACCATCGACGTCACCGCCGACAGTTCGATCAACGGCACCACGGCCGGGGCACCGCCGGTCACCACCTATGCGCTGCTGAACAATGGTGCAGTGACGGTCGAGAGCGGCGTGACGCTGACGCTGGACAACGTCACGGTGACGGGGACGACCTTCACCGATATCGCCTCCAGCAGCACGATCAAGGTCGACAGCGGCGATACGCTGAAGCTGAACGGCGCCGCCATCAATGGCGGCACTATCACCGACAACGGTACCATCGACGTCACCGCCGACAGCTCGATCAACGGCACCACGGCCGGGGTACCGCCGGTCACCACCAATGCGCTCCTGAACAATGGTGCGGTGACGGTCGAAAGCGGCGTGACGCTGACGCTGGATAACGTCACGGTGACGGGAACGACCTTCACCGATACCTCCAGCGGCGCGATCTTGTCGGTGGATGCCACCGACACGCTGACGCTGTCGGGCGTCACCATCCACGGCGGTACCATCAATGACGGTACCGGCAACACCCTCGCGACCGCCGGCACGATCGAGATCAGCGGCTCCAGCACGATCAGTAGCGCCAACCTGAACCATGGCGGGGTGACGGTCGATGGCACCGTGACGCTGACGCTCGACAACGACACGGTGACGGGGACGACCTTCACCGATACCGCCAGCGGCGCGATCTTGTCGGTCGATG
>JARLGS010000355.1 GCA_031292695.1 Mycobacterium sp. | reverse complement strand
GGATGGTGAGATCGAGGTCAACCAGGAATTCGGCAAGATCGGCAAGAGCCTGAAGAACTCGGTGTCGCCGGACGAGATCTGCGACGAGTACGGCGCCGACACCCTGCGGGTCTACGAGATGTCGATGGGCCCGCTGGAGGCGTCCCGGCCATGGGCCACCAAGGACGTCGTCGGCGCGCACCGGTTTCTGCAGCGGGTGTGGCGCACCGTCGTCGACGAAACCACCGGCGGCGCAAAGGTTTCAGCGGATGCCGTCTCGGACGAGACGTTGAAGCAGCTGCACAAGACCATCGCCGGGGTGGGCGAGGACTACGCGGCGCTGCGCAACAACACCGCCGCGGCCAAGCTGATCGAGTACACCAACCACCTCACCAAGGAGGGCGTCAGCGCCCGCGCCGCGATCGAGCCGCTGGTGCTGATGGTCGCGCCGTTGGCTCCACACCTGGCTGAGGAACTGTGGCGCCGACTCGGGCACGACGTGGCATTGGCGCACGGCCCGTTCCCGGTGGCCGACGAGCGGTACCTGGTCGAGGACACCGTCGAGTACCCGGTTCAGGTCAACGGCAAGGTGCGCGGCAAGGTCACCGTCGCCTCGGATGCAGACGCCGCTGTCCTTCAGGCCGCGGCCCTGGCCGATGAGAAGGTGCAGGCCTTCCTGGCCGGCGCGACGCCCAAGAAGGTCATCGTGGTGCCCGGCCGCCTGGTCAACATCGTCGCCTGACGGGGATCAGCGGGGTCGGATGATGATCTCGTGCTGGTGGGCGTCGTCCGGGGTGGCGATCACCTGCGCGATCACCTGCGCGACGGTCGACGGCTTGAGGAAGCGCTCGGGCTGGTAGGTGCCGCCTTCGTAGGCCACCAGATTCCATTGCATGTCGGTGTCGATCCGGCCTGGGTACACCGTGGTCACCCGCAACGAGGGCTCGTCGGCGCGCAGCGCGTCGGCGAACCCGCGGAGCGCGTACTTGCTGGCCGTATAGGCAGCCAGACCCGGTGACGGCGTGCGCCCGGCGCCGGAGTTGACGAACACCACCTGGCCCCGTGCGGCCCGCAGTGCCGGCAGCAGTGGCAGGGTGAGCGCCACGGCGCCAAGCACGTTCACTTCCATCGTGGCCCGCCACTCGTCGACCGACGACTCGCCGACGCGGCCCGGGTAGGCCACCCCGGCGTTGTGCACCAGCACATCGAGCTCGACGATCGGCTCGACCGCGGCTTCGATCTGGTCGGCTGAGGTCAGGTCCATGGGCCAGGTGGTGGCGCCGAGTCGGTCCGCCACCGCGTCGAGTTCGGCGGACGGCCGGCCGGCCAGGAACAGCGTGTGGGTCGGTGCCAGTGCTTCGGCAATCGCCATCCCGAGGCCACGGGAAGCGCCGGTGATCATTGCGGTCGGCATGGCGTGAGCCTACCGATCAGCGGATGCCGCGGAAGCGTCGCACAATAGACGGCGATGCCACCTGATACCGCCTTTGCACCGACCCAACTCGCGGCCCGCGCTGCCTACCTGTTGCGCGGTAATGACTTGGGTGCGATGACCACAGCGGCGCCGCTGCTGTACCCGCACATGTGGAGCTGGGACGCGGCGTTCGTGTCGATCGGCCTGGCGTCGCTGAGCGTCGAGCGGGCCGTCGTCGAGTTGGACACGCTGCTGTCGGCGCAGTGGGCCAATGGGATGATCCCGCACATCGTGTTCGCCAATGGCGCCGACGGTTATTTCCCGGGGCCGGCCCGCTGGGAGACGGCGACCCTGGCCGTCAACGCACCGCGCAACCGGGACACCTCCGGCATCACGCAACCCCCGGTGCATGCCATTGCGGTGCAACGGATTCTGGACCACGCGCGTACTCGCGGCCGGTCCACGCGGGTGGTCGCCGAGGCGTTCCTGGACCGGCGCTGGAACGACCTGGTGCGGTGGCATCGCTGGCTGGCCGAGGCCCGCGACCCGGAGGAGCACGGCCGGGTGACGCTGTATCACGGCTGGGAGTCCGGCATGGACAACTCGCCGCGTTGGGACAGTGCGTACGCCAACGTGATTCCGGGCGCGGTGCCCGAATATCAGCGCGAGGACAACGCCATCGTCACCGACGCCAGCCAGCGGCCGTCCGATGTCGAGTACGACCGGTACCTGTGGCTCTTGGAGGAGATGAAGTCCGTCCGGTACGACGACGCGCTGCTGCCGAAGGTGATGAGCTTCGCGGTCGAGGACGTGTTCGTCTCGGCCATCCTGTCGGTGGCGTGTACTGTCCTGGCCGAGCTCGGTGAGGATTACAAACGCCCGAATGCCGATGTGCGGGAACTATATTCGTGGGCCGAACGGTTCCGCCAAGGAGTGGTCGCGACCTCCGACGAACGTACGGGCGCAGCCCGCGACTTCGACCTGCGCGCCGGCCATTGGATTCCGAATGAAACCGTGGCCCAGTTCGCGCCGCTGCTGTGCGGTGGACTGCCACATGACCAGGAGCGTGCGCTGCTGCGGCTGCTGGAGGGCCCGCGATTCTGCGGGCATCCGGATCTCAAGTACCCGTTGATCCCGTCCACCTCACCGGTGTCCCGGGATTTCCGCCCACGGGAATACTGGCGTGGGCCGGTGTGGCCGGTGATGACATGGTTGTTCTCGTGGTGTTTCGCGCGTCGCGGCTGGGCCGAGCGCGCGTCGATCTTGCGGCGCGAAGGTTTGCGGCAGGCCAGCGACGGCACGTTCGCCGAGTACTACGAACCCTTCACCGGCGAGCCGCTGGGCAGCATGCAGCAGTCCTGGACCGCGGCCTCGGTCCTCGATTGGTTGGGCTGAACTCAGTCGCCGGTGCTGGCGGCGAGCTTCTCCAGCGGGGCCAGCGCCTTGGCGACGTTGCAGATGTCTTCGGGCGTCAGCTTGGAGAGCATGGAAGCCAGCACCTTGCGGCGGGCCTCCAGCGCCTCGCGGTGCTGGACCAGGCCGCGCGGCGTCACGTTGACCAGGACGGCGCGCAGGTCAGAAGGGTCGCGGGAGCGCTTGACCAAGCCGAGCTTCTCCAACCGCCGGATGGCCACCGTAGTAGTGGGGGTACGCACCCGCTCGTGCGCGGCCAGTTCGGTCATCCGGATGGGGCCGCGGTCCAGCAGCGTGAGCAGGATGGACAGTTGAGCCAGGGTGAGGTCGGCGCCGGAGTCGCCGTCTTTGGGCGGTTCGACACGTCGACGCATCACGTTGAACAGCTTGGCGAGGACCTGCTGCAGATCAGCTGCGAGGTCCGCAACCTGCGGTTCCGTCGGTGACATAGTTCGATAGTCTAACGTGTATGCCGGGAACTGGTCGTAATTAGACGACCTGCGTCAAAAATTGACGCAGGCGTAGAGTTTCGGCGGCTTCGAAAATCTGTTCCGGTGGCCCGGCCTCGACGACACGCCCGCGATCCATGAACACCACTGAATCGGCAGCTGACCGGGCGAATTCCATCTCGTGGGTAACCACCACCATGGACATGCCGTCGGCTCCGAGTTCGCCGATCAACGACAGGATGCCCTTGACCAACTCGGGATCGAGGGCGGAAGTGGCCTCGTCGAAGAACATCACCTGAGGTGTCATGGCCAGGGCGCGGGCGATCGCGACACGTTGCTGTTGTCCACCTGACAGGGTTGCTGGCCGAACGTCGGCCTTGTGTTTCAGCCCGACTCGGTCCAGCAGGCTCAGGCCGAGTGAGCGGGCCGCGTCGGCGTCGAGGTTCTTGAGCTTGCGCGGCGCGAGCGTGACGTTTTCCAGCACCGTTCGGTGCGGGAAGAGGTTGAAGTGTTGGAACACCATGCCGATCCGCTGGCGCAGCTGATCGGGGTTGTCGCGCAGCACCGAGCGGCCGTCGATCAGGATGTCGCCGCGGTCCGGCTCGTACAGCCGGTTCAGGGTCCGCAGCAGCGTCGATTTGCCCGACCCGGACGGGCCGATCACCGCAGTGGTGGTGCCGGCCGGCACGTCGAGGTCGACGCCGCGCAGCACTGCACTGGCACCGAACGATAGGTGAATATCCTTGGCGGCCAAGGAAACCGGCTGCGGCGTAGTCATGCGGGCACCTCCTCTGCGAAGTCGGCCTCTGCGGCGGCCGGCCGGCCCTGACTCAACCGCCGGTCGATGTAGTTGACCAGATGGGTCAGTGGGACAGTCAGCGCCAGGTAGAACAGCCCGGAAGCGACCAGAGGAGAAAGGTTTCCGGTCTGCGCGTTGAGGTCGCGGCCCACCTGGAACAGCTCACGCTGGCTGGCGATCAGTCCGAGGAAATACACCAGCGACGAGGCCTTCAGGAGCGAGATGAATTGATTCACCAGTGCGGGCAGCACCCGCCTGACGCCCTGCGGCACCACCACCAGCCGCATCGACGCCGGGTAGCCGAAGCCCAGCGCCCGCGAGGCTTCGAGTTGGCCGGCGTCCACGCTCTGGATCCCGGAGCGCAGGATCTCGCCGATATAAGCGCCGGCCATCAACCCCAGTGCCGCAATTCCCAAGGGGTACGGGTTGTTTCCGGTCAGCATGCCGACCACGGGGCCGATGCCCAGCCCGATCACCAGGATGATCACCACCTCGGGCAAGCCGCGGAAGATGTCGGTGTACACCCGGGCCGGCCAGCGCAGCCAGCGCGATCGGGAGATCCCCGCGATCGCCAACGCCAGGCCGATGACCAAGCCGATGATGCTGGCACTGATGGTCAGAATCAGGGTGTTCGGTAGGCCGGTCCGGAACAGGTCCGGGATGGCCTGCCGGTACAGGCGCCAGTCGAGGAACGCGTCTTCGAGTTGGGCCAGAGTGGATTTCGGCGCTACTGCCGCCGGGGGTGCGCCGTATGCGTGCGCCGCCGCGATGGCGTTGAAGTCGGGCAGTTGCGGTAGTGGCGCGGCCTTGGAGCCGGGCTTCCAGCCGGGCGGCAGCGCCCGCGGCACCCAGTTTGAGTACAACTTGGCCCAGGTGCCGTCGGCGATCACCGCATCGAGCCCGGTGTTCAGTGCATCGATCAGTGGCCGGTTCTCCTTCGCGACGGCATAGGCCACGAAATTGTCCAAGCTGAAGGTGTTTTCGACGATCCGAGCCGGGTCGCTCGGTTGGACGCTGCCCTGTGCCTGCTGGGACGGAGCCACCCACGCGTCGAGCTGCCGGGTCTTGATGTTGGCGTATACGGTGGCGTAGTCCGGGAATTTCACTGGTTCCAGGTGCAGGGTGTCGACGACGTAGGCCTCCTGGACGGTGCCCTGCACCACGCCGATGCGTTGGCCCGCCTTCAGCGCGCCGAATCCGGTGATCGGGGATCCGCTGGGCACGACGAGCGAAAAGTAGCCGAAGTCATAGCCATTGGTGAACCCGACCGTGCGGCGGCGAGCGTCGGTGGTGGTGATCGATGACGATCCGACGTCGAACCGCCGCGAAGCGACCTGTGCCAGCAGACCGGAGAAGTCGGTACCGACGAAGTTGATCCGTAGTCCGAGTTTGTCGGCGATCGCCCGCAGCAGCTCGTTGTCGAACCCGGTGAATTGACCGGCCGAGTTGATGCAGATGCTCGGCGGCGCATCGGAGAGGGTGCCGACGGTCAGGACGCCCTGCGTGTTCAGCCCCAGGGCATCCGGATGCACGGCCGAAAGTGGTTGGGTGCCAGGCGTTGTGTACTTGTCGGTGCCGTCGCCCTTGGCGGCGGTGGCCAGATTGGTGGGCAGTGCGCTGGCGCTCTGTACGCCCGGCGGCGCGCACTGGTCGGTGGTGGCGTGGGCCGGTATGCCCACCCACAGCGAGCCGACCAGCAGCGCCACCAGCAGCGCCACCAGCGTGCGCACGAAAGAGATCACGCCCGCAAACCTAGCCGGTGCCCGGCCGAATTCAGCGGCTTCAGCTCGCCGGGAATTCATCCAGCCGGACCACGCTCAGCGGTTGTCGCGCCAGCGGCACAAGGCTTCGGCGTCGCTCAGGTCGTAGTCGGGTCCGTTGACGCCGACCGTCAGCAGCGAAACGCCCAGCGCAGTAAGGGCTTCCGCGTTCGCGATCAGGCCGTGGCCGCTACGGTCCACGCCGGTCGACCGAACGATGGCGGCCGGGTCGCGGCCCACGTCGACGCAGTGCCGATCGAGCACCGCCGCCTTGCCCGGGTAGGTCTCGGCCGTGGTGAACCCGTGCCACGTCTGCGCGTATTGCGCGACCAGCTTGAGCGTCTTGCGCTCGCCTTGCCCGCCGATCAGGATCGGGATTTCGCGCAGCGGCGCCGGATTCAGTTTGCCCAGTCGAGCAATGATGCGCGGCATGGCGGCCGCCAGGTCGTCGAGTCTGCTTCCGGCCGTGCCGAATTCGTAGCCGTACTCGTCGTAGTCCTTTTCTTTCCAGCCCGATCCGATGCCGAGGATAAGCCGGCCGTCGGAGATGTTGTCGACCGTGCGGGCCATGTCGGCCAACAGTTCCGGATTGCGATAGGAGTTGCAGCTGACCAGCGCGCCGATCTCGATCCGCGAGGTCTGCTCGGCCCAGGCGCCGAGCATGGTCCAGCATTCGTAGTGCGCGCCGTCGGGGTCGCCGTACAGCGGGAAGAAGTGGTCCCAGTTGAACGCGACGTCGACGCCGAGGTCCTCGCAGCGGCGCACGGCATCGCGGATCAGGCCGTAGGACGGGGAGTGCTGGGGCTGCAGCTGAACCCCGATGCGGATGGGAAGGGTCATGCTCCCACGCTAACCGCCGAGCACGCTCCGCAGGATGTCAATCAGGGCTGCCGGCTGGTCACCCTGCACCGAATGGCCGGCGTCGGCGACCACGTGAGTGCGCTGGAAGCCGGGCGCCCCGGCTGCGAAGGCGGCGGCATCGTCGTCGTTCACGAAGTACGACTTGGCACCCCGCACCAGGGTGGTGGGCATGGCGATGGACGGGACGTCGTCCCACAGTCCTTCAAAGCCGTCGCCCTTGCGGAACGAGTCGTAGCGCCAGGTCCAGGTGCCGTCGTCGAGCTGCTTGGCATTGTGGAACACACCGCGGCGCAAGGAGTTCCGACTGCGGTGCGGGGACGCGGCCATCGTGACGTCGAGCATCGCGGCGAAACTCGGGAAGCTGCGGTCGCCCTTCACGAGCGCTACCGCACCCAACTGAGCCTTGGTCATCTCCTCGTGCCGTTCCGGCGCCGACGGGGTGACGTCGACCAACAGCAGTTCGGGCACCAGCGCGGGTTCGGTCGCCGCGATCCGGAGCGCGGTCAGCCCGCCCAGCGACATCCCGACCACCAGCCGCGCGTCGGGCGCCCACCGACGCAGGACGGGGCGCAGGGTGTGGGCGTTGAGCTTGGGCCCGTAGTCGCCGTCCTCGCGCCAGGCGGACCGGCCGTGTCCGGGCAGGTCGATCGCCAGCGCCGGCACCCCGAGCCCCAGGATGACGGTGTCCCAAGTGTGGGCGTTCTGGCCACCGCCGTGCAGGAACACCACCTCGGGCGCCTCGGTACCCCATTTCAGCAGGCTGATCGGCCCCTCGTCGATCCGGGACACCCGAGGGAGCGGACCGGTCGCACCGATCTGCGCGGCGTTCTCGGGCAGCAGCGCGAACTCGTCGAGTGCCAGCAGTTCGTCGTCAGAAATCTCGAGGGCCACGTCTGCGGACATTACCCCCGGAGCCGGGGAGCGCTCAGTTGCCGATCGGGGCGGTGGTCCGGATAAGGTGATCGAATGCCGACAGCGCCGCTGTCGCACCGGCTCCGGCGGCGACGACGATCTGCTTGAACGGTGTTGTCGTGCAGTCGCCGGCGGCGAACACGCCAGGGACCGACGTCTGGCCGCGCTCGTCGACGATGATCTCGCCGCGCTTGGACAGTTCGACGCTGCCCTCCAGCCACTCGGTGTTGGGGAGCAGGCCGATCTGGACGAAGACGCCCTGTAGTTCAAGGGTGTGCGACTCGCCCGTCGTGCGGTCCTGGTAGGTCAGGCCGGTGACCTGAGCGCCGTCGCCGAGGACCTCGGTAGTCAGCGTGCTCAGCAGGATGTCGACGTTGGGCAGGCTGCGCAGCTTCCGCTGCAGCACCTCGTCGGCGCGCAGCACCGAATCGAACTCGATCAGCGTCACGTGGGAGACGACACCGGCGAGGTCGATCGCGGCCTCCGCCCCGGAGTTGCCGCCGCCCACGACGGCGACGCGCTTGCCCTTGAACAGCGGTCCGTCGCAGTGCGGGCAGTAGGTGACGCCCTTGTTGCGGTACTCGGCCTCGCCCGGCACGTCCATCGAGCGCCAGCGGGCGCCGGTGGCCAGGATGACGGTCCGAGCCGTCAGCGAGGCGCCGCTTTCCAGCGAGATTTCGATGAGCCCGCCGTCGGCGATCCCGGGCAGCAGCTTCGCGCCGCGCTGGGTCTTCATGACGTCGACGTCGTACTCGCCGACGTGGGCTTCCAGCGCCGCGGCGTACTTCGGTCCTTCGGTGTGCGGGACGGAGATGTAGTTCTCGATCGCCATCGTGTCGAGCACCTGACCGCCGAATCGCTCGGCGACCACACCGGTGCGAATTCCCTTGCGGGCAGCGTAGATTGCGGCCGCGGCGCCGGCGGGTCCGCCGCCGACCACCAGCACGTCGAAGTGGTCCTTCTCGGCGATCGCTTCGGCGGTGCGCTGCGCGGCGCCGACGTCGACCTTGCCGATGATCTGCTCCAGGGTCATCCGGCCCGAGTCGAACACCTCACCGTTGAGGAAGACCGTGGGAACCGCCAGCACCTTGCGTTGTTCGACCTCGTCTTTGAACAGCGCGCCGTCGATCGCGACATGGCTGATGCGCGGGTTGAGGATGGCCATCAGGTTCAGTGCCTGCACCACGTCGGGGCAGTTCTGGCAGGACAGCGAGAAGTAGGTTTCGAAGTGGAGGTCGGCGTCGAGGCCCTGCACCTGCTCGAGCAGTTCGGCGGCTTCCTTCGACGGATATCCGCCGACCTGGAGCAGTGCCAGCGCCAGCGAGGAGAATTCGTGGCCGAGGGGGATGCCGGCGAACCGGACCGCGATGTCGGTGCCGGTCCGGCGGATGGCGAACGATGGCCGACGGGCGTCGTCGTCGCCACGCGCATAAGTGATCTTGTCCGACATCGCCGCGATCTCGGTGAGCAGTTCGGCGAGTCCGGCGGACTTGGGGCCGTCATCGAGGGAGGACACCAGCTCGATCGGCGTGGTCAGCCGCTCCAGTAGGGACTTCAGTTGGCCGGCGAGTGAGGCGTCGAGCATGCGGATCAACTCCATCGATGAGGGAATGGCTGGGCCCTTGCGGCCCGAAAGATGTTGGTGGGGAGGGGTTCTGGCGAGCGGAACGGGCCGGGCGGAACCAGGCCCGTACCGCCGACAGTGGTGAAGAGCTAGATCTTGCCGACGAGTTCCAGCGACGGGGCCAGGGTGTCTTCGCCCTCTTCCCACTTGGCCGGGCAGACCTCGCCCGGGTGGTTGCGGACGTACTGGGCGGCCTTGACCTTGCGGACCAGTTCGGCCGCGTTGCGGCCGATGCCCTCCGCGGTGACTTCGGTGAACTGGACGACGCCGTCGGGGTCGACCAGGAAGGTGCCGCGGTCGGCCAGGCCCTGGTCCTCGCGGAGCACCTCGAAGTTGGTGCTGATCTGCAGGGTCGGATCGCCGATCATGGCGTACCGGATCTTGCCGATCGTGTCGGACGAGTCGTGCCATGCCTTGTGGGTGAAGTGCGTGTCGGTGGACACCGAGAACACCTCGACGCCGAGGCGCTGCAGCTCCTCGTAGTGGTCGGCGAGGTCGCCGAGTTCGGTCGGGCAGACGAAGGTGAAGTCGGCGGGGTAGAAGAAGAAGATGGCCCACTTGCCCTGGATGTCGGTGTCTGACACCGGGATGAATGTGCCGTTCTTGAACGCGGTCGCGGAGAAGGGCTTGATCTGCTTGTTGATCAGGGCCACGGGAACCTCACTTCGGGTCACTATCGGATGACTGTTACAGGTCCCCGAGCTTAGTCCCATTTTTTGGACTAATTCCAGTTTAAAGCCCCTATTGCACGCGGTTGTGGCTAGTCTCACAATGCCGGCCACGATTGTCCCGACGCCTCAAACGCCAAGTGGGCGGCCAGGATCCACCTGGCCGCCCACTAAGACGAAAGAAAACTACCCCTCGATGAAGGCTTCCAGCTGAGCGCGGGCGAGGTCGTCGGCGACCTGCACCGGCGGGCTCTTCATCAGGTAGGCCGAGGCCGGCAGGATGGGGCCGCCGACACCGCGGTCCTTGGCGATCTTGGCCGCGCGGACTGCGTCGATGATGATGCCGGCCGAGTTCGGCGAGTCCCACACCTCGAGCTTGTACTCCAGGTTCAGAGGCACGTCACCGAAGGCACGGCCCTCGAGGCGGACGTACGCCCACTTGCGGTCGTCGAGCCACGCCACGTAGTCCGACGGGCCGATGTGCACGTTCTTGTCGTAGACCTTGTCGGCCAGCGAGCCGGTCAGGTTCGAGGTGACGGCCTGGGTCTTGGAGACCTTCTTGGACTCCAGGCGCTCACGCTCGAGCATGTTCTTGAAGTCCATGTTGCCGCCGACGTTCAACTGGAAGGTGCGGTCCAGGGCGACGCCGCGGTCCTCGAACAGCTTGGCCATCACGCGGTGGGTGATGGTGGCGCCGACCTGGCTCTTGATGTCGTCGCCGACGATCGCCACACCGGCGTCCTCGAACTTCTTGGCCCACACCGGGTCGGAGGCGATGAACACCGGCAGCGCGTTGACGAACGCGACCTTGGCGTCGATGGCGCACTGGGCGTAGAACTTGTCGGCCTCTTCGGAACCGACGGGCAGGTAGGAGACCAGGACGTCGACCTCGGCGTCCTTGAGCGCCTTGACCACGTCGACGGCCTCGGTGTCGGACACCTCGATGGTCTCGGCGTAGTACTTGCCGATGCCGTCCAGGGTCGGGCCGCGCTGCACCGTCACATTGGTCGGCGGCACGTCGGCGATCTTGATGGTGTTGTTCTCGGAGGCGAAGATCGCCTCGGACAGGTCGAAGCCGACCTTCTTGGCGTCCACATCGAACGCGGCCACGAACTTCACGTCGCGCACGTGGTACTGGCCGAACTTCACGTGCATCAGCCCCGGCACGGTCGTGTTCTCGTCAGCGTTCTGGTAGTACTGCACGCCCTGGACGAGCGATGCCGCGCAGTTGCCTACGCCGACGATTGCGACCCGAACCTCGTTCGACTCAGACATGTGACGGTCTCCTTTTCCTACTCTTTCAATGCGTTCGCCGGGGGCGTGTGCAATCAGGTTTGGTCGGCGCGACCCTGCGCCACGCGCTCGGCTGCGATCAGCTCGTTGAGCCATTTCACTTCGCGCTCACTGGACTCCAGCCCGAGCTGATGCAGCTGCCGGGTATAGCGGTCGAGTGAGTTACTGGCCCGTGCGATCGCCTCGCGCAGACCTTCACGGCGCTCCTCGACCTGACGGCGCCGCCCTTCCAGAATTCGCATCCTGGCTTCGGCGGGCGTCCTGTTGAAGAACGCCAAGTGCACACCGAATCCGTCGTCGGTGTAGTTCTGGGGCCCGGTGTCGGCGACGAGCTCGGTGAACCGCTGCTTGCCGGCGTCGGTGAGTTGGTAAACGCGGCGGGCCCGGCGCACCTTGGTAGAGCCGAGTGGGGCCGCGTCTTCGACGATCAGTCCGTCGGCCTGCATCCGGCGAAGTGCCGGGTAGAGGGAGCCATAAGAAAAGGCCCGGAAGGCTCCCAGCAGTCCCGTCAGACGTTTGCGCAGCTCATAGCCGTGCATCGGGGACTCCTGCAGAAGCCCCAGGATGGCCAGCTCCAGCAAATTGTCACCTCCCCGACTCGAAATGATCGTGCGATGTATTCCGCGCTACGACGCTTCAACACCTCGCGTCATAGTATCGCGCCGATATATACGCGGCCAATCGAACGCTCATAAAAGGGTGAACGACACCCGACGCCGCAACCAACGACACTCGAACGGGTGCGGAATCAGTTGGCGTAGCTGATCCGCTTCTGGTTGCCGTCGGGGTCCAGTTCGATGTAGCCGCTGTTGCTGAACTTGCCGGACACATAGATCGAGATGGTCACGGTGTCCGGTGGTGCGGTGATGTCCGCGCTGCCTTTGATGTCGAGGTAGACGGTGTTGATCTCATTGCGCTTGATGCCGAGGGTTTCCGGTGCCCCGTGCAGGATTCCGGTGATCTTCTCGACGTTGAACTTGCCCAGGTCGACGACCCGGTCGCTGCTGCCGGTCGAGGTGGTGCTGGGGTCGTCCCAGCCGCCGCGGTAGTCATAGCGAAGGGCCTGCCGTGGTTCGGCCGGGTCGGTGCGCTCCAGGATCGCGTAGTCGGAGTAGATGTTCAGCTCGTAGCCGGTGGTGTCGCCGAACTTCTGTTTCATCTGGGCCAGCAGGCCGGTCAGGCCGCCGAGCGACTGCAGCTGGCGTGGCGGGGTGAGCACCACCGGGGCCACCCCGTCCGGCTTGGCACCAGGGTCCGGGGACGCCGTCAGCGGCGACTGGCCGGGGGCGGCGTACAGACCCCAGCCGATGGCAATGCCGAGCACCAGCAGGAACGCGCCGCTGACGGCCAGGAATCCCCGGCCGGCCTTGGGTACCGGCGGCCCCGGGGTCTTCAGGTTGGGCAGCTGGACCGGTGCGTTCGCGGTCTGTAGGTCGGTCACCAGGGCCTGCAGATCACCGAGGGTGACGGCGGTGGTCGCCGCGGCAACCCGCTGCCGGTGCTCCTCGGCCGAGAGCTGACCGTCGCCCAACGCACTGTCCAGAATCTGGCAGGTGTCGTTGCGGTCGCTGTCCTTTGCCCGGGTTCCTGCTGTGGCCACGCGCAAAGCGTAGAGCCCAACTGCGCAGGTCGCGGTGGCCCGGGCCACATGCGTGCCATCGCGCATCGCCTCGGAGCGGGCCGACGTACTCTGGTCAACGTGCGATTGCAGCGGCAGGTGGTGGACTACGCGCTCCGGCGCAGGTCACTGCTGGCCGAGGTCTACTCGGGCCGAACCGGGGTCACCGAAGTGTGTGACGCCAACCCGTACCTGCTGCGCGCCGCAAAGTTTCACGGCCGGCCCAGCTCGGTGGTGTGCCCGATCTGCCGGAAAGAACCGCTGACATTGGTGTCGTGGGTGTTCGGTGATCATCTCGGGGCAGTGTCGGGTTCGGCCCGCAGCACCGAAGAGCTGGTCATGCTGGCCGCCAAGTTCGACGAATTCGCGGTTCACGTGGTGGAGGTATGCCGCACTTGCAGTTGGAATCATTTGGTCAAGTCGTATGTGTTGGGGGCGCCGAGTTCGCCCAAGGGCGCGAAGGCGCGCGGTACGCGCTCGAAAGCACGCACCGCCAGTGAGTGACGAAGGACGCCACAGCCGGCCGGGCAATGACATGACAAGGGGACCGGCCGCCGGCGGTAGTTCCGGACGCCCCGGCCAGGTGCCGCCGGACGACCGGCGCACCATGATCCTCCCGCCGGTCGGGAAGGTCGATGACCCGCGGTTGCGGGACCCGATCGACGCGGTGAAGGCCGCGCTGGACGGCACGAAGCGCCCGAGCCAGCCCCCGATGAGTGCGGGTGCGGGCATGAACCCGCCACCGAAGCCGCCACCGCCACCGCCTCCGCGCGCCGGCGGCCAGAAACCCGGCCGGCCGCAGC
>JARLGS010000354.1 GCA_031292695.1 Mycobacterium sp. | reverse complement strand
GCGCTGCCAACGCACGCACACTGGGACCACATCTGCGGCCTGCTCGACCTGCCCGACCTTCCGGTGCGTCTGCATCGGATGGAACGAGACTGGGTGATGACCGGCCCAGTGGCGCCGGTGGGAGGCGTCCGCGACTCGCTGGCCGGGCGCACGACAGCGACCTACGAACTCGACGGACCGCCGGTGCTGACCTTCACCCGCAGTCACGACCTGTTCGGCGACGGCTCAGTCGTGCTGGTGGACCTCGCGGGCCACACGCCCGGAAGCGTCGGGGTGCTGCTGCACACCCGCGACGGCTGGGTTTTGCTCGCGGGCGACGCTGCGTGGCATACCCATCAGATCGAGGACGTCCGCCAAAAGGCAAGCTACCCAGGCGGACTCGCCGACGCGGATCGGGCCGAGACCTTCCGCACCCTGCATCGGCTGCACGCCGTCAGGCATCGCGTCACCGTGGTACCCGCGCACGACCACGACGCCGCTGTCGCGCTCTCGTGAGTTGGGCGCGTCCGGTAAGGGTGAGCGTTACCGAACGTGCACAAATCACGCGAAGTACTTGGTGAAGCGCGGCGGCATCAGCTTCATCGCCTCGACCAGCGGCCACCACGGCCAGCCGGGGACGACGGCGCGGCCCTTCTCCTTCTCGATGGCATCGACCATGGCCCGCACTCCGGTCTCGTTGTCGACCATGAGCAACGTGGAGTTGGACTTCGCGGTCATCTCGGACTCGATGTAGCCGGGCTCCAGCACAGTGATCTTGATCGGGCCGGACGGGTACTCGGCCCGCAGTGACTCGCCGAGCGAGGTGACGCCGGCCTTGCTGGCGGCATATGCGGCCTTGAATCCCGGTACCCCGACGTTGCCCAAGACCGACGAAACCAGCACCAGATGGCCGCGGCCGGCGGCCTTGAACATCTCCAGCGCGGTCTCGATCTGCACCAGCGCCGCAACCAGATTGGTCTCGATGGTGGCCTTGTTGGCCCACAGCTTGCCACCGCCCAGCGGATAGCCCTTGCCGATGCCGGCGTTGACGATGACGCAGTCGATGCCGCCGAGCTCATTGGAGAGCTCCTCGAACACCTTGGGCACCTGGTCGTGGTCGTTGACGTCGAGCGAGGCGATGGCCACATTCACACCCGGGTACTCGGCCGTCAGCTCGGCCTTCAATTGTTCGAGATTGTCCAGACGGCGGGCACAAAGTGCGAGGTCACGGCCTTTGGCAGCGAATTGGCGGGCCATACCGGCGCCGAGGCCCGAGCTCGCACCGGTGATGAGGATCTTCTGCCGAGTCATGGCTGCAGCGTAACCAACTCGACAGCTGTCAAGAAACCGCTGCGGGCCGAACAATGTCAGGATCGAAACCGTGAAGCTTGCCGCACTGTTCACCGGGGTTGCGTTGTGCATCGCGCCGGTCGCCCACGCCGACGACACACCATTGTTCCGATTGGTCGACACCGCCGCCCAGCGCCTGCAGATCGCCGACCCGGTGGCCGCCGTCAAGTGGCTCACCGGCGGATCGATCGAGGACCCGCAGCGGGTCAACCAGGTGTTGGACGCGGTCGGTGCGCAAGCCACGGTCGCGGGCATCGATCCGGCCTTCGCGCGCCGCGCCTTCACCGACCAGATCCACGCCACCGAAGGCGTCGAGTACACGCGGTTCGGCCAGTGGAAACTCGATCCGCCAGCTGCCCCGACAAAGGCTCCTGATCTGTCCGAATCTCGTACGGAGATAGACGGATTCAACCACACCATGGTCGCCGAGCTGGCCACACAATGGGGCGTCCTGCACAGCCCGGGCTGCGCCTCCGCACTGGACGCGGCCCGCGCCGAGGTGACCTCGGCACGCCAGCTCGATCCGCTCTACCAACAGGCGCTCGCCGCCGCGACCCGCGACTACTGCAGCTAAATCACTTGAGCAGCTTGGACATCCGCCGGTCGGCCAGCACCTTACCGCTGGTCTGGCACGTCGCGCAGTACTGAAAAGACTTGTCGGCGAACGACACTTCACGCACGGTGTCCCCGCAGACCGGGCACGGCAGCCCGGTGCGGGCATGCACCCGGAGCCCGGACCGCTTCTCCCCCTTCAGCGTTGCCGCCTGTTGACCGACCGAACGACTAACAGCGTCGGTGAGTACCGAGATCATCGCGTCGTGCAGGGTCCCGAGCTGATCAGTGGTGAGTTTGCCCGCCGTGGCGAAGGGCGAAAGCTTTGCCACATGCAGGATTTCATCGCTGTAGGCATTGCCGATGCCGGCGATCACCTTCTGGTCGGTGATGACATTCTTGATCCGTCCGGTGTTTCCGGCCAGCACGTTGCCCAATTCGGTGGGCCCCAGCGAGAGTGCATCCGGTCCCAATGACGCGATCTGCGGCACGGCCATCGGATCGTCGACCAGCCAAACCGCCAGCCGCTTTTGGGTACCAGCCTCCGTCAGGTCGAATCCCGGCGCCTCACCGGGCTTTCCGAGATGCACCCGCAGCGCGATCGGGCCCTTGCCCGGCTTGAGCGGTGCGGCGGCCAGCTTCTCCGACCAGCGCAGCCAGCCGGCCCGGGACAGATGCGTGATCAAATGCAAGTCGCCCACCTGCAGTCCCAGATACTTGCCCCAGCGGTTGGCGCCGGTCACCTCGTTGCCGTACAGCGCGGTCAGCGGTGGGTCGAAGGTCTTGAGCACCGACAGGGCGGCGACGTCGACGCGCCCCACCGGCAGGCCGACCGCGTGCCGACGAAGGTGGTCGGCCAGCGCCTCGACCTCGGGAAGTTCGGGCATGGGTTCAGGCTAGCGCTCAGCGCTCCAAAGCCCGCTGGACCAGGCCCAATGCCCAGCCGACCACCGACAGCAGGAGCGCCGCCCAGATCGCGGTGAACCAGAACTGGTCGATCGCCAGCCCCCAGTGCGTGGTGTGCTCGGTGATCCATGAGGTGATCCAGAGCATCCACGCGTTGATGACGATGTGGATCAAGCCGAGGGTGAGGATGTACAGCGGAATCGCGAACAGCTGGACGATCGGCTTGATGACGGAGTTGACCAATCCGAAGATCAGCGCGACGACCAGGACGATGCCGACCCGCTGCAGCGGGGTGTCGCCGCCGACGAAATAGATCCCCGACACCAGGTGGGTGACCACCCACAACGCCAGGCCGGTCACACCAGCCCGCAGCAGCAACGATTTCATGCCGTCCAGTCTGCCCGCAGCAGATAAGTGTCCATGATCCAGCCGTGCCGAGCCCGGGCCTCGGCACGCTCCCGGGCGATCCGGTCACCGACCTCGCCGACCGTACCGGCGACCAGCATCTCGTCAGCGGTGCCGAGATAGGCGCCCCACCAGATCCTGGTCTGCGGCGGACATTCCAGGAATGCGCAGTCACCATCGAGCATCACCACGGCAGCGCCGGCGAGCCCGTCGGCGCGCAGCCGGCGTCCGGTAGTGATCAGCACGGGTTCACCGATGTCGTTGAGGGGTATGCGATGTCGGGCGGTGAGCGCCTGGATTGCGGTGACACCCGGAATGACGTCGAACTCGAACTCGACATGTGCTGCGACCCGGTCCAGGATGCGCAGCGTGCTGTCGTACAGCGACGGGTCCCCCCACGCCAGAAACGCGCCGACGCCGTCGGGACCGAGCTCGGTCTCGATGGCCTGCGCCCACAACCGGGCCCGCGCGGCATGCCATTCGGCGACGGCATCGTGGTAGCCCGGATCGTCCGCGGCCTGGGCCCTTTTGGGGTCGGGCAGTGCCACGAACCGGTAGCCGGGCGCCTCGATGAACCGCTCGCAGATCAATCGGCGCAGTGCGACCAGGTCATCCTTAGCGTCGCCCTTGTCCATCGCGAAGAACACCTGGGTGTCGTTGAGCGCCGCGATGGCCTGTCGCGTCACATAGTCGGGGTCGCCCGCGCCGATACCGATGACATGGATGGTGCGCATGCACGGAAGGTTATCGGGCCGGCAATACCCCGCCCAAACGGACAAACGGGCCGAAAAGTGCGAGTAGAAGCGACCATTTCGTCGATTTCGACGAACCTTAGGTATCCGGTACCCGGGGTATTGACTAACTGCGCCGACCGGACGTAACTTCGAAGTGCGGCACCTCCAGACACTCTCGAAGGGATGTCAACGATGACGGCTTCGGTCAAGGGCCAAACCACTCGCGCGGAATTTGCCGATCGCCTACTCAAAGGCTCGGTGCGCAAGTCGTATGCGCCCATCGTCGATATCGACTGGGACGCGCCAATCGATCCGGACAAGTTCTTCCTGCCACCGCAAGTGGTATCGCTGTACGGCACCCCACTCTGGGAGTCGATGAGCCGGGCCGAGCAGATCGAGCTGTCCCGCCAAGAACTCGTGAACACCTTGTCGGCCGGCATCTGGTTCGAGAACGTCCTCAACCAGGCCCTGCTGCGCAAGATGATGCATCAGGATCCGACGGCCTCGGCCACCCACTACGAGTTGACGGAGCTCGGCGACGAGGCCCGGCACATGCTGATGTTCGGCAAGGCCATCGAGAAGGTCGGCGCCGATCCGGTTCGACCGAAGCTGTACCAGCGCATGGTCATCAACGCCCTGCCGTTCTTCTTCCGCGGCTCAGTGCTGTGGGTTGCCGCACTGGTCGGCGAGGAAATCTTCGATTCGCTGCAGCGCCAGATGATGGATGACCCCGAGCTACAGCCAATGGTGCAGCGGCTCATGCGGATTCACGTCACCGAAGAGGCCCGCCACATTCAGTTCGCCCGCGACGGGCTGCGCAAGCGGACGCCGGACATGTCGTGGTGGAAGCGCTTCTGGGTGGGCAACCTCAATGGCATCGGCGGATTGTTCTTCCGGTTCCTGTTCACCAACAAGGTGCAGTACCGCCGGGTCGGCCTGGACGCGCGGGCAGCCCGCCAGATGGCACGGACCTCGCCGCACCGGATCGAGATGCAGGTCGCCGGTTTCGCCCCATTGGCCGCCTTCCTGGAAGAGGTCGGGCTGCTCGGCCCGATTGCCCGGCGGTTGTGGCGGCGCAGCGGGTTCCTGCCCGGCGCGCACGCGAGGAGCACACAGGGCACCGGACCCGTATCGGCTTCCCGGGCAGAGACCGCGGACAGCGAGGACTTCTACGACGGACCGGCGACCATCGATGGCCGCAGCGTGCGGGTCCGACTGGCCGGTCATCTCGATCCGATCGACGGTCAATACCACTGGCGCGGCACGGTTTTCGAAACTCTCGACGAGCTGCCCCGCACCGCGGTGACAGTCGCCGTGGGCGATCGCAGCGCGACCGCGCGGGTCACCGAGCGCAGCCAGCAGGGTGGCTATTCGGTCAGCGGTGCGGGCCTGCCGCCCTTCCCGCTCGCGTAACCGACTACCCGCACCCCCAGCCGACGCCTGACCTCGATGGCGATCGAGTTCCGGCTTTCGAGGACACAAAACTAGAACACGTTCTATTGTGGTGGTCATGCGGTTCACCTATGCGGAAGCCATGACCGATCCCAAGTACTACATCCCGTTGGCGAAAGCCGCTGACGAGGCCGGATACCACGCGATGACCATCCCGGACAGCATCGCGTACCCGGAGGTCTCGGACTCGAAGTACCCCTATACCGAGGACGGCAACCGCGAGTTTCTGGACGGCAAGTCCTTCATCGAGTCGTTCGCGTTGATCGGCGCTCTGTCGGCCGTCACGACCAACCTGCACTTCAACATCTTCGTGCTGAAGCTGCCCATCCGGCCGCCGGCCCTGGTCGCCAAGCAGGCCGGATCGCTGGCCGCGATGTTCGACAATCGCCTCGGCCTCGGGGTCGGCACCAGCCCGTGGCCCGAGGACTACGAGGTCATGGGCGTGCCGTTCGCCCGGCGCGGCAAGCGCATGGATGAGTGCATCGACGTCATCCGCGGCCTCACGTTGGGCGACTACTTCGAGTACCACGGCGAGTTCTACGACATCCCCAGCACCAAGATGACCCCACCCCCGACCAAGCCGGTGCCCATCCTGGTCGGCGGCCATCCAGACGCCCCACTCAAACGCGCCGCGCGCAACGACGGCTGGATGCACGGCGGCGGCGACCCCGCCGAGCT
>JARLGS010000353.1 GCA_031292695.1 Mycobacterium sp. | reverse complement strand
TTCGCTTTCCTCTGTCCAGCGATCGAGGGGATCGGCCCACTGGCCCTGAGCGTCGAATCGGGTCGGGTCGACAGCTCGGAGCGTCTCAATCGAGGGATCAGAGGGTTCGTGGGCCCCGGCCGAGCGAGCGCGGTTGACGAGGATCCGAAAAAGCCAGGTCTTGAACGAAGAACGCCCCTCGAACTGCTCGATGCCACGAACCACTCCCAGCCATGTGTCCTGGACGGCCTCTTCGGCCACGGCCTGGTCGGAGACCATGGAACAGGCCAGGCGAAGCATGGGCTGCTGGTAGCGGGCCACCAGCATCACGAACGCCTCCTCGTCACCGGTGCGGAGCCGGCTGAGCAGCTCGCCGTCCATCTCCACGGCGCGAAGCGTAGGACTCCACGATCGGGCGCGGGTCGCGCCCCGCGGTCACCGCCTCGGTGACTCGGATTGCAGCCGGTCCGCTGGCATCTGGACATCGCCCTTCAGTCCTCAGTCCCCTCGGAGGCGTTACATCAGGAGGGTTCCCACGTCTGGTCCAGGCACCAACGTAACGCTTGGCCCCCATCTCGGGACTGTATGTCGAGACCTTGAGTCGTCGACAAAGGAGATGCAAATGAGGAGATTCACTCGTCTGGCGCTGGGCGCCGGAGCGGCCCTGGGACTGTCGGCCTGGGTGGCGCCTGTCGCCGGAGCCGATGGGCTTTCGCCGGGTCCCAACTTCGGAGGTGGTGGCGATCACGCGGTGTTCGTCCAGACCGACAACATCGCCGGAAACCAGATCGTCGCCTATCACCGGAATCACGACGGCTCCCTGGATTTGGCCAACACCTACGCCACCGGAGGGCTCGGGGGGGTGTTGAACGGCTCGGCGGTCGACCATCTGGGCTCGCAGGGCTCGCTGGCCTCCGATCCGACCCACGGCCTGCTCTACGCCGTAAACGCCGGCAGCAACACGGTGTCGGTCTTCTCGGTCGACGGCGACCAGCTCAGCCTGCGCCAGGTCGTGAACTCGGGCGGCACGTTCCCGGTCAGTATCGCCGTCCACGACGATCTCGTCTACGTCCTCAACGCCGAAGACGGCGGGAGCGTGTCGGGCTACTGGGTTTCCGGCGGCAGGCTGCACCCGATCTGGGGGTCAACGCGGTCGCTGGGCCTCACCATCCCCACCGACACCACACAGTTCACCCACACGCCGGGACAGGTGGCCTTCTCGCCTGACGGAACGCAGCTGATCGTGACCACCAAGGCCAACGTCGTGGGCAACGATATCGACGTCTTCGGCGTTAGGTTCGACGGCCGCCTCTCGCACTCCCCGGTGGCGAACTCCGAGCCCGGCACGGTCCCCTTCGCCGTCACCTTCGACCAGGCGGGTCACCTGGTCATCGGTGAGGCCGGACCCAGCGCAGTGGTGATGTTCAGGCTCCACCGAGACGGCACCGTGACCCAGCTCGACTCTGTGGCCAACGCGCAGCCGGGCCTGTGCTGGGTGACACCCGCCGGACAGTTCTTCTTCACGGGCAACACCGCCAGCAACTCGACGAGTGGCTACCAGTCCAGCGCAGACGGCCAGCTCACCCTGCTCGGATTCACTCCGACCGACCCAGGAACGGTTGACAGCTCGGCCACCGCCAATGGGCATTTCCTCTACGTCCAGACCGGTGGAAATGGCATTGTCGACGAGTTCCAGGTCAGCGGGAATGGAATGCTGACT
>JARLGS010000352.1 GCA_031292695.1 Mycobacterium sp. | reverse complement strand
CGAGCAGCAGCGCGGTCACTGTAACCTCGACGGCGACCCGGACCCTCCCGACCCAGGTCGTGACCCAACACATCGCGATGTCCGTCAGTCAGACCCAGAACCTGCAGGGTCGTCAGGAGATCGAGGTCACCTGGTCCGGTGCGCACCCGACCGGCGGCATCGTGGCCAACCAGACCTCCATCGACGCCCAGTACGAGGAGTACCCCTTCGTGCTGCTCGAATGCCGCGGGACCGATTCCACCACCGCGGCGCCGGACGAGCAGCTCACCCCGGAGACATGCTGGACCCAGTCCTGGTCCGAGCGTTACCAGGACAGCCTCGACGACACGTACCCCCCGTACCGGCTGGACCAGTACGCCTCGACGGCTGACCGGGCCGCCATCGCCGGGGCCCCCTCGACGCTCCCCGCGAAGTGCGCGGACTTCGAGACCGCACCCGTCCAGCACTGGGTGCCCTTCGAGGCGGCGAACGGCACGGCGTACGAAGGAGGCAACGGCGGCTGCGCGGGCGAGGCACCCGAGTCCGACGACGTCGGGGGCGCCGCACTCCCGAGCAACGAGACCTTCGGTGTGACCGGCACCAACGGCACCGGGAGCGCCCAATTCGACGTGTTCACCACCCAGCAGAACGCCTCCCTCGGGTGCACGCAGAACGTCCCCTGCGCCCTTGTGGCCGTGCCGATCATGGGCATCACCTGCGACTGGTCGAGCATCAGCCCTGCCCCCAGCCAGAGTGATCAGGACGCGTGCGAGGGCACCGGTGCTTACCAACCAGGGTCCGGAGCGAACTTCGGCCAAAACAATGACGGGGCAGATCTGACCGTCACTGGCAGTCTGTGGTGGAGCGCGTCCAACTGGCGCAACCGGATCACCGTTCCTCTCACGTTCGCGCCGCCGCCCGGGAGTTGCAGCCTCACCGGTTCCTCCGCCAACAACGTGATCGACATCTCCGGGTCGGAGCCGATGATCCAGGCCTCGTCCCAGTGGGACCCGTCCTTCTGCCAGACCAGCTCGAATCCCTTCACGCTGAACCAGATCCAGACTGGTGAGCCCGAAGCGCGCAATTCGGTGGCCTCCGGCACCGCGGAGGCGGCCTACACCAGCTTCGCCCAGCCCAACGGCTACGGAAAGCCGGTCGTCAACGCTCCGGTGGCGGTGACCGGGTTCGCCATCTCCTTCGACATCGACGGTTCCAACGGACAGCCGTACCAGAACTTGAAGTTGACTCCGCTCCTGCTGGCCAAGCTGTTGACCGAGTCGTACCCCAGTGAGTACTTCATGAAGCAGGACGACCCGGCCCTGGCCAACAACCCGCTCAACATCACCGACGATCCCGAGTTCCAAGCCCTCAATCCCGGCATCGCGTCAATCGGCCCGGGCGCAGGGTCGGAGGCGGCGTCGGAGCTGATGACCGTCTCGAGCGACTCCGACGCTATGTCCGCGCTGACCACCTACATCAACGACGATCCCACGGCCCGGGCTTGGCTCAACGGCACGCCCGACCAGAAGGGCATGGTGGTCAACCCCGAGTACAAGGGGATCTCGCTGCCGGTCGATCATTGGCCGCTGCTGTCGACGTTCGTCCCTACCGCCTACTACCAGACGGACATCAACGACTGCCTCTACAACGACTCGTTGCCATACCTGCCCCTTGTGGCCGCTCCCCCGGCCAACCTCGAGGCGGTGAGCCAGGACCTCCAGTTCAACGAGCTGAACTCGACGACACAGTGCTCGCAGCCGACGGCCGGCTCGCCGGTGGGCGAGAAGCTGACGACCGACGGCCAGGAGACACCCGGCCACCGGTTCATCATCGGCATCACCCCGCTGGCCGACACCCAGCGCTACCTGTTGCAATCAGCAGAGCTCCAGACCACGCCGGGTACCTTCGTCGCGCCGAGCGACCAGTCGCTGCAGGCGGCCACGGCGCTCCTCAAGCCCGACACGACGAACGAGATCTGGAATCTCCCCTACCCGGAGTTCGAGCAGAGCGCAGGCGCGTCTGCCTACCCGGGCACGATGGTGGTGTACGCCGCCATCCCGACCACCGGCCTGCCTGCCCAGGACGCCCAGGAGTACGCCGTCTTCCTCCGGTTCGCGGCCGGCGTCGGGCAGACCGAGGGCTCCGGCGTCGGCCAGTTGCCACCCGGCTACCTCCCCCTGACCACCGCCGACGGGCTCGGCGGTCTCGCGGCCTACACCGTGGCCGCGGCGGTTGACGTTGCCGCCCAGAACGGCCAGGTCCCCCCCGTAGTCGGCACGCCGGGCGGATCGCCGGGGTCCAGTTCCCCATCGAGCGGCAGCCAGTCCGCGTCGGCCATCGGCTCGAAAGCCTTCTCGCCGCAGTACAACTCCTCCGGCAGCGAAGTCGGGTCCGCCTTCGCTGAAGGTCGGCTCCGGGGCCACGCCTCCTCGGTCGGCCATGCCTAGCACCTCCTGGGGTCACTGCGGATGGTCTCGAGCCTGATCGACCCGGCCAAGGTGCTGTGGACGGCCGGCTTCCCCGCT
>JARLGS010000351.1 GCA_031292695.1 Mycobacterium sp. | reverse complement strand
GCGGACCGCGACGAGGCTCGGGTGGCGGCGCCGCAGTTGGCGCAGAATGGGGCGTCGGGGACCACGTGGCCGCACTGGGTGCACAGCAACGGTTGATCCATGTGGATGTCGTCGTGAGCCTCGTGTAGCAGCGCCAGGTGTAGCCCGATGCGCAGTGCCAGCAGCGCGACGGCGGTGAGTGCCAGGTAAAAGGCGAGCAGGACCAGCTGGGGCAGCTGGACCATGTCGATCAGGCCGAGGAGGGCGAAGACCAGAGCGACGATCACCGCGATCAGGGTCAGGGTCAGCCGGACGTAGCCGCGGTGCTGGTGTGCTTTGTTGGGCGGCCGGGTGAACCAGAGCGCGGCACCGATCAGGCCGCCGACGGTGGCCGAGATGATGGGCGTCGCCAGGCCACGGATTCCGGCCTCCACCATGAGGTCGGTCATCGGGCGATCTCGGGTGACCATGCCGGTGCCGAACTGCGGGGCCAGCCGGGTCAGGGTCGCCGCCGCGGAGAAGTAGATGGCGGCGTGCGCGCCGATGGCATAGCCGTGCAACGCTTCTCGTTGGCCGGGGCGGACCAGGCGGATGACCATGGCCGGTATCTGCATGATCAACAGGCCGCCGAGCGTGACGCCGACACCGGTGCGCAGCATGCGGGCTGCCGCGATGCCCGCCCCTAGCGGTATGCCGTACGACCGGGCGGCTGCGGCGCCGGTGATCAGGGCCCAGGCCACGCCCAGGACGATGCTCATGCCCGCGGTCAGCAGCAGGGTGCCGTGGGGTGCCTCCCGGTTGAAATCGGCTTCCCGCAGATAGATTCCGAAGATCACGGGCAGCCCGAGTACCGCCACTGCGACCAGTGCTCCGGGCATGCGGAGCATCGAGGTGGCGGCCAGCGCCAGCACCAGCGCCACGAGTGCGATCAGGAACGAGGTGCGTGATCGTGGAGACAGGTGCGGGAACAGCGAACTGGTGATCGACAGCTGAAACAGGTGCTGGCCGGGTGCGGCGCTGAACGAGCGGGCCCGCAACCAGTGCGGACCGTCGTGGCGGTGTTGGCTCAGCGGAGCACCACACAGCCCGCAGTACTCGCCGGCCGGGACGTCCAGCTGGCAGACCTCGCACTCCATCATCGACGGGTTCTCGAGCGTGGCGCTGCTCATGCGCGATCCGCCTTCGCTTCTCGCTGGGTCATCGCGTCACCTTCTGCAACAACAACAGGTCCTGCACCAGGTTCTCCAGATTGGGTGCACCGAGGCCGCTGACCAGGTCGTAGCCGGGGGCCGCGGTGTCAACAGCGTTGCCGCCCAAGGTGATATCGCGAAACGCCGGGTGGGGGGCGCCGGTGGCGATGCGATAGAGCTGAGGGTTGAGCGCACCGATCCGACGGCCCCCGTTCGCGGTGAGGTACTGATTCATCACGGCGGCCAGCCCGGCCCAGATCGGTGCCGCCTGCGAGGTGCCGCCGCCGACGACAACCTCCTTGTTCACAACGATTCTCACGCCGGTGTAGGGGTCGGCGACGGCCGAGATGTCCGGCGTCAGGCGCTTCCCGGCCTCGCGTTTCGGATCGACCTGGGCCGCTGCACTGGATTGCCAACCGGGCCGGTCGAACAGGGCGGAGACCCCGCCGCCGGTGCCCTGGGAGAGTGGGACGTTGAACCATGCCTGCTCGGCCAGCCACTCGCCGTTGGCCGCGGTGGACAGCGTGCTGCCGCCGACACTGGTCATCTCCGGGAGCGAGGCCACCGAATCCAGTCCGACGTCGGCGGGCCCGGGTGGAGAGTCCCAGTCGTCGCCGCCCTTGCAGTCCAGTCCGGCCAGGTCACCGCTGGCGTCGAAGGCGGTGGTGCCGTGCGATTCTGCGGCGGCCAAGGCGGAGCGGACCGGCGCGAGGTCTGCCGCGGTGATCAGTTTGTCGCAGCCCCAGCCGATCGACAGGTTCCAGACCGCGCCGGGGTAGTCGCGGTCGGTCTGCTCGAACAGCTGGCCGATCTTCAGATAGGCGCCGTCGCCGCTGACGGTGGGGCGGGCGTTCACGACGACGAGCCGGGCATCGGGTGCGATGGCATGGACCAATTCGAGATCCATGGTGGTCTCGCCATGGTCCTTGCCGGCCTGACCGCCGACGAGCACCGGAGTGAACTTGGGCAGACCGAAGGTGGTGGCGTACTGGTCCAGGTCGGCCTGGTCGTAGCCGTTGAAGGCGAAGATCACGACAGTGGTGCTCTTGCCGGTATAGCCGGCAGCGGCCAGGCTCTCGGCGCGGTAGGCGGTGAGCAGGTTATTCGGGGTCAGGCCGCGTTCTGGAACACCGAGCGGCTGCGCGGGCGGTGCCGAACTGTGGTGCGGGGTATAGCTGAGGATCCGCCCCAGTTCGGTGACCGTGCCATGTAATTCGGTGGGAATCCGGGGTTGTTGCGGTGCGGCGTAGAACTCCTGTCCACGCAGGCCGCGGTAGTCGTGCACCTGGACGCCGAAGGCGGTGCCCATCTGGTCGGGGTTGCCCTCGACGACGGCCCAGTCGTCGCCGGGGCGCCAGCGCACCGAAAGACGTTGGGAGTCAGCCCAGTTGATCAGCGCATCGGGCCGGCCGTGGGCGTCGAGGGCCGCGGTGATCTGGACGCGTTGAGGATGCGCTGGTCCGAGATCGGCCGAGGAGGCCAGCAGGAATGCGAAAGGCCCCTCGATGGCGTCGGCGGGCTGGACCCCGGTGATGGGCCGGTCGGCGGTGGGCAGATCAAAGACCAGCGCCAGCGCGGCGACGAGGACCAGGGTCAGCAGCCATCGCGATGACGGGGTCCGGCTCGACGGTCGCATACAGCAACGTTAGCGCTAACCCGGATTTTGCTGGGCGAGTAGATAACCCGGGTTCAGGTATCAGTTGTGGCGGCCCGGCTGGGCGGTGTACCCCGGACCGGCGGTGATCGACGGCGTGAACAGGTTGCCGCCGTTCGGGTCGAGCAGCTTGACGCTGTCGGTGGGCGGGTGTTTACTCACCACATCGAACAAACATTCGAATACCGGTTGGTGTTGATGGTGTGGGAGGTGTTGTTGTGGTGAGTGTGACCAGTCTGGTGGATAGCCGGATTGACCGCGCTGACCAGCTGGAACAGCTCCGGCGCAGGATCGCCGAGATGTCCGGCGCGGCAGGTTTGCGGGAGCGGGACCGGGGCCGCTCGGAGCCGGCGGCAAAGGCTGTCGAGCATTTGCTGGAACTGCCGGATTCCCGGTCTGATCTGCTGGCCGGTGAGTTGCCTCGCGGCACCGTCGCGGTGCTTTCGGGGGCCAGGTCGTTGCCACTGCGGTTGGTGGCCGCGATGACGGCGTCCGGTGGGTATGCGGCGATTGTCGGTCAGCCCGGGGTCGGGCTGCTGGCCGCGGTGGAGATGGGAGCCGATCTGGAACGTATCGCGCTCATCCCGGATCCGGGACCTGATCCGGTGGAGGTGGCCGCGGTCCTCATGGACGGGCTCGACCTGGTGCTGCTCGGCCTGGGCGGTCGATCGGTTCCCGCCGGTCGGGCGCGAGTGGTGGCGGCCCGGGCCCGGCAGCGGGAGTGCACCCTGCTGGTCACCGACGGCGATTGGCCAGGAGCCGCGGCCCGGCTGGAGGCCAGGGTCTGCGGGTATGAGGTGGTCGGCGCGGGTGCCGGGGATCCTGTGCCGGGGTGTGGACGGATCGGCCGGGTGCGGCTGGATACGCGAGCCCGGGGGAGGTCGGCGCGTCCGCTCCGAGCAGTGGGTGGATGAGATGTCGGAGCATCGGGTGCTGGCGATCTGGTGCATGGACTGGCCGGCGGTGGCGGCCGCGGTGGCAGCCGGACTGCCGGTGACCGAACCGGTGGCGGTCACCCTGGCGAACCGGGTGGCGGCCTGTTCGGCTTCGGCCCGGGAATCGGGGGTGCGAAGAGGGCTGCGGCGCAGGGAAGCTCAGGCCCGCTGTCCCCAACTGCACGTCGCTGCCGCCGACCCGGCGCGCGATGCCCGCCATTTCGAGGGGGTGACGGCTGCGGTCGACGACGTGGTGCCGCGGGCAGAGGTGCTGCGGCCGGGGCTGCTGGTGCTGCCGGTGCGTGGGGCGGCCCGGTACTTCGGGTCGGAGCAGTCCGCGGCGGAGCGGTTGGTCGACGCGGTGGGGGCTGCCGGGGTCGAATGTCAGGTCGGCATCGCCGACCAGTTGCCCACTGCGGTGTTCGCGGCGCGGGCGGGCCGGATCATCGCGGTGGGGGAGGACGCGGAGTTTCTGTCCGGGCTGTCGATTCGGCAGTTGGCCACCGAGCCGAGTCTGTCCGGTGCCGGCCGCGAGGAGCTGGCGGACTTGTTGTGGCGCATGGGTGTTCGGACCATCGGGCAGTTCGCCGCGCTGTCCCGTACCGAGGTAGCCTCCCGGTTCGGTACGGATGCAGTGGTCGCGCACCGGTTCGCCCGGGGAGAGCCGGCGCGCCGGCCATCGGGGCCGGAGGCGCCGTCGGATCTCGATGCCGTGATGGATTGCGATCCGCCGATCGACCGGGTGGATGCGGCGGCGTTCGCGGGGCGCTCGCTGGCCGGTCAGCTGCACCGCAGTCTGGAATCTGCCGGGGTTGGTTGCACCCGGCTGGCCATCGATGCGGTCACCGCGAACGGTGAGGAGCTGCAACGTGTTTGGCGGTGTGCCGAGCCGTTGACCGAAGACGCCACCGCGGATCGGGTGCGCTGGCAGCTGGATGGCTGGTTGACCAGGCGCGGGCTTGGTGACCGTGCCGGGCCTACCGGGCCGATCACGGTGTTGCGGTTGCATCCGGTGGAAACGGTCTCGGCCGCGGCGTTGCAGTTGCCACTGTGGGGGTCCTCCGGCGATGACGACCGGATGCGGGCCCGGCGGGCGTTGGTGCGGGTCCAGGGTCTGTTGGGGCCGGAGGCGGTGCAGGTGCCGGTGCTCAGTGGTGGGCGCGGGCCGGCCGAGCGCATCACGCTCACTCCGCTGGGTGACGAAGTGGTGCCGTTGGCCGATCCGGGGCAGCCCTGGCCTGGGCGGCTGCCGGAGCCGGCCCCGGTGATTCTGCTAGACGACCCTGTGGAACTTGTTGATGTACAAGGTAATTCGGTTCGAGTGACGGAGCGGGGCATGTTCTCCACCGATCCGGTGCGCTTGACGGGTTCGGGTTATCGCGGGGCGTTGAGTTGGTGGACGGGGCCGTGGCCGGTCGATGAGCGCTGGTGGGACCCGGACCGGGGTAGGGGGCGAACGGCCCGGGCTCAGGTGCTGCTCGGGGGTGACGGGGAGAGTCGGGCGCTGCTGCTGTGCTATCGACAGCGACGTTGGTATGTGGAGGGGGTTTACGAGTAGCACGGAGGGTTTCCAAATATCTATTGTGCACAACTAAATTGTGGGCTATGATTCTTTGTGTGGATGCGCTCACTTTGGACCGTCAACTCTGCTTCGCCCTGTACTCGGCGTCGCGGGCCATGACGGCGGCCTACCGGCCGATCCTCTCCGAACTGAATCTCACTTACCCGCAGTACCTCGTGCTGCTGGTGCTGTGGGAGGAGGGTCGGATTACGGTCGGGCGGTTGGGTGAGCGTCTGAAACTCGACTCGGGAACTCTCTCACCGTTGCTGAAACGGTTGGAGGCCAACGGATTTATCCGTCGTGAACGGTCGTTGCAGGACGAGCGTCAGGTCGAGGTGACCCTCACCCCTACCGGTCAGAAGCTGGAAAGCAGGGCTCAGTGCATTCCCGAAAAACTGGGTGCCCTGACCGGGATAACTGAACAGCAAGCCGCGGACCTGCGTGATGCGGTCCGTCGATTGACCGATGCGCTCACCGCATCGCAGTGAATTACCGACGCGTCCGTGCGTCACGGCCCACCCGGCGCGTCCGCGTCGTAGTGCATCAACCACCAAGGAGATCGACATGAAGACCCTCTACACCGCAGAAGCCCTGGCCACCGGAGAAGGCCGCGACGGCCACGGCCGCACCTCCGACGGCAAGCTCGATCTGGATCTGGCCATCCCGAAGGAGATGGGCGGCAGCGGCAACGGCACCAATCCCGAGCAGTTGTTCGCCGTCGGCTACGCCGCCTGCTACCACTCCGCACTCCGGCTGGTCGGCCGTCAGGACAAGGTCGATGTCACTGATTCGACTGTAGGAGCACGGGTTTCGCTCGGGCAGCTGGACAACGGCGGGTTCGGCCTGGCGGTGGAGCTGGAGATCACCCTGCCCAACTTGGACCACGACGCTGCGCAGGCCCTGGCCGACAAGGCCCACCTGGTCTGCCCGTACTCCAATGCCACCCGCGGCAACATCGACGTCAAGATCACCGTCACCGACGACTGATCACGGCCCGCCGGGTGGCCAGTTATGACACGCATTCATCGAATTCCCGTGTCATAACTGGCCATTCGACGTTAGGTGAGACCGGCGGCGAAGGCCCCGACCCGTTCGATGAACCGGTCGAAGAACGCGGCCGGGTCGACTTCGACGCCGATGTGGGCATTGGGACGGCGTCCCCAGTGCCCACGCCAGTCGGCTACCGTCATGCCGCGGGTCAGTGTGCCGAGCAGTTCCACGTCGACGGTCGCCTGCTGATACCGGACCAGGTCGGGGTCCAGGGCCACCGCGGCAGCCAGCGGATCGTGCAGATGCGCCAGATAGCCCTCACTCTGGTCGAAGTGGAACTCGAAGTAGAACCGCATGGCGTCTTCCAGCACCCGGATCAGCGGGTTGGCCGACCTGGACCGAGTGCCACGATCGTCCAGCACGCTCATCGGTGACGACGGGCCGCCCGCACTGGCAGCCAGTCGGCTCAGCAGTGACGGCGTCATCGCAATGTTCTCGGTCAGGTTGAGCCCCAACACAATCGGTAGATGGGCGGCGGGTTCCAGACCCCATGCCGCGCCCCAGACCGCGAACACTTCGGCGGCAGCCTCCGGGTCGACACTGATGTTCCACTCGGACACGGGGGTGGTGTTGCCCCGGTAGTCGAAGGCCCCGCCCATTATCACCAGCCGCCGCAGCAGCCGGGGCAGCGACGGCTCCAGCCGCAGCGCCAACGCGAAATTGGTCAGTGGGCCGGTGACCAATCCGATCAGCTCGCCGGGGTATTCGCGGGCAGCCTGGATCCACGCCTCGGCGGCGTCGTACTCGGTCAGGACCCCGCCGGTCTCCGGTGCGGTGCCCGGGCCGGGCAGTTCGGCATACCCCAGACCTTGCGGACCGTGGGTGTCCTCGGCGGTGCGCAGCGGCGCAACCAGCGGGCCGGACGCCCCTCTGGACACCGGGATCGGGCCGACCCCGCACAGCCGCAGCAGCCCGATGTTGTTGGCGCACACCTGGTCTACCGGAACGTTGCCCGCCGTGGACGCCACCCCGACCAACTCGGCGTCAGCGCTGGCCAGCAGATAGGCCAGCGCCATGGCGTCGTCGACTCCGGTGTCGACGTCGGCGAATACCGGCTGGACCCTGTCCAGGCCGCTGAGAAGTTCGCCCCCCGTCACCTCGCTAACGATAGGGGGATACGAGGGAACGGGCATTTCGATTGATAGCTCGCCCGGTCTGACCGGGTGATCAGATCGTGCCGTCGGGGAATGCGATGACGGAGACAAACCGGATCGGCAGACTGATCAGCCGGATCGGTCCGTGTACGCCCTCGCCGTCGAACTGAAGGGAGTCGCCCGGCTCGAGGCGATACTCGGAGCGGCCGTGGCTGTAGTCCATGACACCGTCCAACAGGTAAATGAACTCCGTTCCGGGGTGTTGGAACAGCGGGTAGACCTCACTGTCGTCGGTGAGTGTGACCATGAGGCACTCGAGCCGCTTGTGTTCGCCGCGCAGGCTGCCCAGCAGGTGGTACTCGTGGCCGACTTGCGAACCGTTGCGAACAATCGGCGTGCCCTTACCGGCTTTGACGAACGACGCCGGCCGTTCGGTGTCGGCGCCGCGGAGCAGCGAGGTGACTGGTACGTCGAATCCTTTGGCAAGCAGGGCGAGTGTCCCCAGCGAGCACGAGGTCTGAGCGTTCTCGATCTTGGAGAGCATGGCCTTGGAGATGCCGATGCGCAACGCCATCTCACCGACGGAGAGGCCCGAATTATGGCGCAACTGACGAACATTGCGTGCGATGGCCACTTCAAGTTCGAGCTCTTCGACCTTGTCCTCGGGGCGTCGATCACGTGCGGTGCCGGCGTTGCGAAGCAGCGTCTCGTCGTTCTCCATGAGGTGACGGTAGCGCATAAGTGTCCACTGACAGTGAACGCGGCGCTCGTGTGGTGTACGGGTTCAGGGGGTCGCCAGGAGTTCTTGGAGGCTGTCCGCGAGAGCGATGGCACCGGCATCCGCATCGGCGTCCTCGACGACCTCGGCCGGGGCGTGTGAGATTCCGGTTGGGTTGCGCACGAACAACATCGCAGTGCTCACATGCTCTTTGAGCACTCCGGCGTCGTGGCCGGCTCCCGTTCCCAGCACGGGTGCGTCATCGAGGACAGCACTGAGCGAATCCCGCAGCAGTGGGTCGAAATCAACTGTTGTGCTGAAGGATTCCTCGGTGATCAAGACTGCGCACCCCTCGCTCTGCGCTGCAGCGTTGGCTGCCTCGGCAATCTGGTGTACAAGCAGCTTCGTCACCGCGTCGTCGGGGTGCCGTACGTCCAGCCACACATCGACCCGGGAGGCAATGACATTGGTGCCGCCGGGTACGGGGACGATCCGCCCGACCGTGGCGCGTGCGTCACCGATCTTTCGGGCCTCGGTCTGGACGGCAAGGACCAGTCGTGCCGCGGCGACCATCGGATCGGCGCGGTCGCCCATCAACGTGGTGCCGGCGTGGTTGCCCTGGCCGGTGAAGGACAGCCGCCACCGTCCGTGTCCGAGGATTGACGAGGCGACGGCCACCGCCCGGTTCAGATCGACCAGGCCACGCCCCTGCTCGACATGCAGCTCGACGAATGTCCCGATTCGCGCCAGCGTCTGCGGGTCGGGGCCGAGATGGTTGGGATCGATGTCGGCGCAACGACTTGCCTCGGCGAACGTCGTCCCGTCGACGTCGGTCAGCGCGCGTGCCCGGTCCGGATCGATCGCGCCGGTGAGCAACCGAGAACCCAAGCAGGCGACCCCGAAACGGGAACCTTCCTCTTCGGGGAAGACCGCAATGGCGCGGCTCCCACGGACACCTCTGGCGGTGAGCCGATCGAAGGCGACCAATGCGGAGGCGACACCAAGAGGGCCGTCGTAGGCGCCGCCACCAGGTACCGAATCGAGGTGGCTGCCGGTGACCACCGCACTGTTGCCGACACCGCCTGACCAGGCCCAGATGATGCCGTTACGGTCGGTCTCGACGTCGAAGCCGCGCTTGGCCGCGTGCCCCAGAAACCACGAACGCAAATCGAGTTCGGCAGTCGAGTACACCGGCCGGGTGTAGCCGCCGCGCTGGCTGTCGGCGCCGATCGCGGCGATCTCGGCAAGCAGCGATGTGACGGTATCGGGCATGAGATTCCTTCGGGGGCGGGCAGATCGGAGAAGTTCGCAGGCGCCGGTCAGCGCATCTCGCCCGCTCCGGCATAGGGGTGCAGACTGTTCAACGGGTTACCTTCGGCGAACCGTTCCAGGCGGAAGTCTGCTGCCGGGATGTCGGGGTCAGTGCTGTCGCCCTCGAAGACCAAGTCCGCGACCAGGTCACCGACCGCGGGGCTGATCTTGAAACCGTGGCCGGCAAATCCGGCGGCCAGGATCAGACCGTCGAACCCGCCGACGGGCGCGATGACCGGATTCCAGTCCGGCGGAACGTCATACACGCCCGCGTAGGTGTGGGTCACCGCCGGCTCGGGGAAGCCGGGGAACCGGTGCATCACCTTCTCGCCGTACGCCAGGACGGATGCCTCGGCGGCGACATTCGAATAGTTGTCGGGGTCGACGAACTTCTTCTGGAAGTCCGCATGGTCGCTGTTGCCGACCAGGAATTGGCCGGACCCTTCGACGCGGCAGTACTGCAGGCTGATCAAATCGGAGATCACCGGCAGGTCCGGTAGCGGTTCACCGGCGTCGATGATGAGAAGTTCGGAACGGTAGGCCTCGATGGGAAAACTGATTCCTATGTCGGCCAACAACTTTGCCGACCACCAGCCGTTTGCCACGATCACCAGGTCGGCGTCCACCACGTCACCGTTCTCGAGCATCACGCCGGTGACTTTGTCGCCCGTGGTGAGGATGCGGGCCACCGGGGTGTTCTGCCGGATCTTGGCGCCGCCCGCGCGGGCCACCTGGCCGAAATGCAACGCCAGCTGAGTGGCGTCGGCGAAACCGCCGCGCGGCTCGTAGGAGGCGAGCGCGACGTCCGAAGTCTCCAGCATCGGCCACAGTTCCTGCAGCGTGTCCGTGTCGATCAGATCCACCTCGATGCCCAACGACTGGTGCATGGCGGTGTTGGCAGTGAGCGCGGCGACATTGTCGTCACCGACCAGCACCGTGTATCCGACTTGGCGGAAACCGACCTGAGATCCGAGTTGCTCGAATACCGGCGTACTGCGCCAGGCCATCGCCGCGATGGACGGCACGCCGTAGTGGGCACGCACAATGCCCGACGATTTACCGGTGCCGCCGCTGGCCAGCTGATGTCGTTCCAGGACAAGAACATCAGACAGCCCGCGGTCGGTCAGTGCGTGGGCGATCGATAGCCCGATCAGACCACCGCCGACGATCACTGCTTTTGTGGTCATCAGAACGCGGCCCCGCCACCTTGGCCCGGAATCCAGGAAGTGCCTGCCAGTGGTACCCGGGCCATGGCGGCGGCCTCGATGGAGACCGCTACCAGGTCTTCGGGTTCCAGGTGGGTCACGTGCGCTTTCCCGCAGGCGCGGGCGATGGTCTGTGCCTCCATGGTCAGCACCCGGAGATAGTTGGCGAGCCGCCGGCCGCCGTCGATCGGGTCCAGTGCCTGTTGCAGTGCTGGGTCCTGGGTGGTGATGCCGGCCGGATCGCGGCCGTCCTGGAAGTCATCGAAAAAGCCCGCGGCCGAACCGAGTTCGCCGTATGCCGCATCGTATTTGGGGTGGTTGTCGCCCAATGCGATCAGTGCGGCGGTACCGATGGCCACGGCGTCAGCGCCCAGTGCCAGAGCCTTCGCGACGTCCGCGCCGGTGCGGATACCGCCGGACACGATGAGCTGCACCCCATCGGACTTGCGGTGGACGCCGAGTTCTTGAAGTGCTTGCACGGCTTGCGGTATGGCGGCGAGGGTCGGGATGCCTACGTGCTCGATGAAGACTTCCTGGGTGGCGGCGGTGCCACCCTGCATACCATCCACCACTACCACGTCAGCACCGGCGTGTACCGCGAGCTTGACGTCATAGTAGGTGCGGGAGGCGCCGATCTTGACGTAGATCGGCTTCTCCCAGTCGGTGATTTCCCGGAGCTCGTTGATCTTGATGGTGAGGTCGTCGGGCCCGGTCCAGTCGGGGTGCCGGGAGGCCGAGCGCTGGTCGATGCCTTGTGGCAGATCGCGCATACCAGCGACCCGCTCGGAAACCTTCTGTCCCAGCAGCATTCCGCCGCCGCCTGGTTTGGCCCCCTGGCCGAGTACGATCTCAATGGCATCGGCCTGGCGGAGGTCGTCGGGATTCATCCCATATCGGTTCGGAAGATACTGATAGACAAGATATTTGGAGTGTCCACGCTCCTCCGGAGTCATGCCGCCGTCACCGGTTGTGGTCGAGGTGCCGACTTCCGAGGAGCCACGCCCCAGGGCTTCCTTGGCCCTGCCGGATAAAGCGCCGAATGACATTCCCGCAATGGTGACCGGGATATCGAGGTGCAAGGGATATTTGGCGTTCCGGGCGCCCAGAATCACATCGGTACCGCACTTTTCGCGATACCCCTCCAGCGGGTATCGCGACATCGACGCGCCGAGAAAGAGGAGGTCATCGAAGTGGGGGAGGGCCCGCTTGGCACCCCATCCGCGGATGTCGTAGATACCGGTTTCGGCGGCCCGATGGATGGCGGCGATGGTCGCTCGGTCGAACGTCGCGGACTCGCGTAGGCCGAGGCGCGCGCGGTCGTCGGCAGAGAAAGTCATGGGCTGGTCCCGATCAATAGGAGTTGTGGGCTTGGAAGTGGTAGAGGCTGCGTGCTGAGCCGTACCGCCGGTAGGTGGCGGGGTCGTCGTCGTAGCCCGCAGCCTTGAGCAGGCCGGCGAGTTCTTCGATATGTTCGGCTCGCATCGGCTTCTCGATGCAGTCCGCGCCAAGCGATTTCACCGCCCCGCGGACGTACAGTCGGGCCTCGTAGATCGAATCGCCCAGAGCGTCGCCGGCGTCGCCGCGGACCACGATGCGGCCTCGCTGGGCCATGAACGCGCTCATATGACCGACCGAACCGCCCACCACGATGTCGAGGCCCTTCAGCGAGATGCCGCAACGCGCGGCCGCGTTGCCGTCGATGACCAGCAGGCCGCCGCGTCCGGTGGCGCCGGCGGACTGCGACGCGTCACCGGTCACGTGTACGACGCCGCTCATCATGTTCTCGGCCACGCCCTGTCCGGCATTGCCATTGATGGTGATCTCCGCCTTTTGATTCATGCCGGCGGCGTAGTACCCGACATGGCCGTTGACGGTTATTTCGACAGGTGCGTCGATGCCCACTGCGACGTTGTGGGCGCCGTGCGGATTGACGATCACGTACTGGCCGTCGATTCCGTCGGTGTGCAACGCGGCGTTGACCTCCCGCAGCGGGGTGGTGGACAGGTCGAAAGTCGTTGCGAGGTCGCTCATGCCGGCACCACTTCGCGGTTCCAGGCGTAGACGACCTCCGGCTCCGGCTCCCAGATGCGGGCGCCGGCGATTCCCGGGAGGTGAGCCAGGGCACGGAACTCCGATGCCATGGCCACCCAGTCGTCCGTCTCGGCAATGACTGCGGGCTTGCACGCGATGGCGTCACGCACCACGGCGAAGCTGTCGCGGTTGGACACCAGCAGTGTGTAGAAGCCGTCGAAGGTCTTCGTCAGGTCGGTCAGGGCCGTCGCGATGTCAGCGCCGCCGGCGAGCTCGTGGGCCACGAACCGGGCGCCGACCTCGGTGTCGTTATCGGAGTCGAATTCGACTCCGGCAGCGCGCAGTTCGCGCCTGATGCCCGCGTGGTTGGCGAACGAACCGTTGTGCACCAGGCACTGATCCGGCCCTACTGCGTACGGGTGGGCCCCGCTGGGTGTCACCGCCGACTCGGTGGCCATCCGGGTGTGGCCGACACCCTGCCAGCCCTGCGCGTTGGCAAGCCCCCAGTTGTGGGCCAGCGCCGTGGGTGTGCCGACGCCTTTGAGCACTGCCACGTCCTTGCCGAAGCCGCCGATCAGCACATGTGGATACGCGTCCTTGGCCGCCGCCAGCAGTACTTGGGGCTCGACGTCCGCGGACACCAGGTAGGTGACATCGAGGGCGATGACGCTGACCTCAGTGCCCAGGTGGGTGCTCAGCGCATCGGCCACTCGGTCCGGTGTCGCATCGACTTCGATCAGCGAGATGGTGCTGTGGTCGGCCGGCGACCAGATCGGATCGCCGTAGACGGCGATACCGGCCGAGTCGGCGCCGCGGGCTTCCATCGCGGCCAGCATGCCGCCGAGCAGTTCACCGAGCCGCGGGTAGAGCTCGGGGCTGCGCAGGTGCAACCCGACGATTCCGCACATGTTCGTTGGTTCCTTTCACTTTTCACTGCCGCCGCTCCGCAGTTCGGTGGCACGGGATGAATGCTCGCCGGTCAGCGGGTCAGAAGGCCGTCAGATAACGGTCGTGCTCCCAGGCGCCGACCGCGGAGTGCCAGTCCCAGAATTCGACCTTCTTCAGCTGAGCGAAATATGCTGCGACACTGGGGATATCCGATACCGGTGGGACCGCGGCGTCGAGGGCGCCGGTCACCACGTCATCGGTTTCCAGCCGCTCGACGGCGTGCAACAGAGTTGCCGGGAGGCGTTCGTGGCTCGGTCCGCTGCCTACGTCGCCCGGGTCGGCTGAACGTTTGATGCCGTCGAGTCCCGCGGCCAGCGCGACGGCCACTGCAAGGTAAGGATTGGCCGAGCCGTCGCCGCCGCGCAGTTCGATGCGGTTGTTGTCGGGGACGCGGATGTAGTGGGTGCGGTCGTTGCCGCCGTAGGTCGGGAAACGGGGCGCCCACGATGCACCCGACGCTGTCGAGAGCGCGCCGGTGCGCTTGTAGGAGTTCACCGTTGGCGCGATCACCGCCTGCATCGCCGAGGCGTGCTCGAGGATTCCGGCGATGAATGAGTACGCCGTTGCGGACAGGGCCAGGGGTCGCTGGTCCTCGGCCGGGTCGGCGGGGAACACCGGGGTGCCGCCGCTGGTTAGTGAGATGTGCATGTGTAGGCCCGAACCGGTCTTGTCGGCGAAGGGTTTTGGCATGAAGGTGGCGATCATGCCGCGCTGGTCGGCCATCACATTGAGCAGGTAACGCAGGGTGATCACCCGGTCGCAGGTGGTCAGCGCCTCGGCGTACTTGAAGTTCTGCTCGAACTGGCCCGAACCGTCCTCGTGATCGTTGGCGTAGTTGCCCCAACCGAGCCCGTTGATGGCGGTGCTGATCGACGCCAGGTGGTCGTACATCCGGGTGACGCTGCGGGCGTCGTAACACGGCTGCCGCGCGGTGTCGGCATCGTCCGCGGGTACCAGAGTGCCGTCGGCCGAGCGCTTGACCAGGAAGTATTCCACCTCTGCGCCCACCCACGGTTCGAAGCCCGCGTCGGCGGCACGCGCGATCAGGGCCTTGAGTATGTTGCGCGGCGCAAACGGCCATGGTTCTCCGTTGACGTGTGGGTCGCAGTGCACGATGGCCAGTCCGTCTTTGACGAAGGGGATGGGCGTGAACGAGGCCGGATCGGGAATTGCGATCAGGTCGGGATCTTTGGGCTCCTGCCCTATGGCGCCCACTGCATAGCCGGCAAAACCGACGCCCTCGGTAGCCAGTTCATCGACTGCCTCGACGGGAACCAGCTTGGCGCATGGTTTGCCGTTGAGATCGACGAACAGCGCGAGGATGAACTTCGTCCCCGACTCTTTGGCCAGACCGGCCAGCTCACTGGAAGTGGACATTCCGACCCCTGACTACTGGAATGAATCGTTGTTTCACTTAAGTAGACAGGTTGTATTCGATTGCCGCAAGCTGAGCGGGCGTAACTTCCGCGTTAAGAATGTGCTTCCCTCGGTCGGCCCAGGTGCGTCCGCCGCAACGAAGCGCGTGCCGAGCGATGAGGGCCAACTTGTCAATATGCTCGAAATCTGCAGTGAGGCAATGAATATCGCGAACATCGGCGGTTGCACAGACGAAAGCCGCCCTATCAGGGGCGGCTTTCGATCTGGCCAGTGATGCGACCTGGTCCGGGTATCAGGGCCGCGGGGCGTACATGATGAGACCGACGCCGACCAGGCAGACCAGCGCTCCGGTCAGGTCCCAGCGGTCCGGGCGGAAGCCGTCGAGAGCCATTCCCCACGCCAGTGAACCGGCGACGAAGACGCCGCCGTAGGCGGCCAGGATCCTGCCGAAGTGTGCGTCCGGCTGCAGCGTGGCGACGAACCCGTACCCGGCCAGTGCTGCGATCCCGAAACCGATCCAGCCAAGTCCGCGGTGTTCTCGAACTCCCTGCCAGATCAACCAGGCCCCACCGATTTCGGCGATCGCCGCGAGAATGAACAGGCCGACGGACTTGGCGACAATCATGTTGTCGCAGTGGGTATTCCGGGGATTTCGTCGGCCGACGTGCCGGACGCTACGGCCACGGTGACCGCCGGCGCGAGCCGACGTGCCAGCTGCTTACTCAGGTCGCCTTCGACGAAACGCCGCAGTCTGCCGGCTGTGGTGCCTTCCAGCAGGACCTGGGTGGCGCCGCGCCTCCGGGCGATCTTGACGATCGCCCGGTGGGCGTGCCGGCTCACGACGATCTGGCCGTCGACGTCGACCCCGGCACGGCGCAGCCGGCGCACAGTCGTGGTGATCGCCTCGTCCGCGGCGGCACGCTCGCGTGCCGTCGGCATCAGTCCCGGATTGGGCATGCCGAGCGAGTAGCCGTGAATCTTGAGCGGCAGCACCACCGTGACAGTGCCACCGGTCGCCCTGGCGGCGGCGGCCAATTCGGGGGAGGCGGCGGTATCCGGTCTCAAGACCAGGACCACATCACGTGGCGACTCCGGTGCCGGATCGCCACGGCGACGGCTGAACTGCTTGACTGCCGCGGTCATGCCGGCAGTCCAGGTTCGGCTCCGGCGGGGACCACGACGGTCACCGCGACGGGCGCCTCGGTCGTGCTGCGCCGATCGGAGAATCGTCGCCACAGGTGCAGCGGAACATAGGCCGCCAGGACGGCGACACCGATCAGGAACAGTTCGTGACTCGGTGTGCCAACCACAACTGATGGGCTGTTCCAGCCGCCGAAGACCCACAGGACCGCGCAGAAGATGCCGATGGCCAGCGCTACCCAGCGCATGTAACTGGGCAGCCGGAATGGGCGCTCGACCGAGGTCCACGTCTGCCGATGTGCGAAGTAGGCGAAAAAGCCCATGCCGCAAGCAAACAGGTAGCCGATGTTGGAGATGATGTAAATCCGCAGCGGGCTGCCGAACAGCAGGATGATGACCGAGCACACCACGTTGAATGCCATTGCCCGGTCGGGCACCCCGTGCTTGTTCAGGTGGCCGAACCAGCGGGGCAGTACTCCGTCTTCTGCCGTCTGGTACAACGAGCGCGCGCAGCCCATGATCGCGTTGAGTACCGACAACAGCAGCGCGACGATGAGCGGCAGGCCGATCGCCCACTGCACCCAGCCGCCCGAGGATCCAGTGATCTTGGTGATGAACGTGGAGAAGATGGTCAGTGGATCGGCGTTGTTCGCTACGCCCAGGACCAGTACCAACACCACCGCGGTCATCACGAAGATGAAAAAGCCATAGACGCCCTCCACGGTCATCGCGATCTTGGCGTCGCGGGCCGGGTCTCGGCATTCACCGAGGTAGCAGGCCGCCGCTTCCATAGCCAGAACCGACCACGTCATGACAAACATCCACGCCAGCACCAAGGTCGGGCTGCCGACGACTCCCGGGGCGAAGTGGAAGCCGGCCAGGTTGCTGGCGGTGATCGAACTGGGCTTGAAGAAGGGCAACAGGATCAGCAGGGTCAGCGGCGCCATGGAGATCACACCCATGACAGTTGCGAATCCGGCGCCGAGCTTGATCCCGAAGTACGCGGGTACGTACATCGCGGCGATGGCCACGATCGAGATGATCAGTACCGACAGCGTGATCGGACTACCGACAGTCCCGAAAGGCAGGAACGATCGTCCTTGCGGGATCGAAAACAGCTGAGTGATGTAGGCCGACGCCAGGATCATGTTGATGGGTGCGACGGGAAACCAGCCCAGCCAGTAGGCCCATGCCGACAGCCCACCCAGATGGGTGGCGGTGCCGGAGTGTATCGGTTCAAAAGCCTCGGTCGTATACGACGGGAGCCCGCCGGTTCGGTGCGGCATGACCGCGGCGAGTTCGGCGGCGAAAAGGCAGAGGAATACTCCCATTGCCGTCGCGATCGCGATCAGGGGCACCGCTGCCGCGCCGAGAGACTGGACGGCCGGCGGGGCTATACCGGTGACCAGAATTGGGCCGGCGAGGCCGATCACGAATGCACCCCACCAGTTGGTGCCCTTATGCAGCCCTGAATCGGGTTCTGCAGTTACCGACGTCATATCGCGATCCCTTCGTCCGGTCAAAATACGGCAGGTGGTCTTCATCCACTGCCAGTGGACACCCGGGGTGTTTCGTCAGAATAAACGATGAGTAACCGTTGGAGACGCTAGGAAACTTGACCGCCGATGATTACCCGGCGGACGCCGGCAAGATCGACATCTAGGCGTGTCGGTCATTACGCGCACTCGTCTTGAACGAAGACGACGAGTTGGGGGCGTCGACCCTGTGTTCAGGGACGGGCCTTCGGACCTGGGTTTACCAGTGCACCCCGGGGATCAACCGGACCGCACTTTTGACCGGCCGGGGCACCCGGATTCGGCTGACCGCGGTGGGGCGCTTGGGCCGACGCGGGTTACGCGGCCGATCGGAAGGCGCGACCGGTGGCGCGGTTTCGGCCACACCGCGCGCTGCCGCGGAATCCGGGTAACCGAGGTACAACTGGTGCAGCACCCGGCGAGACAGCTTGGGGGTCAAGTAGTTTCCCAGATCGCCCAGGGTGCCCATGGGAGTGTCGATCCGGGCGGGCTTCTCCACGAGGCCACGCACCACCATCGCGGCGGCGTGCTCGGCGCTGATCGGCGGTATCGGGTTGAGTCGCTTCGACGGCGCGATCATCGGGGTTTCCACCAACGGCATATGGATGTTGGTGAACGTGATGTGGTCCGACAACGTCTCGGTGCCGACCACCTCGGAGAACGCGTCCAGCGCGGCCTTGCTCGGCATGTACGCACTGTACTTAGGGCTGTTGGCCTGCACCCCGGCGCTGGATACGTTGACCACATGGCCGAACCGGCGTTGTTGCCAGTGCGGCAGCAGCGTCAGCACCATGCGAACCGCACCGAAGTAGTTGACCGCCATCACCCGCTCGTAATCGTGGAAGCGGTCGGTCGAATTGACCACCGAACGGCGGATCGACCGGCCGGCGTTGTTCACCAGATAGTCGACATGGCCGAACTGGCCCAGGATGTCCTTGACGGTGTGTTCCACCGATGCGCCGTCGGCCACGTCGCAGGTGAAAGCGTAAGCCTCGCCGCCGAATTGGCGAATCTCCGTGACGAGTTCGTCGAGTGCGTCGGCGCTGCGGGCCAGAGCGAACACCCGCCCGCCGCGTTCGGCGACGGCGATCGCCGAGGCCCGGCCGATGCCGCTGGAGGCACCGGTGATGATCACATTGCGGCCGACCAGCGGTCCGCGTGGGTCGTCCCGGCGGGCCCGGTCGGGGTTCAGGTGCTGGGCCCAGTAGCGCCACAGTTTCGGTGCGTAGGAAGCGAATTCGGGCAGGGCGATACCGGTGCCCTGCAATGCTGCGAGCGTGTTATCGGAGGTGAACGACGGTGCCAGGTCGACGACGTCGAGCACCTCGCCTGGGATGCCCAGCTGGGTGGCCACCATGTTGCGCAGTACCTTGGCCCGGCCGGTGGCCCGCAGCACCGGGGTAGCGGTGGCTTTCGGGAGGGTGCCGCGCATCGGGGGCAGCCCGGCTTCGCTTGCGATGCCGCGGTAGATGTCTTTCAGACCAATGGGTTTCGGTGAGGTCAGGTGGAACGTCTGGCCGTCCCGATCGGGACTGTGCATCAGCGCCACCAGCGCGTCGGCTACATAGTCCACCGGCACGATGTTGGTGCGGCCGGTGTCGGGCACCAGCATTGGCGTGAACTTGGGCAGTGTGGCCAGCCGGGCCAGTACGCCGAAGAAGTAATACGGCCCGTCGATCTTGTCCATCTCGCCGGTTCGGGAGTCGCCGACCACCACTGCCGGCCGGTAGATGCGGTACCTCAGGCCGGGCGTAGTCCGCACCAGCTGTTCGGCTTCGAACTTGGTCTGGTGGTACGGCGTCGGCAGTTCCTGCGAGACGTCGAAGTCGTCCTCGGTGAACTCCCCGTGGAAATTGCCGGCCACCGCGATGGACGAGACGTGGTGCAGAGTCGCACCCAGGCCGCGGGCCAGCTCGATCACGGCCCTCGTGCCCTCGACGTTGGCCGCATGCTGTGTCTGCGCATCGACGGTCATGTCGTAGATGGCGGCACAGTGCACCACGTGATCGACAGGGCCCAGCTCGGCCAGGTCGGATAGTCCGAGGCCCTCAGCGGTGAGGTCGCCGACCAGCGGTTTGGCCCGGTCACCCCACTCGGCGGCGAGCTCTTCGAACCGGGATAGCGAGGCCCGGCGAACCAGAATCCATACTTCGGCGTCGTCATGCAAAGCCAGAATCTGGCTGACGACGCGGCGCCCAATAAACCCGGTACCGCCGGTAACGACATAACGCATGCGTGTCATCGTGAACCGGTCGCGGGCAAAGGTCAACAGCGCGTAGGGTCCGATTTGTCACACCCAGACCGTGAGGGAGAACAGCCGCATGCCGATCAACCCCAACGCCGTCGGAGCCAAGACCGCACCACAGCCGTTCGAATGGACTGAACGCGACACCCTGCTTTATGCGCTCGGAGTCGGCTGCGGTACCAAGGATTTGGCGTTCACTACTGAGAACAGCCACGACATCGACCAGCAGGTGTTACCCACCTACGCGGTGATCGCGTGCCCGGCCTGGGGTGCGGTCGGTGAGGTCGGCAGCTTCAACTTCGGCATGCTGCTGCACGGTAGCCAGCAGATTCGGGTGCATGCGCCGCTGCCGCCGTCGGGCCGGCTGAACGTCAGCTCCGAGGTGGTCGACATCCAGGACAAGGGCGAGGGCAAGAACGCCATCCTGACCTTCAAGGGCACCGGCACCGATGACGACGGGAGCGTCATCGCCGAATCTTGGTCGACCGCAGTGATCCGTGGCGAGGGCGGGTTCGGTGGACAGCCGGGGGAGCGGGCCGCGGCCCCGGAGATCCCGGATCGCGAGCCCGATGCCAAGGTGGCGCTGTCGACCACCGAGGACCAGCCGCTGATCTACCGGCTATCCGGGGACCGCAATCCGCTGCACAGCGACCCGTGGTTCGCCCAGACTCTGGCCGGTTTCCCGAAGCCGATCCTGCACGGGCTGTGCACCTACGGGGTGGCCGGGCGGGTGTTGGTCTCGGAACTCGGTGGTGGCGACGCGTCGAAGATCAAGGCGATCGGGGCGCGCTTTACCTCTCCGGTGTTCCCCGGCGAGACGCTCACCACGTCGGTGTGGCGCACCGAGCCCGGGCACGTGGTGTTCCGCACTGAGGCGGCGGGCGCCGACGGCAGCAATTCCCGGCTGGTGCTCGATGAGGGCACCGCGGAGTACCGCGACTGACGATTCCGGTCCTCAGCGCCGCGACTTCTCAGTGGCCTGCGGGGGGCGTATCGGGCGCGGGGCCATTGCGGAAAACGTTTTTGCCGCAATCAACACATTCCCATCGCTGCCCGCTGGTCGCGGTGGGTTTCGGATTGGGACTGGACAGTGGATACATGCCGGTGCTGCCGCATCGGGGGCATTTCGGCGTCATTGATCGAGTTTATGCGTACCGAAAGCCAAATGGCGTAATCGCTTAATCCCCGGCTGCGCCCCGTCGGCCTCGGCGGCTATCGGCGACCGCGCATGCGGCGTAGCGTCATTGATCATGGGATGGCGCACCGACAGGCTCAGATGCTCTGTGATGACCTGATGGCGTATGTCACGCAACGGATACGCGCAGACAAACCTGTCCGGCTGTGCCTGGCCGACGACCTCGGCGGTCGGATCGACGGTGCGTGGTGGCCCTACACCGCGGCCCTCGCCGACGAATTGGCCGGCTTGATCGCGGTCTTGGATGGCCGATTGGGGAAAATCGTTGAGGTTGGCCTCAACTGGTCGCCACTGAACAATCCGCCGAACCTCAACTGGCGGGACTGGCGCACCAAACCTCAACACATCATGGCCGTCGGCGGGCGTGAGGCCAGCGCGACTCTGCTCATCGTGCCCGCCTCAACCAACAGCACCTTGGCCGGCATGGTGCTGCGACGTGCTGCCAGTCAACCGGTTGAACCAGGTCGCGGCGAAGACGCGATGCTGCAGACGGCCGAGGAAATCTTGACCGCCGCACGGCGGCAACGGATTCGAGGAAAAGTTCTGGACTGACGCGGGGTAACCCCGCGCCAGTCCAGGAGCTCCGTGGTGCTTAGAGGACGGTAACGCCCACTGCTTGCGGGCCTTTGGCGCCCTGCGTCACATCGAACTTCACCCGCTGGTTCTCCTCCAGCGAGCGGAAGCCGCTGCCCTGAATTTCGGTGTGGTGAACGAAAACGTCTGGCGCACCGCCGTCTGGGGCGATGAAGCCAAAGCCTTTTTCGTTGTTAAACCACTTCACGGTTCCTTCAGTCATGCTGTTACTACTTTCTTTTTCCTCATGAATGCGTGTTGGTGCATTCAAATCTGTTGGGGCGCAGCTCAAGAAGGTTGGCTGGCTAATCGGCGTTCTGGGCGTTCGTCAGGATGTCAACCACTGTCGAGCGGTTGCCGGGGCGCGCTGCGCTCATGAGCGCGCAATGGGCTTCAGCCGGATCGGTGCTCGCGGGCACTGTGAGAAGCACAATCCTGTCGCGGTTATGCCCTACCACCTCGACAGTGCGGACCGGCTGGCGCTGGTATCCGTCGAGGAGCACCCGTCGTCCGTCGGTGTCGAGCTTGGTGGGGACATTCGGCCATTCACGGACGTTGTACAGCACTCGGTCGATCTGTCCGAGGCGAACCGACAGCACGGCCAGGAGATCCGGCAGCTCGGTGCCCAGGTTGCTGGTGTGCGGCCACCACGCTCCGTCCACATATCCGCTATGGGGAGCCTTGGGCTTCAACCGCAATCGTGGAGTCTGCTTCGGTGACGTGCGCTGTGTGGGGGTCGTGTGGTCATGCTGCGGCGTCATTGCGACGCTCCTGCCTCGACCGCGAACCGGTCAAACTTCATCATATCGGCGACGGCGTGGCATTGAGCAACCACGCGACGAAGTACCGCCGATAAGCATAAGCATACGCGGGATACGCGCAGGACCAAATCGAGTCGGTTCTGGTCACGCCTTGCACGTCCGTCCTTGGCTGAGGGGCAGGCGCATCTGCCCGCCTCTGTGCGACAAATCCCTTGTCGTGCAGGAGTTATCGCACCGAGGTGGGACTCACCCGGTAACGGCCCGGTCGAGCGCGGCCAGAGATTGCTCGATGAACGTCACGTCGAACGGCGGCATCCCACCGACCTGATCGCGGACGGCCTGCGGCGTTCCGGTCCAGTCGTAGGTCAGGGTGACATCGGTGTCAGTTCCGTTGGGGGCCAGGTCATAGCGCCACCACCAACCACCGGGGTTGTGTTCACCTGATTCAGTCAGACTGCCGGTCGACCAGCCGATGGTTTTGTCCTGCTCAAAGTCGGTCACCAGGTTTTGCGTCACGTAATCCCCGCCGGCCCGGTCGAAGTACATGTTCATGGCGAAGATCTGCCCGGCGCCGGTGATCGGTGTGGAGTCGACGGCGTCGCGCACCCAGTCGCCGGGTTCGGTCTCCTTGTGGCGGGCGGGGTTCGCCAGCAGGGCGAACACCGCGGCGGGCGTCGCGGCGATGGTGCGGGTGACGACGTAGCGTTCCTCGGTCATCGATTCACTGGTCATCGGTTCTCTCCGTTCGGTCCGTAGTGTCGTGCGATATCGGGCGAGCCGGCCCAATTGGAGTACGTCGGCGATTGGGGCCAGTCCTCGGGCGAATCCTGCCATTGCTCCTGACGGCCGTAGGGCAGTACGTCGATCAAGGCAAAACTGTGGCCCAGCTGTTCGCAGCCGCGGCCGTTGGTATGCCAGGTGCGGTACACCGTATCGCCATGTTTCAGAAAGACATTGACCCCGAATCCGCCACCGGGTGGGGCGTCGACATCGGCCCCGAAGCTGCTCTCCGCCGACGAATACCAGTCCATCCGATTGCCCACCTTGGTCTTGTACGCCAGGGCGTCGTCTATGGGCCCGTTGGTGACGGTGACGAACCGGGCGTCGTAGTTGTCCAGGAATTCCAGCCGGGTGAACTGCGAAGTGAAACCCGTGCAGCCGGGGCACTGCCATTCGGCGCCGTCGGTCCACATGTGGTGGTAGACGATCAGCTGCGACTTCCCGTCGAAGATGTCGGCCAGACGGACCGGGCCGTCGGCGCCGATCAGGGTGTAGTCGGGTAGCTCGACCATCGGCAACCTGCGGCGCGCGGTGGCGATTGCGTCGAGTTCACGGGTCGCGGCCTTCTCACGGCGGCGCAGGTCGTCGAGGGCAGAGCGCCAGGTGTCGGGGTCGACCACCGGTGGTAGCGCGGTCTGCTCGGTCATGGTTCCTCCTCGAGGCGCTCACGGCGCACGTTGTGGCTCATAACGAGTAGACCGCGGTGGACCTCAGAAGTCATCGCAACGGATCTCGGTGGCGGATATCGGGGTAGCTCAGCTGAGGGACTGGCTTGCGATGCGGAGGTCTTCGAGGGCAGCCAGGGTGAACGGCGCCATGGCTGCGTCGGGGTTACCGGCCTGCAGCCATTGGGCGAAGCCCTCTTTGAACGCCAGGACGCCGAGCTCCGCGGCGAGCTGCGCGACGGGTGCCGATGCTCCGCGAGAGAGAAGCGCATCGGACATAGCTGCAGCGAGCCCGACACTCTTGAGGGCGTCGCGTTCCTGGAGTTCGACGTTGGCGGCGATAGCGGCTTTCAGTCGGGGGCCCAGCTCGTGGTTCATCGGGCCCATGTGACCTGACGCCCGTTCAAGGCCGGCGGTGACTGCTTCGAGCGGGGTAGCGCCGTCAGGTGCCTGCGCGATTCCTTCGGCCAGTAGCTGACTCAGCGTCTGTTGTCCGGCCACCAGGAGTTCGCGCTTGTCCGGGAAGTGCCGAAAGAAGGTGCTTTTCGTGACACCGGCACGCGCGGCAATCTGCGCGACTGTGGTGGCGTCGTAGCCCTGCTCGGTGAACAGGTCCACGGCAGCCAGGACGAGCCGCTCGCGTGCACCCGGTTCCCATCGCGCCATCAGGCCATCGTAAGTGATGGGACCCTTATCCCATCGCGGTGTACGGTGATGAGACAAGAGTCTCATCACGCAAACGAGGAGCCACATGCGCGTCTTCATCACTGGCGGCACCGGTCTGATCGGCTCGGCTGTCGTCACCGAACTGCTCGACAACGGCCACACCGTCTTGGCGCTCGCCCGCTCGGACTCGGCTGCGGCGAACCTTCAGGCCGCTGGCGCAGAGCCACTTCGCGGCGATCTGACGGACCTGGCAGCGCTGCGCACCGGCGCTGCGCGGTCCGACGGCGTGATCCACCTGGCCTTCAGTAACGACTTCAGCAGTTCCGCCGCACTGGCGGCTGGGGTTGCCGAAGAAGGCGCCGCGTTGGCGGCACTGGGCGAAGAACTGGTCGGCACCGATCGCCCGTTCATCACGGCCTCCGGCACGCCGTACGTCCCTGGCCGCGCCTCCACCGAGGCTGACCCGTTATCGACTGACGGACCTGTCGGTGGGCGCGCCCGCTCTTTCACCTCGATGCTGGAACTGGCCTCCCGCGGCGTCCGGACCGCAGCCATCCGTCTGCCGCGAACGGTGCACAACGAAGGAAAGGGCGGATTCGCCGGCGTGCTGACCAACATGGCGCGCGGCAGTGGCGTGGCCGGCTACCCCGGCGACGGCACCCAGCGCTGGCCTGCCGTGCACGCAATCGATGCGGCCGCACTGTTCCGGCTGGTCTTGGAGAATGCCGAGGCGGGCACCGCTTGGCACGCGGTAGCCGATGAGGGCGACGCAGTGCGCGACATCGCGACAGTCATCGGACGTCGACTCGGGCTTGCGGTGCAAGCTGTGCCGGAGCAGACGTTCGGTGCGCTCGGCCCGATCTTCGCCGCCGACCAACCCTCCTCGAGTGCCCACACCCGAAAGGTATTGGGATGGCAGCCAAGGCATCCGAGCCTTCTCGAGGACTTGGAGAACATCGAGTGATTCACGTATCCGTCGTGTCGACACCGGAATCGCCGAACCAATAGCCGAGCGCCTCCCGTAGCCCAGCCGCCGCAGCCTCGACGGGTTCGCCGACGTCGGCGGCCCAGGCGATGTGTGCGTCCGGACGGATCAACATGGCATCAGCCGGGCGGTCGGGCACTGTGGCACTTCGGATTTCGACGCGATCGCCCCACGATGCCGTGATGTCGCGGAGCTCGGATGGCCCGACGAAGACGGGTCGCGCCGCCCGTAGCGCTGCCACGACATCATCGGGAAGGTCTGATGCAAAGGTGCCGGCTAGCGCGTGCGGCTGCGTGCCCGGCATCGGGTAGCGGACATCCGATGCCGCAATCATCGCGGCGACGCGCGCGAGTGCCGGCATATCAGAGACCAACTCGCTGAAGACTTTTCGCAGTGCCTCAGCGGCCGGATCGTGTCCGCGCCGTAGCGCCACCTGGGCCTGCGAATGCAACAGCAGGCGCTCGCCGGCGTGGTGCCGTTCGTCGTGGTAGGTGTCGAGCAACCCGTCGGCTGCCCAGCCCTGCAGGGTGGCCGCGAGTTTCCAGGCCAGGTTCACCGTGTCGAGCATGCCTGCGGATACCGCCACCCCACCCGTCGGAATCTGATGCGCGGCGTCACCGGCCAGCAGCACCCGGCCGGCCACGTAGCGTTCGGCGTGTCGGGCCGCATAAGTGAAGCGGGTCAACCGTTTTGGCTCGCCCAGCGGTATCTCCGCGCCGAGCACTCGGCGGACGCTGTCGCGGAATTCGGCCAGCGTCATCGGGTCGTCGTCGTCATAGTCGTGATCGGGTGCCTCGCTGGTATAAATGCCTAACTGTCCCGGCGCGGACGATGCGATGGCGAAGACGCCACCCGCGGTCTGGCTGTAGCCCCAGCGCAGCTGGCCGTAGCCGGGGACGTCGTAGTCACCGTCATCGCGGACGGTGATCTCCGCCGGCATCGTGACCGTGGCCAGCCGATGGATTTCGGGATAGGTGATGCCGGGGAAGCCGATCCCGGCCAGTTCCCGGACGCGGCTGCGCACCCCGTCGCAGCCCACCACGTAGCGCGCTGCGATGCGGTATGGACCGTCCGGCCCCAGGACGTCCAGGTGCACGGCGTCGTCGTGCTGCTGCAGGCCAGTGACCTCGTGGCCACGCCGGATATCGGCGCCGCGTTCGCGGGCGTGATCGGCCAGCAGCGCTTCCAATTGCGGTTGGGCAAGCCGCAATACCTGCATCGGCGACTCGGGCAGCACGGTCAGGTCGACGTGGATGCCGCCGAAAGGAAGTCGGGCGGTGACAGATGGGCCAGCCACGGACTCGAGGCGGTCCCCGAGCTTCCGGTAGCGCAGCAGGTCGAGGATCTGTCCGCCGATGCCACCGGCCTTGGCGACCTCTCGAATCTCCGGCAACCGCTCGAGTACCAGCGGCCGGATCCCGGCCAGGCAGAGCTCAGCGGCCAGCGTCAGACCGGTCGGTCCGGCGCCCACGATGATCACGTCGGTGTCTGTCATACGTCCCCTCAAGACACACAAAGCCGCAGGTTGCGGCGTTGGCTCAGCGATTCTGAGGCATCATGGGGGTCTTGCCGCAAGCCCCCCGGTGCGCTATATGTTGAAAGTGGTGGTGGTTGTAGGTTGCATTTCTCCGTGTCGAATTGCATTACAGATTGTCGAATGATGTCGAATTCGACATTTGAAATGCAGTGGCGGAGGGGGTGTTTCTCAATCTCCGTGGAAGTTCGTTTTTTGGGATGGCAGAAGACGGCAACATTGCCATCCCCTGAGAAGCCGCTTCGACATCTCGATACCTCCTACGGCAGATTTCTGGCCGCGGAGCGGTGACGGCGTCGCAGTACCGCGGCACGCCGCTACTTGCTGACTCAGGACACCGGTGGAGAGGTGGTCATGGCGATCGCGGCCTGGTCCGCATCAAGGGCATCGACCGGCAGCCTGTCCTGCCCATCGCGATCGCGCAGACCGTCGAGGAAGATGGCCACGTACCGTCGCCACAGGTCAGCGTCGACATGCCCGGCGAATTCGCTGACTGTGCCTGCCAAGAGGCCCAGGATCGGCATGTCGCTGTCGGAGATACCAGGTCGCAAATGGCCGTCTTTTTGGGCCCGCTCAACAAGTTTCGCGAGCTTCGGAACCAGGCGGGTGCGTGCCGCATCCACCCGATTGCCGCAACCGCCCTTGCTGTACAGGATTTCTCGCAGGCCACGATCGGTGGCTGTCTGCTGACACATCTGTTCGACGAACCAGGCGAATCCCTGCCAGGAGTCGTCGAATGCCAATCCCAAATCGGCCACGGCGGCGATCTCGTCGATCGCGTCCTCGAAGATGGCCTCGAAGAGCGCTTCCTTGGTGGGGAATCGGCGATATACCGTGCCGACTCCGATCCCGCCGTGGTGCGCTACTTCATTGAGCGTCGCGCCCAGGCCACGTGTCGCGAACAGATCGCGGGCTGCGTCGATCACTCGCTGACGATTGCGCACCGCATCTTTGCGCAGCGGTCGATCCGAGGTCGAGCGGGTCATCACCCCCGCAGTGTAATCCGAGACACTATTCAGGTAAGTGGATTGACTTCATCCACTTACCTGAATAGCTTCATGTCGAACACTGCGATCAGCTGACGATTGTGGTGAGCTGCGATTAGGGGGCGTGCTGCATGACGCGACATCACCGGGCGGTACATGCGTTGGCTGCCGCCAGTGTCGGACTGCTTGCGGCAGTCGCTAATTCGGGGACCGCGTACGCCGATCCAGATACGGACTTCGCTAATCAGTTGCACACCTACGGGATCTATGGCCCGAAGGACTACAACGCCTGGTTGGGCAAGATCGCGTGCCAGCGGTTGAGTAACAACGTCGACCGCGACGCGTATGAGTCGGCCAATTTCGTCGCTACCAACTTGTCGCGGCAGAACGTCGCCCGGCAGCACTGGCAGTTCCTCGGTGCCGCAATAGATTTCTATTGCCCGGATAAGCATTCGATGTTGGAGGACGCAGCGCACCAGTCGCAAATAGGAGGTCGCGCATGAGGGTTCGACCGCTCCGTATCGGATTGGCCGCCATGGCATTTGGCGTTGCAGCGTCTTCCGTTCTGTCGCCGGCCAGTCCGGCCGCGGCCGATGCCACCGACGACTACCCGATCCCGCACCGGATCATCGTCACCACCTGTGATGCCGAGCAGTACCTGCAGGCGGTGCGCGACACCAGTCCGGTGTACTACCAGCGCTACATGATCGACCGGAACAATCGGCCGGCCGACATCCAGCAGATGGCCGAGGACCGCATCCACTGGTTCTTCTCCCTGGACCCAGCCTCCCGTCGGCAGTACTCCGAGGACACCGCCACCAACGTCTACTACGAACAGGTGGCCACCCACTGGGGTAACTGGGCCAAAGTGTTCTTCAACAACAAAGGCGTCGTCGCCAAGGCCACCGACGTGTGCATGAACTACCCGGCCGGCAACATGCAAGTCTGGGACTTCGCCTCCAACAGCTGAGTGGCGCGCGCCTGAATATCCTTGCTGACCAAGGGTTTTCCGGAGCAAAACGGACAAACGTGGCCGCGGCAGGAATGCGCTGGGGCTGCGCCGGGTTGTAACGAAGGCTACACAAAACTGGATGGACTCTATCCACTTTTTCCGTTAGGTTACCTAGCTAGATGTTCCTCGGTCCACCAACGGCGGTGTGCCTCCACATGCCCGATGACCGCGCGGTTGGCAACTTCTACAGAAGGCAGCGATGACAAGAGTGTTTCGGCGGGCATGGCTACCGCTATTGGTGATCGTTGCGGTTGCCGCCGGCGTGGTGATCGTGTCGAACGTGCGCCAGGTGTTCGGTTCGAACCCCGTTGTGATCACCGAGAAGAGCTCGGACAACGCCGAAGACTTCAACCCGAAATTCGTCAAGTACGAGATCTTCGGCACGGGCAGCACGGCCGTCGTCAACTACATGGACCTCGAAGGCAAGCCGCAGCGCGCCGCGGGGGTGTCGTTGCCGTGGACGTTGACGCTGTCGACCACCCTGCCCTCGGTGCAGCCCAACATTCTGGCCCAGGGCAATGGCAACAGCATCAGCTGCCGGGTCAGTGTCGATGACGTGGTCAAAGAAGAGAGGACCGCCACCGGTATGAACGCTGAGACCTTCTGCTTTGTGAAGGCCGCATGAACGCGCCGGCCGCAGATGCCCAGACCGACGCCATCCCGACGGTAGAGAACAAGGGGCACAAGGGAATACCGCGGTTCCTCCGTCGGTTCGCAGTGCTGATCATCCTGGCATGGATCGGGGTCATCGCCGCACTGAACACCGTCGTCCCGCAGCTCGAAGAAGTCGGCAAGCTGCGCGCGGTGTCCATGAGCCCGAATGACGCGCCATCGATGATCGCCACCAAACGAGTCGGCAAGGTATTCGACGAATACAACACCAGCAGTTCGGTGATGATCGTGCTCGAAGGCGATCATCCGCTGGGCGCCGACGCGCACGCGTTCTACGACAAGATGGTCAGTGACCTGCGCGCCGACACCACCCACGTCCAGCACGTCCAGGACTTCTGGGGCGACACGCTGACCGCCAAGGGCGCACAGAGCCGCGACGGCAAGGCGGCCTACGTTCAGGTCTACATCGCCGGCGATCAAGGGGAGACGCTGGCCAACGAGTCGGTCGCCGCGGTGCGCCACATCGCCACCGAAAGCCCCGCTCCGCCAGGGGTAAAGGCCTATGTGACCGGTCCCGCAGCGACCAGCACTGATCAGAACACCGTCGGTGACAAGAGCATGGAGATGATCGAACTGGTCACCTTCGGCGTCATCGCGGTCATGCTGTTGCTGGTCTACCGATCCATCATCGCGACCTTGATCGTGTTGGTGACGGTGGTGCTCGAGCTCTCCGGTGCGCGAGGTCTGGTGGCATTCCTGGGCTACCACCACATTTTTGGGCTGACCACCTTCGCCACCAACCTGCTGGTGACGCTGGCGATCGCCGCGGCCACGGACTACGCCATCTTCCTGATCGGACGCTATCAGGAAGCGCGGCGGGCTGGAGAAGACCGAGAATCGGCCTACTACACCATGTTTCACGGCACCGCGCACGTGGTGTTGGCCTCGGGCCTGACCATTGCCGGCGCCACCCTGTGCCTCCACTTCACCCGGTTGCCGTACTTCCAGACCATGGGCTTCCCACTGGCCATCGGCATGGTGATGGTGGTCGCGATGGCGCTGACCATGGGGCCGGCGCTGATCTCCGTCTGCACCCGCTTCGGCCGGGTCCTCGAACCTCGGAAGGACACGAAAACCGCTGGCTGGCACCGGGTCGGCACCGCGACGGTGCGCTGGCCCGGCGCCATCCTGGTCGGTGCTGTAGTGGCCGCACTGGTTGGTCTGATTGCGCTGCCGGGCTATCACACCACCTACAACGATCGGATTTACCTGCCCAAGGACGTCGCGGCCAACATCGGCTATGACGCGGCGTTCCGGCACTTTTCGCAGGCCAAGATGAACCCGGATCTGATGATGGTCGAGTCCGATCACGACCTGCGAAACCCGGCCGACTTCCTGGTGATCGACAAGATCGCCAAGGCGCTGAAGAACGTGCACGGAATCGCCCAGGTGCAGACCATCACTCGACCCGACGGTGACCCGATCAAGCACTCGACGATCCCGTACACCGTGGGACAGAGCGGCTCCACGCAGCTCATGAACAACGACTACACGCAGACCAATCTGAACAATCTGCTGTCTCAGGCCGACGATCTGCAAAACAGCATCGATGCGATGACCGAGATGATGAGCGTCCAGAAGGATCTGGCAGCGGTGTCGCAGCGCATGGCCGACAAGATGAAGACCACCTCGGATGACATGGGTGACACCCGGGATCACCTGTCGGACTTCGATGATTTCTTCCGGCCCATGCGCAACTATTTCTATTGGGAGCCGCACTGCTTCGATATCCCGGTGTGCTGGTCCATGCGGTCGGTCTTCGAGAGCATCGACGGCATCAGCACGATGTCCGACGATTTCCAGGATCTGGTTCCCGACATGCAGCGCATGGCCGACCTCATGCCCAAGATGGTCGCGACGATGCCGAAGCAGATCGCGTCGATGAAACACCAGAAGCAGGTGCTGCTGAACCAGTACCAGATGCAGAAGGCTCAGCAGGATCAGACCATCGCGATGCAGCAGACCGGCACCGCGATGAGCGAGGCGTTCGACGCGGCCAAGAACGATGATTCGTTCTACCTGCCGCCGGAGGCATTCACGACCGCAGATTTCCAGCGGGGTCTCAAGCTGTTCATGTCGCCAGACGGACATGCGGTGCGGTTCACCATCATTCACCAGGGTGACCCGTTGACGCAGGAGGGCACTTCGCGTATCGAACCGCTCAAGATCGCGGCGGCCGACGCGATCAAGGGCACCCCGCTCGAGGGCTCCTAGATCTACCTCGGCGGCAGTGCGGCCATGTACAACGACATGCAGATCGGTGCCGATTACGACCTGATGATCGTCGCGGCCGCAGCGCTGATCCTGATCTTCATCATCATGTTGGTCCTCACCCGTGCGGTCGTCGCTTCGGCGGTGATCGTCGGCACCGTGGTGCTCAGCCTGGCATCGGCGTTCGGTCTCTCGGTACTGCTCTGGCAACACATCGTGGGTATTCCGTTGCACTGGATGGTGTTACCGATGTCGGTCATCGTGCTGCTGGCGGTCGGCGCGGACTACAACCTGCTGCTGGTCTCGCGCATCAAGGAGGAAATCCACGCCGGGCTCAACACCGGCATCATCCGCGCCATGGTGGGCACCGGCTCGGTGGTCACCTCGGCGGGCCTGGTGTTCGCCTTCACCATGATGTCCATGTCGGTGAGCAAGCTGATCATCATCGGCCAGGTCGGTACGACCATCGGTCTGGGTCTGTTGTTCGACACTCTGGTGGTGCGGTCGCTGATGACGCCGTCGATCGCGAGCCTGCTCGGGCGCTGGTTCTGGTGGCCGCAGCGCGTGCGTCAGCGTCCGATTCCGCAGCTGTGGCCGAAGCCGATCCAACGCGAATCCGAGCTGACGTCAGTCTGAGGCCAGTGCTTCAGTGCTGACGACGTCAGCCGCATCCGCCGGCCGTGGCCCTACAGCCACGGCCGGCGGTGTCGACTCAGAGGCTCAGCCGTCAAATTCGTTGGCGTCCAAGGCGATATCCCATTGGCCCACCCCGTGACGGGCGAGACCCATGAGGATCAGGCTCGTTCCTTCCAGCCAGTGCGCCATGGTCAAGCCGCCGACGTCCAGCGGGCGCAGCCCGAGGCTCTCGATGAACTGCGACACCTGTGCTTTGGCCTGCGCATCGTCGCCGGCGAAGAACACGTCCAGCGTCCGGCCCTCCTTCAGGACGTGACCGAAGACGGTGTTGAAGGCCTTCACCACGCGGGCGCCGAACTCTCCCGCGGTGGCGCCGCTGCCGAGAGCCGTGGCGCGGCGTTGCGAGGCGGTGGTCACCACGACGAAGGTCCTCGACCTTCCACCGCCACCCAGCCACCCGCACGTACTCACCCAGAGTGGCCGGTGTGAGGCTCATGCACCGCCTCGGGCTCCGTTCACCCGCAGGAGCCGAAGGCGAGTACTACGCTCACCTGCAGGTCAGACAGCCCGCCGATCACACGTAACGAGGTGTGGATGAAACCCGGTCGCTTCATTGCCAACGGTCCGGCAACACTTGGGCGCGGTGGAGGTCGAGAACACACGTGAGCGTCTTCGAGGGGAAGGTGGCGATCGTCACCGGTGGCGGCATGGGCCTGGGACGCGCCCTGTGCGGGGAACTCGCACGACAGGGGGCCACCGTGATCGCGGCGGATATCGCCGGCGATATGGCCAACCAGGTTGCTGCGCAGATCGAGCAATCCGGCGGAAAGGCGCGGACCGCGCAGATCGACGTGGCGAACAACGACGACGTCTCGCGTCTGGTTGATCAGACGGTCGCCGACCTCGGCCGGCTCGACTACATGTTTAACAACGCTGCGGTCGTGATCGGCGGAGACGCTCGTGATCTCACGGTGGAGCAGTGGGACCGGGTCTTGGCGGTCAACCTCCACGGTGTCCTCTACGGGACGTTGGCCGCGTATCGCGTGATGGTGAGGCAGGGCCACGGGCATATCGTCAACGTGTCGTCGCTGAGCGGCCTGATCTCGCAACCTGGCAATGGGCCCTACTGCACGGCAAAGCACGCCCTGGTCGGACTCTCGCTCTCGCTGCGGTTTGAAGGGGCCGATCTCGGCGTGAAGGTCAGCTGCGTGTGTCCCGGCGACATGAAAACGGACATCTACAAGAACATGACCGTGGTGAACATGAAGGTGGACACCGAGGAGATCGTTCGCGTCAGCCGCAGCTCTCACTTTCTGATGCCGCAATGGAGCGCCGAACAGGCGGCGCGGGAGATCCTCGCAGGCGTGGTCCGCAACAAAGCCCTTATCGTGTTTCCCGGTGTGGTGCGCGGGATTTGGCGCCTGAATCGACTCTTCCCGGGTCTGCTGTACCGCGTGAACGTCCGGCGCATGAGGATGTTTCGCCGCATCCGTCGAGACACTTGATCTGCGCGTTCCTAGCAAACCTAATCAGAACGCGCACCTAATACCGGGCAACGCTTGCCCCTGCCCAGCGGACAGTGAGTGTCACGCGACGAATTGGCGTGTCCTCAGCACCCACTAGTGAGGCAGGGTGCCGCAACCGATTTCAGGTACCGCCGTACGGTTCTAGGATTCGCCATCCCGAATGCAAAGACTCGTCCGTCAAACCAGATGCAATCCCGCGAAGGCGCAGGTCAGCGTGGTGCGATATGACATGGAGTTTTGCAACCTACAGCGCAATGTCGTATGGGCGGAGCGACCCTGACCTGGCCTCTTCTCGCGCGCGCTTGTAGGGAGCTCGAACTCTAGGTAGCGAGGTACGGGTTACATTGGTCCGCCAGTTGAAATGCAATTCCATCGAGCCTCGCTCGCGCCTGCGTAGCTATTGATCCGAGACCTCGCCGATGACAAGTGCCAGCAACATCTGGCCGGAAGCGATCGTGCAGATCTCGCAACGGATGCTGTTGGAACACTTAACAAGGACCCGGCTAGGGCGGCGGGAACGGTGGGGCGCCGAAACCGGGTGCCCCCGGCGGTGGGCCACCGAATCCGGGCGGCGGCATGGGCGGGCCGCTGGCGCCACCGACGGCGAACTGCACAGCCAGCGCCGCCGCGCAGACCAGGGCCACGATCGACAACGCTGCCCAGTCGACCCGTCCGGGTCCCGATCGGCTGGCCGTGATCTGCCCGGCACCGCCGCGTGCGGTGATCGCGTCGCCCATCTCATCGGCACGGCGCAACATCATCGCGATGGCGGTCGAAACCAGATCGATGAAGTCGCGCACCCGGTATAGGCAGCGCTGCCGACGGGTGCGAAAACGCGGGTTGGGTCGCAGCTTGCGTGCCGCTTGCACCAACCGGAATTCGTCGAACATCATTGGAAACGAGCGCAGCGCCAGGCTCATCGTGGTCGCCCAGTCATCCACCGGTATGCGCAGCCACCTCAGTGGCCGGCCCAGTTTGGCCAGCGCGGGCGCGATGTCGGAGAGCTCGGTGGTCCACGACAACAGCGCACCCAGCGATAGCAAGACGATCGTCAACATCGTGATGCGCAGGAACTGCAACACTCCACCAAGCCCGATGTGCACGGAGCCGAGGTCGACGAATGGAGCGCCCCCGGACGTGGTCAGGAAGGCGGAGCCGAGCACCAGCACCACCCAGACCGCGACGGGCACCGACGGCAGCGCACTCCGCGGGATGTTTGCCAGCCAGATGCCCACCATGACGAGTCCGCCCTCCGCCGCGATAGGAACCCAGCCGGGATTGGTGGCCAGCACCAGGCCGACCCCGAAGATGACGATCAGCTTGGTTCCCGCCCACAGCGAATGGATCGGGCTGGCCACCGGAACCGGACGCATCAGCACCAGGGGTCGGCGCACCGGTTTATGCGGTGGCACGGTCGCCGTCATGAACGTCCTCCCGTTGATGGCGATACCGGTACCTCGATCGCCCCGTTGCTGAGCTGCAGCACGCGCGGGCACAGCTCGTCGAGGCCGAGGATGTCGTGGGAGATCAGCACCACCGTCAGCCCGGTAGTGCGTCGCAAGTCGGTCAGTAAGTCGACCAGACCACGCTGACTGGCGGCGTCTAGGCCGGCCAACGGTTCATCGAGGATCACCACCCGTGGCTTGCGGGCGAGCAGCCCCGCCAACACCAGGCGGCGCATCTGCCCGCCGGACAGCTGGTCCACCCGCCGCCG
>JARLGS010000350.1 GCA_031292695.1 Mycobacterium sp. | reverse complement strand
GACAGCAGTCTCGTCGCGAGCTACAGCTTGGCGATCCCGTCGATTCCGATGGGAGCGTTCTTGATGCAGAACCTCGCTGTCTCCTCGTCGGTCACCCTGCCGCTGGACGGCAGGCCCGTGCAGGCGAGCTTCGGGTTCGCTTCCCGCGACCACCCATTCATGCTCACCGTGTCGCTCTTAGGCGGCGGCGGTTTCCTGGCCCTGACCGTTGTGGGCGACACACTCCAGGAGCTGGAGGCGCAGCTCGACTTCGGCGCAGCCGCCTCGCTCGACCTCATCGTGGCCAGCGCATCCGTCACGGTGACCGCAGGCATCCACCTCACCGTCACCAACGGAAATCCTGATATCGACGCGTTTTTCCGCGCCACGGGCCAAGTGGATTTGCTCGGCATTATCAGCGTCTCGCTAGAGATCTATCTGGCACTCGAATACATTTCGGCACCTCAAAAACAGTTCTGAGGTACGGCCGAATTCACCGTGCGGGTCCAGGTGGCGTTCTTCAGTCAGTCGCTGAGTTTCTCGGTCAGTCGCTCGTTCAGCGCCGGCTCAGATCCTACTTTCGACATCGCGTTTCCCACCGCCGCGCCGTGGCAGCAGCGCTGCGCGGCATTCGCTCCGATGGTCGCGTCATGATTGTGCAAACGGTGGTTTGGACGCTGCTGCCCGATCCCTCTGCACCCGCCTCCACCGACGGCACCACCACACTGACGCTGCTGGCCAGCCCGCGTCTGGGAACCGATGACCCGGCCGGGACGCCACCGACGGCTACCCAGCTGTCCGACTACCCCGACATGGTCGCGTGGCCGTCGCTTCAGCTGAGCTTGGCGGCGGAAATCGTCGGTTCGACCGGTACGACAGAGGTAGCGGCCACGTTCGTCGACCCTGCCGCCGACGCGGCCCTCTGGCAGGCCATCTTCCCGCCCAACCAACAGGTCATCCCATTCACCTTCGCCTCGCTGGCCGGGGTTCCCGTCACGTCGTACTCGGCTGGGACACTGTCCAATTCCCTCGCGGACCAGTACTCAGGCATGCTGCCCCCGGCGCAGAATCCGGCTCACGCCCTCGCCGACGACCCGTGGAATCCGATCGATCAGTTGCTGCAGACCGTCGGCGTCGGCTCTTCCCCCGAATCCACGCCGACCCCGGTGACCGCCGCATG
>JARLGS010000349.1 GCA_031292695.1 Mycobacterium sp. | reverse complement strand
GGTCGACGATCACGCCCGGTTGGACCACTGTCTGCACGAAGCCGGCGATGCCGGCGGTGCCACCGATAGCAGTGGTGCTGCCGATGGAGGCCGACGGTGCCACACCGGCAGTGCCGCCGAGCTGTAGACCGGTGGAAACGTCTGACTGGCAACCCAATTGGTAGCCGAGGATGAAGATGCTGTCGGTGATCGGGCTCGACCCGCCAGTGGCGGTCGCAGTCCCCGATGCGGTGACGAAGCCCTCGCGGGAGTTGACCGCTGCAGCCAGGTTGGGCACCGAGTTGATCGACTCGTGATCGATCTTGATCTGCAGGTGCCACCCGTCGCGGCTGACCTTGTCGTACACCTGTGGCGCCATGTCAACGGGATCGGCGTGTGCGGGCGTTGCCTGCACTGCCCCGAGCGCACAGATCGATGCCGCGACAACGGCCGCGATTCGTTTGGGAGACAGGGTGTCGTGTCCGAAGAGAGGCACGTGTGTCATTGGTAGTGCTCCATATTCTTTTCGCCGCTCGCAAATGTCGAGTGGCTCGTATCTTGCCATGAGCCGCGTATTTCGCAACCACTAGCCCGGCGGCGACGGCGTTCGGTGACGGGTGAAAGGCATTGGTAGTATTAGGTATTCAATTATCGCTATATGAGCACGCTTGAGTGTCAGCTAATGGTGAACGACCATCCGTTGTAGATGTCGTCGCCGTCAGCTGCGGTGTTGTGCCAGTGCACGACGTACAGACCCGGCGGTGGCGACGGCTTCATCGCGATGGTGTAGTTGGCTCCCGAACCGTTGAGCGGTCCGGCGGACCACGTGGCGCCATCGGGTCCAACTATCCAGGCTTGAGCGTGGGTGACCGGTTCGTTGAATGTCATCGACACCTGGGTTGGGGCCGGACCTGTCGAGTTCTCCGCGGGGGTGGAGTTCGTCAGCCAGTCATGGGCGCTGGCCGGCCCGGGGTTGATCAGCGCGGCCGCGGCTAGTGCCGCCGAGACTGCCAGGGAGGGAATGACTTTCATGTCGGGTTCGCCTTCGTTGGTGATAGAGGGGTATGCGGACATCCGCCCGGGTTGGTTCGGAGATCTCTGGATGTGGCGATGATCAAGTCACCACGATGGTGGCCTGGTCACTATCTGAGAAGTCGCCCGCACCTGCACGTAAGTTCCCTGTCTGTTGCCTGGACTTTGCTGTGAGATAGCCGTCAACCCTCGCGGCGTCGGAGCGTCAGGTTGGCGCTGCTCAGCAACGCCGCGATGACGGCGACGATCAGCGCGGGCGGCTGTGCGCGCCTGTTCCTCACTCAACTGAAGAAGATGAGGCAAGAGCCCATTGTCGGCACGCAGTGTGTCCAACGCACCAGGGAAACTCTCGACACCGCTGGTGGTCAACTCCTTTGTGCAGCACACTCTTCGGCGTAAGGGTCTACTCCCCGCCAGCGTTCGCCGAGCGCTTTCGCCGCGTTGGGTACCTTCATGATCAGGCGACGCTCGCGCTTCTTGACGGGGGTGAAGTGGTAGTGCTCGTAGAAGGATTGCGCCTCGTCGTCGATGGCATCAACGACGATGAGCGGGCCGCCGCCGATTTCCGATGCGGCGACGGCTTTGCCTAGTGCGTCGAGGAGCAGCTGCTCACCGTATCCCTGACCCCCGCAGTCGAATCCTTCCGGCGTGTGGCTGTCAGTGAGTCGCGCGGACTCGAACGTTGTTCGCCTCTACGGGAACTGCATGGACCGGACCGTCGGAGGTCGGCCCATACCGCACGGGCCGGGCCGATACGCGCCATAAATCATGAAAGGGTCGCGTGGCGGTAGCATGGCTGTCTGACAGGAGTGGGAATGTCGGCACCGTCGGTTGAGCGACCCCGGATCATTCGGCGCAAGATCATCGTTCCGGATGCACCGGTGGGTGTGGCGCCGCGCGGGCGCCTTGACGAGTTGCTCTGCCAGCTCGTGGATGCTCACCGGGTGGTAGCGATCACGGCGACCGCAGGGGCCGGCAAGTCGGTGGCGGTGGCTCATGCCAGCCGCACATTCGACAAACCAGTGGCTTGGCTGAGTGTCGACGCCACCGACGCCGCACCGGGGCGGCTGGTGACGTACCTGGAGGAGGCCCTGGCGCAACAGGTGCCGGCAGTGCGGGGAATAGCCACCGGGGCTTTGGGCGCGGGCATTCCCCATGCCGAGGCCGCGGGACTGCTTGTCGAAGCTGCCGCCGATGCCGAGGTTGTGTTCGTTCTTGACGATCTGGAGCGGCTGCACGGATCGGCGGCGGCGTGGGAAGTGATCGGCTCGGTCGTGCGCTACGGCCCGCCGAGCATGCGGCTCATTCTGATCAGCCGGCGCCGCCTGGGTGCCTCGGTATTGTCTCCCGGTCTGGGCGCAGATCTGGCACGCCTCGTCGACGCAGACCTGGCTTTCACGGTAGAAGAGGCGCGCGTCGCCCTGCAGGGACTGGGCCGCTCGGGGGACGACGCACAGGCGGCGGTGGCGGCCACGGGTGGCTGGGTAATCGGGGTGATGTTCGATGCCTGGCGCGCGGCGGACCGTCTGGTCGATACCAGCGGCGGAATCGATGGCCTCGAAAGTTACTTGGGCGCACACATCCTCGGCGAACTCGACCAAGATGACCGCGAGTTTCTGGTCAGCACCTCGGTACTGCAGGAGGTGAGCGTGGAGTCGGCGGTGGCCTTGGGCATCAACGACGCCGCCGGGAGGCTCGCTTCGCTGGGGTCTGCACCCATCCCGGCGCAGTGGTCGGCGGATCCGCCCAGTTTGCGCTGCCATTCGCGGTTTCGGGAGTATCTGCGCGGGCTGTTGGATCAGCGCGGGGATACGGCGGTCTGTGACCTACGCGCAGCGCACGGACGGCACCTGGCGTCACATGGATTTCATGAAGAAGCGGTCGAAGAGCTGCTGGCCGCAGGTGCGTTCACCGATGCGTACGCCTCCGCCGAGCGTGCGATCCCCGGCGTCCTCGACCGGTTGGATTTCGCCGTGGCCGATCGGTGGATCGAGGCGTTATCGCCTGTTGTGCCAGTCGCCGAGGTCGGGTTCGCCGAGGCCCGGCTCATGCTGGCGGTGGCGCGCGACGACCAGCGTCACGGTGCCCGCATCGCCGACGAACTGGCCGCCCTCGGCCGGCGGGACCAGCTCGCGGTGGCGTCCGAACGGGCTGCCGCGCTGATGGCGTGGTGCTACATGCTGGCCGGGCGCATCGATGACATGCATGCCGTACTCGGCGCTGCGCCCGGCGGACCCGATGTGAATATCGTGCGCTACTCCCTCGCCCTGTTGAATCCCGATGGCGGGCCACCCCGACCCGAGCCCACGGGCGGTCTGTTCGACGGCATGCTGTTCGGCATCGACTATTTCCGCGGCCGGGTGCACCAACTCACCGACGAGCCCGCGTCGCCGTGGACGAGGGCTGCGATGGGGGCGGGCCGGATTGGTGCGCTGCGTGCCACCGGACGCACCGCGGAG